>CAMNFV010000067.1 GCA_946537515.1 uncultured Ruminococcus sp. | reverse complement strand
TGCGCAACGACGTTTTAAAATATAGCATATTATTTTTTCTTTGTCAATAGGCAATCATACGGTTTTATGAAGCGCACCATAAGCGGCGCGGACTTGTTAGCTGTTTTTTGTGAGATATACATAATTATGACAGACGGCAAAATGCTCCGGGAATTGCTTCTATACAATTCTCAGAGCATTTTGGTTTCGATATGCAGCCGGATGAGACAATCAGCGCTGCTGCTATAATAAATAAAGCGACCCAAACCGAAAATATCGTCGCTTATTTAAATGAAATCAGTCGCAAAGAGGAACCCCATGTCACCGAAGATCTTTTCTATTGTGGAAAAGGAACAACTGAAAGAAACAATGTTTTACGCAGGGCTGGCGCTTTTGAAAGAACATGGCATGACGCATATGGCCGTCGAAAAAAATTGCTGCCGCCGCACGGCTTAGTCGTTTCTGTGGGGGAAAGAATAGAACAGCGGCGCCAAGACAACAATAATAAGCGATACAACTGAAATGCCGACATACAGCTTCTCATTTTCCACTTTGGCTGCCTTCATCACGATTCCGGCGATCAGCGTGATCAGCCCCGTGATGACGGCAAGCTTTCCTGCAAACTGATGCGTCAGCTTCCAGCATTGCGCATTTTTCAGCGTCCAGGGGGTCCGGTATCCGAGCATCAGATTCGGCCGTGTCGTCGGGAGATAATTGCCGATCAGGAGCATGACGACACCGTAGAGCACCGGGAACAGCCACCAGAATTGCTTGCCGAGCACCTCGCCCAGCTGCACAGGGTTCTGCATCAGGAAGAGCACAAACCAGCCGGTGATCAGGATGATCGCCGTAATGAGCAGCGCCACAAGCTTTAGCACATGCAGATTCTTATCTTTGTTTTTGCTGTGCGAATAAAACAGGAACGTCAATCCGAGGATGACCGGCAGAAACGCCGGAAACATCAGCCCTAACCAGCGTGAACCGTAGCTGGTGCAGACCATTTTTGCGTCAAATTGTGTCGGGACCTGCTCCGGCAGCGTCAGGATAAACAGCGCCGCTGCCAGCAGATTCAGGATCGCCGCGGAAAGCGACACAACCGCGATTTTCTTTAATGTATCAAGTTTCATTGTCTTCTCCTTTCACGCCGAAAAATCCGGCGACACCTTTCAAAAAATCCTGAAATACTGTGAGATTCAGGCTGTAGGTAATGGTCTGCTTTTCTTTTTCTGCGAGAATCAGACCGGCTTCGCGCAGAATTTTGAGATGATGTGAGACCGTCGCGCCGGAGAGTTCAAACTGCTCCGCAATTTCTCCGGCAGTCATATCCTTCTTTTGCAGCAGCGTGAGGATTTCGCGCCGCGTCGGATCCGCCATTGCGCTCCAGATATCCTTCATGTCTGCACCTCCCATTCTTCCGGCCGTTTTTGTTGTCCGGCGCGGATTGCAATCATGAGCAGCGCCGCGGGGACTGCTTTCAGATTCAGCGCGGAGATGAAGCATCCCGCCGTGCAGACCGGATATCCGTTCACAGCCGAATCTGAAAATCGGATGTCCATACGGTTCGCCTCCTTTTGTATTTTGACGATTGTCTAAATAGTTACCGGTAAAAAAGACGGTATTTCGATTTCCGTCTAAATATAATATAGCACATTTTCTTCTGTTTGTCAAGAGGTATTTTGAAGTTTATCGAAATAATTTTTCTGCAAAAGAGCGCACCGGATTTTTGCTCCGGTGCGCTGAGTTTATGTATGCAGCAGTTTTTCCATGTAAATACAGGTAAATGTCCCGCCGCGGATGATGCGGCTGTGATCGGCGGTGTAGCCGAGTTTTTCATAGAACCCGACCTTCTCCTCGCGGCTTTCAAGGACGGCCTTGCGGAATCCGCGCTCCGCCGCCCATTGCTCTGCCGCGTTTACGGCAAGACGTCCGAGTCCGCGGCCGCGGTATTCCGGCAGCACGACGATTCTGCCGAGCATCATCGACTCGCTGTCAGCCGGATAGAGCCTGCATGTCGCGACGGGGAAATCATCGTCCAGCAGCACGATATAATCTGCATCGGGCGTATCATGCGCATCGAATTCCTGCTCCAGCGTGATGTGATATTTTTTCGCCATGGCCTGAATGCGGACGTAATATGCACCGGCGCGCTGTGCGAGTGTTTCTGTCCGGATAACCTGTATCATTCGGAAGCCTCCTCTTCCGGATTGCTGTCAGCGTCTGCTTCCGCCGGCAGCTCACCGGCTGCATAAAGCTGATCTGCGCTGTCGATCGTAAAGAGTCCGTCAGGTTTGCAGAGCGTCAGCTCATTCCGGGCATTGATCGCGTATGCGGTATCAGGCGCGGCAGCCTTCCATTTGTCAGGCTGTATATCCTCGCCGCTGATCGCTGCAAGGACACCGTTCTGATAGAGCTTGATCTGTCGGTTCTGATCGGAAAAGCAGAAGAGACCGCCGTTTTTGCGGCGCACATCGGTGATCTGCTCTTCTGAACTCCGCGGCGCCTGAAATGCACCGGAATCCGGATTCCATCGGAATTGTGACGGTTTATTTGCCGCGGGCGGCTGAAATGCAAAGTACGTATCAGTCTTGGATTCATACGGCGTATCTTTAAAGTTCAGCGCTTTATCCTGATTCATAAGTGCATAATAGCAGATATCCTGCGGCTGCCATTCAAGCGAAAATGCAGAACTGTCTGCATCATCAATCGGGAAGAGCATACTGTCATCTGTGCCGCTGCCGAGTGTGCTGCTGGAAGCAGCTGCCAGTAAATCCTGCTGCGGTTTCGTTTTCAAATACAAAACCGGATATTGTGTATCAAACCGCGGGATACGCGGAGCTGTAAACTGATCTTCTTCCGGCAGATTGACAGAGATCGCCCGTCCCTTATAGTAGACCTGCGGATTTGCTACGGTTTCATAACAGAATGCATAATACGGCTCGGTCCGGCAGAAGTCGGCATATTCAAAGATGTCATCAATTCCGCAGGAATGCAGGTCGTAGGTTTTGTTCTCCTGCCGATTGAAGAAATGCACGTTGCCATTGGTATCAGAGGTGTTGAGCAGGCTGGTAAAGTCTGCATAGTAGAAGCTGCCGTCCGGATAGCTGGTGAGCACGAGCGGTAATGCGATCACGGCATCTGTGTCGCTTTGAATATCAATTAATTGCTTGAATCCCTGCCGGAGATCTGCCTGATACAGACACAGCGAGCCATCATCCGGCCATTTGTCTGTGGGGGAAATGTAGTAGAAATAGTTGCTGCTGTCTGCCGGTGAGGCATTCCAGCCTATGACCGAAGTTTCTTCATAGGGATGCAGCGGCGCTTCTGCTTCGCCGCTGACGCCGCAGTAACAGATCTGACACGAATAATCAGTAGGATCGACAGCTTCAAAAATACACCAGGGAAATGATATGGAGCTCGTGGATTCCGGTAAAAACAGGCTGGTTTCCGGAGTGGACTGCGCTTCCAGATAGAATATGCCCTCTTTGCCGTCAACATGCCAATAGCGAATGACCTTCTCCGAAATGATTTCCGGATCAGAACCCGGGCATTTGCGGCAGAGTGCGCCGTCCGGATTGATGTAGAAGAGCGTTTCGCCCTCAAGAATATAGGGCGGCAGCATATCGGTAAACGTATCAGCAATGGCTTCGTTCATGCGCCTGTCTTCTCCAAACTCAATCTCTTCTAATTCTTCCGCTATGTCCGGAAACATCCGGATTTCTGCAAGAATGATCGGTTCATTCGGGTTATCGAGTGAACGGCAGGCAATCGAGCAGCGATCGGAAGATGCAAAATCCGTCGGATAATAGATGCGTTTGCCGTCTGCGCTGAACTGCGTCATTTTTTCAAGATACCGTTCCGGGATATCATGATCAACGGGCTTTGCGTTCGGCGTCAGCCGGAGCGATTCGCCGAATTCTGACTGGTAGAGCCAGAGGGTACGGTCCTGTCTGTAAAAGGCATAGCTGCTGCCGCGCGGCGCCTGTTTGCGGAAGCCGTCCCGCATCGTGTATCCGGTATAGATGAGCAGGCCGAGCATCGCTGCACCGGCGGCAGCCCACCAGATCTTGCCGGGCTTCTTTTTCTGCTCCGCTGTCCGGTTCCGGTCAGAATATTCCGGCAGGATTTCAGAATCGGGCTTCTGTTCGTCTGTCTCCGGTTCCGGCTCCGGCTGCGGGATTTCCGCCGCCGGGGACGCCGCTTTCGGTTTGGAGCTTTCAGGCTTTGGGTGCTTTGCGGCCTTTTCCTGATGCAGCTTCAGGAAAGCCTCACGCTGTTCCAGCTGCTGCATACGGGAATGCTGTTCCTGCCGGAACGCCGCCGCAAAGGGATCGGGGATGCCCTCTTCCGGCTCAAAATGATGACCGCATTGTGCGCAGACATCCGGCATAACGGTATAATCCGCGCCGCATTTCGGACATTGAATCATGTTGATGTACCTCTTCGTCAGTTGTGATTTTTATTGTATTGGATGTTGCTGCGGGAGATGTGCTGTTTATTTGTCCTTCCGGAATTTTGCCGGAGAGACACAGGCGTATTTTGCGAATACGCGGGAGAAATGTGCATAATCGTGATAGCCGCATTGTGCCGCAACCTCGACTGCGGAAAGATCCGTTGTCGTCAGAAGCTGCTTTGCATATTCCATCCGGCTTGTCAGAATATCCTTGCTGCACGGAACACCGAAGCGCAGCTTATAGAGCCGCTGAAAATGCGAAACAGACATATTCATCTGTTCTGCGATCTGTGCGATATTCCATTCTGTGCGGGGATTCTCATAGATCTGCTGTCGGATCTGTTCAAATTCCGGATCGTAATGCGTTTTGTATCGGGCGGCTGTCGGATTGTAATCCGCCTTGATCTGCATGAAAATCGCGGTGAGCAGATACCGCAGCGTGACATCCCGTTCTGCCTTTCCGGCCTCAAAAATCTCCACACAGATTTTAATCAGCTGCGAAACGGTATCGGATTGCAGCGGGATCGGCACATTGCGGGCGATTCCGAGCTCTTTGAGGAAGGCCATATCATCGGTTTCAAGGTCAAACCGGATCCAGTCATCTGCATAGACCTCGCCGTTTCCGAAGAGCGAATGCGGATAGCAGCTGTCCACGATGAAAACGGTATTCGGCGCGACCTGATAGGATTCCTCACCCATGCAGATACGTGCTTTGGAGCGGACCAGGATAATCTGCATCCCGTGAACGCCCTCCGGCCGGATGATCTGAAAATCCGCCGGATGCTCCCAATGCCATCCGAGTGCATAGATCAGCAAAGTGCTCCCTCCCCGCTGTTTTGAATTTGTATCTCATACAGGCAGCTTTTGCACGCCGCTACTCATATTATACAGCCCCGGGTCGTGAATGTCAACAGTTTGCAGAAGATATGCTGCAAGAAAAATGCATCTTTCTGATTGAAAACATCATTCCGGTTCATGCATAAAAATGGTATGATGAGTGTGACGGCGCAGGATCTGACAGAAAGATACATTTATGATTTAAGGGGAGGATTATCAATGAAAGGATTCAGAAAAAATGCGGCAGCAGTACTGTCAGTTGTGCTCGCTGCAAATGCCGGACTGACGGCGGGACTTCCGCTTTCCGCATCCGCAGCCTATGGCGTCGGCGGAAACGGAACCGCGATCATGGAGTATCTCGACCGCGGTATTTATGCGGTGAAATCCGGCAGCGGGATGTTCGTCAGCTGGCGCTGGAACGCCGATGACGCGGACGATGCAGAGTTCCGGCTCTACCGCGATGACACGCTCATCTATACGAGCAAGGCAGGCGAGGCGACAAGCTATCAGGATAACGGCGGCAGCGCAAATTCCAAATACCGTGTTGATACCGTTGCGGGCGGCAAGGTCGTTTCCTCGCAGGACTGCAAATTTACTTCCGGCACGAATTACTTTGACATTCCGCTGAACAGCCCCGGCGCGCAGTATTCGCCCAATGACTGTGTGGTCGGCGATGTGGACGGCGACGGACAATATGAAATCTTTCTGAAGTGGGACCCGAGCAATTCCAAGGATAATTCGCAGTCCGGCAAGACCGATGATGTCATCATCGACTGCGTGACGCTCGAAGGCAAGACGCTCTGGCGCATCAATCTCGGCAAAAATATCCGCGCCGGGCAGCATTATACCCAGATGTGCGTTGCGGATTTTGACTGCGACGGCAAGGCAGAGCTCATTACAAAAACCGCCGACGGCACAAAGGACGGCAAGGGTAAGGTCATCGGCGATGCCGCAAAGGATTACCGCAACGGAAACGGCTATATTCTCTCCGGTCCGGAATATATGACGCTGTTTGACGGCCAGACCGGCGCGGCGCTCGATACGATCGACTTCCCGGTTGCGCGCGGACAGGTCACGAAGGCAACATGGGGCGATGATTACGGCAACCGCGTAGACCGGATGAACAGCGGCATTGCCTATCTCGACGGCGTGCATCCGACGGCGCTTTACGGCAGAGGCTATTATACCAGACTGACTGTTTCTGCGGTTGATGTTGTGAATAAGAAGCTGGTCAAACGCTGGGTTTATGATACCGGATTTGACAGGAGCGCGCCGGGCTTTGGCTGCGGCAATCACAATATGATGGTTGCGGATTCCGATAATGACGGCAAACAGGAAGTGTTCATGGGTGCTTCCGCGATTGATGATAACGGCAAGCTTCTCTGGACAACCGGTCAGATGCACGGCGATGCGATGCATCTCGGCGATATGATTCCGGACAGAGAGGGTCTGGAGCTTTGGGAATGCCATGAGGATAAGCCCTACGGCGAATCCCTGATCGACGCAAAAACCGGCAAGATTATTTTCCATGTCGATAACAGCAAGGACACCGGACGCTGTGCTGCGGATAATGTGCTGGCGGGCAACAAGGGCGCAGAGTTCTGGGGCGCTGCGAACGGCAATGTCTATGATACCGCAGGCAAGGTCATCAGCACGACCAGACCGGCGCAGAACTTCTTCATCTACTGGGACGGCGACCTTGAACGCGAGATCCTCGACGGTACCAATATCTCCAAGATGACCGCAGCCAATAAGATTGACCGGATTTTCTCCGCAGCAGACTGCGGCTCGAATAACAGCTCGAAATCTGTGCCGTGCATGACCGCCGATCTCTTCGGTGACTGGCGCGAGGAGCTCATTCTGCGCACGACTGACAATAAGCGCCTGCGCGTCTGGTGTACGACCGCGCAGACCAAGGTTCGCCTGACAACACTCATGCACGATATGCAGTACCGCGCACAGAACTGCTGCCAGCAGTCCTCTTATAATCAGCCGCCGCATACAAGCTATTATCTCGGCTCGGAAGCACCGCTCCCTGCGCGCCCGGATATCAGGCTGAACAATACGCCGCAGCAGACGGTCATCCCTGCTGTTACAAGCGATACGGCGCCGGCTGTCACTGAAACGACCGTTACGCAGGCGCAGCCGGTGACTGTCAGCGGCAAGTATATCCGTAATCTGACCGTTCTGGATACCGCTAATCAGTCCGGCTGGAAGATCGCACAGCAGGCAGCAGAGACCGGCAGTACGATCTTCGGAGACAGAGACTATACCTATACCGAACTGCCGGAAGCGCTCCGCGGTGCGGAGGTTCTTGAGACCGCCTGCGGCTCCAAGAATACCGATGCAGAGCTTGCAGCATTCACCGCAGCCGGCAAGATCAGCGCCTATGTGCTGCTGGATACCCGCGTTGAGGAAAACGGCACTGTTCCTGCATGGCTCTCCGGCTGGGAGAAGACGGCGATGCGTGCAGCTTCCAGCAATGATGTCACATTCTCCGTCTATCAGAAGAATTTTGCTGACGGCGAGCAGATTGCGCTCGGCACAAACGGCATGAGCGGCAATGTTGTCAATTATACGGTCATGGTCAGAGAGGCTGCCGCGGAAACAGCACCCACGACAGTCTCAACCGAAGATACTTCCGCGTCTGCAACCACAAAGACAACTGCAATTACCTCTATGTCCGCAAATAATGCGGAAGCATTCCTGCGCGGCGATGTCAACTGTGATAAAACCGTCGATGTGACCGATGCGGTTCAGCTGGCAAGAATGATCGCAGAGGATCCCGAGGTTCTCATCAGCGCGCAGGGCAAGCGCAATGCCGATTGCGATGCAGACGGCAAGCTGACGTCGGATGATGTCATCACGCTGCTGCAATACATTGCAAAGCTGATTCCAGCATTATAATATTTGTCTGTGTTTTCTTTCAAACCCTTTCGCAGAGCAGGACAGTCTATGAAAACGGCTGTCCTGCTTCTGTTTGACAAAGCGTATCTGCTGTGATATAATGGAACGGAACGCGGCATTCGGCTTGCCGCAACCTTTCTGAAAAAGGAGCAGATGCTGCATGAATGTTCTGCGCACGCCGGTCTTCCGGAATATCTGCCGGACTGAGGTGATTATCACATTTCTGATGCTGCTGGTTCCGGTATCATCGCTTGTGATCCAGTTCGGCCTTGGCATGGATCTGATTGCGATCATGCCGGTCGGCGCTGTTCTGACCAGTCTGCGGATGCTGATGATTTTTTCGCTTGCAAATCACCTCTCCGAAGCGGCTGCGGCGTCAGCGCATTTTTATCATGCGAAAAACTGGTTTCTGATGCAGAGTGTGACGGAAGCCTTTTCGCTGCTGCTGCATGTTTTCATGGTGATTCTGAACCGGCAGCCGATGCTTCATCTGCCGCAGCGGTATCTGGTCATTTTTTTTAGCTTGCTTTATCTGCTTTTGCTCCAGTTATTTGATTATTTCGCAAAGCATCAGCTGCTGAAGGGCTTCGGGGCGGTCTGGCAGATGTGCGGCGGAGATGATACGCTGGGACGGCAGATGCGCCTGACGCATATTCTGCTGATCGTCAGCTGCGTGCTGTATATCCCGTTTGCGGCGAGTTTGTTCCGGAATGCGCTGCGGTTATCGTATGTGGAAGCGATTGCGGGCAGCTCGGTTTTCATCATCCTGGTGGTGCAGGTTCGTCTGGTGCTGCATGCCCGCAGGACCGCGGCGCTGCTTGCCGCACTCTCGGAATAAGGAGGCGACCGGTATTGTCCGTTTCTCATATTGTCAGTATCACGCTGATGCTGGCAGGCGTTCCGCTGCTGATTCCGGCGCTGCTGCCGCTGCTTCGCAGGAAGTATGACCGGAGAAAATTTCTGATCGCGGGTGCGGCGGTGCTGCATCTGATTGCAACAGTCTATGCAATTTCCTTTGGCGTTTCGATGACAGCAAATGAAACGGAAACGCTCGGAAATTTGCTCTTTCTGCTTTCATTTTTTGTCGGGCTGTTTGCGGGCTTGATGCTGCTCGGCGCTGTGTTTCTCGAACCGGACGGAAAGATCCGCTTCCGCAACCGGAAGACGCCGATTCCGGTGCCGCTGCTAGCCTGTGTGCTGCTGCCGGTGCTGTTTGCGAGCGTCGGACAGCAGTTTCTTCCGGATATCAATCTGATCGAATACGGATTTTCGCTGGCTGTCTTTCTGACGGACGCGCTGCTGCGGCATGAAGCCGGTGCGCAGATTTATCACAGGGAAGCTGATCTGGAACGCAGGCAGGCGAAGCTCCTGACGGAACAGATTCAGCCGCATTTCATTTTTAATGTGCTGATGAGCATTCAGAATCTCTGCTATCAGGATGCGGATGCCGCGGCGGACTGCATTGCGCAGTTTGCGGGATATCTGCGCGGCAATATGAACGCGCTGACCGCAGAGAATCTCATTCCCTTTGAGACAGAGCTTTCGCATATCCGCGAATATGAGGCGCTGGAGCACGCCTGTACCGATCAGCCGTTTGTGCTGGAGTATCAGCTCGGTGTTACCGATTTTGACATTCCCGCGCTGACGGTTCAGCCGATTGTAGAGAACGCGATCAAGCACGGCGCGCTCAGCCGGCAGGACGGCAGCGGCGAAGCAATCCTCAAGACAGAACGCATCGGGCAGTTTATCCGGATCACGGTTTCTGACAACGGAAACGGCGGTACGGCGCTGACCGAGAAGCAAAAAACACATCAGAGCGTCGGCCTGAAAAATGTGGAGAACAGGCTCGCCGTCCAATGCGGCGGAAGCATGTCCGTCACGCTCAGCGAAACCGGCGCGAAGGTGATTATTCTGATCCCGGAGAAGGAGGCATCATCCCTTGCAGACAATCATCGTGGATGACAAGAGTGCTGTTGTCAGTATGCTGCAGCGCATTCTGAAGCGCGTCGATCCCGCAGGCACGCACACCGGCTATACCGATGTCCGCGCAGCCTTGCAGGATGCAGCACATATCCGCATAGATGCGGCATTTCTTGATATTGAGATGCCCGGAACTGACGGCATTACGCTCGCAAAGCAGCTGCAGCAGATGCAGCCGCTGATGAATATTATTTTTATTACGGGACATCTGGAATACATGCCCGAGGCATTCGCACTCTATGCCAGCGACTATATCATGAAGCCGGTGACAGAGCAGGCGGTCGTGCGGGCGCTGAGCCATCTGCGGTATCATGCAGAGCCGCAGCCGGAAGCGCATGGATTGCAGGTGCAGTGCTTCGGCAGCTTTGAAGTCTTTCAGGCGGGAAAGCCGCTCCGTTTTACCAGACAAAAATGCAAGGAGCTCTTTGCCTATCTGATCGACCGGCACGGCGCGGTATGCAGCAATGATATGATCATCGGCAATCTCTGGCCGGATGAAAGCCCGAATGAGACACGGAAAAGCATGGTCCGGACGCTTGTCACCGAGCTTGCAAAAACGCTCCGGCAGGCAGAGGCTGAGGATGTTCTGATCCGGATGCAGGGTGGCGTCAGCGTCGATATCAACCGGCTGGACTGCGATTATTACCGCTTCCTCAACGGCGATCCGCTTGCGCTCCACGCATTTCACGGCGAATATATGACGCAGTATTCCTTTGCGGAGGAAACCCGTGCGGCATTGCAGCAGCAGCTCCCGGCATCGGAATGAAAAATTCGGTGCGCATTTGGTGCGCCGGATGAGTATAATAGAAGATGGTCATTGTAATGTGCTTGTGTTTCCCGCATTTGCGGGGAATGCAGGCATTTTTTCTTTATCGGAAAATCAACGCAAATGCGCGAAAATCAAACAAATCGAAAAAATTTCCAAAAAAATTTTTGAAATTACCCCTTTTTTCGTACCCCTCTGCCGTAACCTGTAGACAGAAAGCAAAACATGCTTTTCACTCCGGAATCCGGAGCAACATAATGAAAAAAGGAGTAAAGAACCATGAAAGCAAACAAGCGCATCGTATCCGCAATCGCAGCGCTGTCCGTGCTGTCCGCAGCAACCGGCATCACCGCTTTTGCAAGCAACCTGGCTGAGAAGAAAGATCCGAAGCCGGCAGTTGAGACTGTAGTTACCGAAGAGGCTGAAGAGGCTGCTGCTGAGGCAGAGGCACCGGCAGCTGAGGCTGAGAAGCCTGCTGAAGAAGCTGAGAAGCCGGAAAAGCCGGCTGCTGAAGCTGAAAAGCCGGAAAAGCCGGCAGCTGAGGCTGAGAAGCCCGCTGAAGAGGCTGAGAAGCCGGCTGCTGAAGAAGCAGAGGCTGAGACCGAGGGCGAGACTGCTGAAGAGGCAGAGGCTGAGGTCAAAGAGGACGAGAAGCCTGCAAAGCCGGAGAAGCCGGTTGGCAAGCACGAGATCATTGATATGATCGGCAAGTCCTTCGATTTCGAGAAGGATGATTTCAAGGATGCAGACGCAAAGACCGGTTGGTTTGAGTTCTGCAAGGGCGGTCTGAAGAAGGACCTCGAAAAGCCCGCAAAGCCGGAGAAGCCGGCAGTTGAGCCGCCGAAGCCTGCTGAGAAGGCTGACGAGGAGATCGAGAAGCCCGCAAAGCCGGAGAAGCCGGCAGTCGAGCCGCCGAAGCCTGCTGAGAAGGCTGACGAGGAGATCGAGAAGCCCGCAAAGCCGGAGAAGCCGGCAGTTGAGCCGCCGAAGCCGGTTGAGAATGCTGAAAAGCCGCAGCCGCCTGTCGCACCGGTAAAGCCGGAAGTCGAGCCGCCGAAGCCGCATCTCCACCAGGAGCCGAAGGCTGAGCAGGCTGAAACCGAAGCACCTGCTGAGGCAGCTGCTGAAACCACCGAAGCTGAGTAATATGCTCCGTCGGTCTCCCACACCGACAGAGTAATCCGTTCTCACCCCCACGATCAATTTCCCTTTATTGGCTGTTGAATGATTTTTGCACCCTCCCCGCCGTGCCGGTTCGCACAACGGGGAGGGCTTTTTATTCTCCGGCAGAAAAAAACGCTCCCTGTCGGTCGGATTGCCGGACAGAGAGCGGTTTTGTTTTGATTATTGCGGCTTCGGGAACCGGATCTCATAGAGCGTATTATGGACGCCCTCCGGATCGCGGATCAGCTGAATGGTTCCCTGATGCGCCTCGATGATGCGCTTGCAGATCGCAAGGCCGAGGCCGGAACCGCGGGCGTTTGTCCGGGATTCATTCCCGACGACAAACGGTTCAAAGATTTTCTCCCGCATATTTTCGGGGATGCCCCTGCCGTTGTCGCCGAGCCGGAGCACAATGCTGTCATCGGTCTCAAAGAGCTGCGAGAACAGAACCGTTCCGGGCGCATTATAGCGGAAGGAATTGCTCATCAGGTTTTCAAATATCCGGATGAACTGCTGTTTATCAAAGAAAAACGGGATCGGATGCTCCGGCAGATCGACCTCCATGCCGAAGCCTGCAATCTCCAGCTCCTGATATTTCATCGCGAGATATTCGCGAAAATATTCGCAGAGATCGCCTTCCGTCATATGGAAAGTATAATCCGGATGATCAAGCTTGCTGTATTCATGGAAGGTGTTGATCAGCTCCGTTACCATCTCGGATTTCCGGTAGATCGCATCGAGATATTTCTCCTTGGTCTCGTCATCTGCGACATTGTCGTGAATTGCCTTGGAATAGCCCTGAATGACCGTGATCGGTGTTTTCAGATCGTGAGAGATATCGGCGATCATTTTGCGCTGCTGGGCTTCGAGCTTTTTTCGCTCGGATTCGCTGGCTTTGAGCCTGTCCGTAATCTGATTGAACCGCAGGCAGATCTGATCGAATTCGCGGATGCCGGAATGGATCTCCGTAATTGCTTCCGGGTTGCCGCCGGAGATTTCCGGGATCGTACCGAGCGCCGTATCAAAACGGTTCAGCTCATGGACGAGCCGCCGCCGGATCCGGCGCACAAAGATCCAGAATATTACGAGCGTTCCGCCGAAGCCAATCACCATGATGGAACCGAGAAACAGCATCAGTGATTTTCGTTCTAGTTCCGGTGAGATATTGAACGCTTCATCGCTGAGGAATGCGGAATCAAGCTCTTCCTGATCCATTGCGGATAATTCCGGATGCTCGGCGGTCAGTGCGCGGTCAAGCGCGACGCCCATGAGCGTAGTACCAACGATCATTCCGAAAAAAATGACGATCAGGCTCAGGATAAAAGCGATCAGCATATTCAGGATAATATAGCGGTTCAGGCTGCTCATGAATTGCTTTTTAAAGATCTTCAATTTTATACCCCAATCCGCGGATGGTTTTCAGATAGACCGGGTTTTTGCTGTCGTCCCCGATTTTATCGCGCAGCTTTGAGATGTGAACCATCATCGTATTGTCATCGCTCTCAAAGTATTCGCCGTTGATGCGCTCATAGATCTGCATTTTGGTGAATACGCGCCCCGGATGCTCCATAAGCATCATCAGAATCTTGAATTCTGTCGGTGTCAGCGCGATTTCGCGGCCGTCCTTGGTGACATAGAATTTTTTCGGATCGAGTGCGAGCGCACCGACATGCAGGATATCATTGCTGGAGATATTGCCGTTATCGAGCTGATAGAAGCGGCGCAGATTCGATCTGACGCGCGCGACGACCTCCAGCGGGTTGAAGGGCTTTGTGATGTAGTCATCCGCGCCGATATCCAGCCCGAGGATTTTATCGCTGTCGGCATTCATCGCAGAGATGATGATGATCGGGATATTGCTTTTAGTCCGGACGCGCTTTGTCAGCTCATAGCCGTTCATGCCCGGCATCATAATGTCAACCAGCGCGAGATCGGGATGTGCATTGCAGATTTTTTCGTAGGCTTCGGTTCCGTCGGAAGCGCGCAGAACGGTGAATCCAGCATTTTCGAGATAGAGCTTGAGGATTTCCTGGATATCGGCGTCATCTTCCGCGATCAGGATTGTTTCCGGCATAGCGTCACATCCTTTGCATATGAATTGAGTTTATTATATCACGATTTTGCGAAGAAAGCAATATCGGAAGAATAATATTATTATAATGAATGTATCTGAAATCCGGCTTCATGTATTCTTAAAATGTATTAAGATTCAGCGGATATGATGATCTGAAACATTCCCGGCAGGGCAGACCGCGGCTTGCTCTGTTGAATTGGTATCAGGAATTCTAATTGT
>CAMNFV010000066.1 GCA_946537515.1 uncultured Ruminococcus sp. | reverse complement strand
CGGGTGCTGCCCGCTGCCGCCAGACAGGATAACAGCGCAGCCAGTAGGCTGAACCGGATGCGCAGCAGCACAAGCTTTTTCTCATATTCTGCGGCAAGCTGCACCTCCGGATTGATGATGTGCAGGCCGAGCTGTTCAAGCGCTGCCGGATCGGGCTCGCTCATGCAGATGCGCAGTTCCGATGCGTCATGCAGCTCCGCCGCGCTGACAGCGTATACAGCATAGGGCGTGTTCTGCGGCAGCGAATCCGTTTGGAGCATCTCCGCTGAAAACGGTTCACCGTTCAGCGTTCCGCGGATTTGCAGCGACTCTAATGCATCCTCTCCGCCGAATAAAGCATATGCCGCGTCGTTTGCCGGGATGCTCCGATCCGGCTGCGCGATCCCGTAGCAATCAGACAAATATGCCGCAGACAGATATGTGACGGTCAGCGTCTGATCATTCTGCGTAAGAACCGCGTTTTTCTGTCTGCTGTATCCGATGATGTCTTCGATCTGTGTCAGACGCGGGAGAATTGTATCAAATCCTTCCGGCGCGGTGCAGATATACTCCGTCGGTGTCCGCAGAATGACGGCATAATCTGCCGCCGAACGGATGCAGTACCCGATCAGAAACAGCGCCAGCCCCAGCAGGATAACTGTCATCTTGAAGCTGTCAGACTGCCGCCACAGCCGCAGCAGCTTCATGGCTGCACCCGCTTTCTGTGCCGGACGATCAGATAGACCGCGAGCAGCAGGATCCCGCCGCCGAGTCCCGCCATAATCCATAGCCAGTATTTCGGGGAAGCCTGCTTCGGTTCGGTTCTGCGTTCGGAAAACGGCGATTTCAGCGTGATTGCGATCTCCTGCGTTTCGGTGTGTTCGGTGCCGGATTCATCTGCATACGTGAAAACGATCTGCCCTGACGTATCGCCGTAGGGATTCGCGCCGCGCCGCGATGTGACCTGCACATTCAGCACGCAATCAGCAGAAGTCCCGCCGCCGACCGTTCCGAAAAATGCCGTGCCTTCCGGGATCAGGCCGTCACAGCTGAGCTCTGCACGGACATTCTGCGCCGGTGTCACGCCGAGATTGATCGCCTGCAAATGCAGTTCCAGCCGGTCAGAAACCACGGCTTCTGCGGGCAGAATGACCTGCGGGAAGTCCATTTTTACCGGCTGTGTGACTGTGATGCTGACATTGCCGCTGCCGGAACCGGTGCTGCCCTTGCCGTATGCGAAATCAAATTGCAGCGGCAGCATGCAGGAACCCGCCGCTGCATCCGGAGCAGCCTGACAGATGAATACCGCTTCAAATTCCGCATTTGCTGCAATCCGCTCAAAGTACAGCGTATCGGCGCTTCGCAGATACATCGGCGCGGCGGCAGCTGCCGTCACGGTCAGATTTTGCAGCGCTTCGGTGCGCGAGGTGTTCTTCAGCGTGATATGCAGCTCTGCGGTTTCACCCGCCTGCACCGCCCCGCCGGTCACGTTCTGTACGAGAATTTTCGGCATCAGGATCACCGGTTCCTCCTGCGGCTCCGGCTGGGATTCCGGAATCGGTTCGGGCTGCGGTGTTTCCTCTTTTGCATTCGGGTCAATGCCGTCCGTGATGTTGACATAGATCGTATATGCGCCGAATTCTCCGGCCTGAAGCGTTACCGGATAGCTGCCGTTCATGCGGTCGGCGTGCATGGCAAGGCGGAATTCCGCGAGATAGATCTCATGCTCTGCACCGTCCGAATCGGGATGCACCGCAAGCGGAACAGTCTGCTCATAGCTGCGCACGATAAACGGCGAATCGGGCGTGACCTTTGCCGAAATTCGCACAGATTCAGGCTTTTCATCATCCTCGCAAACCAGCGGCAGCACGATCACCGCATCGTCGCCGTCCAGCAGCGGTTCATAGCCCTGCGCGTAGCTCTGCTGCATATGCTCGTAGATATGTGCATTGTCGATCAGCAGAACCGGCGCGGATTTCTGAATGATCTCCGGCAGGCTGCTCTCTTCCGATGATTCTTCTGCGTACACAGAAAATCCAAGCAGACACGAGAAAATCAATGCTGTCAGAATCGAAATGAGCTTCATGAGACATGCACCTCCATTTCGTGAACATGGTCGCAGAGCGTGCGGATATCCTCGGCATTGTGGCTCGCGAGCAGAATCGTTTTGCCCTGCGATTTGAGATCAAGCAGCAGCGCGCGCATCTCTCCGACGGCCTTTGCGTCGAGCGCATTGAACGGTTCATCGAGGATCAGCACATCGGGATTTTCCATGATCGCCTGCGCCAGACCGAGCCGCTGCCGCATTCCGAGTGAGTATTTCGATACGGATTTGTGCCGCGCATCATAGAGCCCGACGCGCCGCAGCGTATCGAGGATTTCCGCCTTGCCGATGAGACCGCGCAGCGCCGCCAGCGTCCGCAGATTCCGGTAGCCGGACATGGACGGCAGGAAGCCCGGCGTTTCAATAATCAGACCGAGACTCTGCGGGAAATCGCAGTCCCTGCCGATGTGTCTGCCGCATACTGTAATCTCGCCGCGTTCGGGATGCAGAAATCCGCAGATGCATTTCATCAGAACGGTTTTGCCGCTGCCGTTATTCCCGACAAGCCCCGCGATTTCGCCGCGTCCGACAGTCAATGAGACATCGTGCAGTACCGTTTCCTTTCCGAATGATTTATAGACATGAGATACTGAAATCCCTGTATTTTCGTTCATTTTCATTTCTCCGTTCCCGTGAAGCAGAAGGCGTATTTTTTGGAGCGCCGGAATGCCAGCAGAAATAATATCAAGGATGCTCCGGCGAAGATCAGATATGATGTTTTCAGCCGCGGCAGATTGTCATATCCGAAATTGTGCATATAATAGGTCGCGTGATTGAGCGGCGAGAGCCAGCCGAACAGGATATTTGCGGCGCGGGATTGATAGATCGAGAGATGAAACCATTCTGAAATGATATCCGGATTCAGAAACAGGCCGAAGCCGCTGAATGCGATGCCGAGCATCATGCCGAGCCGTGCGCGCAGCAGATTGCCGAGGAACATCAGCCCTGCGAGCGTCATCGAATATCCCAGCATCAGCAGGAAAATATGGGCGGTGCAGGGATACGGGTAGGTCAGCTCCAGCACCTTGATAAACGCCGGGATCGCGATTTTCTGTCCGAGCGGCGAATAACTGAGAATGGCCGCAGTTTCGCTCCAGATATTCGCCGGATAGCCGTACTGTGCGCAGAGGATGCAGCTTGAAATCAGCAGGAACGCGGTGAAAATGACCGTTGCGAGCGCGAGATAGAGAATCTGTGCCGTCATCCAGCGGCGGCGTGTCGTGCGGATCAGCATCAGCGGCACCTCTGCGCCGAGCTGCGGCATATCCGCAAACAACAGCAGCAGGCAGAGCGAAATCAGCAGAATGGATTTCGCATCGCCGAATGTCCAGATAAACGGCTCAAAAATCTGCATCACCGTGCCGTGTGTCTGCGCGAACAGGACGGTCTTATTCGTCAGCAGGAAGCATGCGACAAAGCCGAGCCCGAATGCAAGCCAGATCTGCGGACTGCGCCGCCAGCGGCGGAAATTGACCGCTGTCAGCCGCAGGATCTGCCGGATTGCGTCAGCCATGCGAAAGCCTCCTTTCCAGTATGCAGGCGTAAATCAGCCCGGTCAGCAGCGTCATGGCGCCGAGCATCATTGTGATGCTGTCCTGTCCGAACAGCCAGCTGCATTGCGGGGAGAGCCATTCAAACGGATCAAGATAATGGCAGGCTTTCCAGTATCGCTCATGCAGAATCACGAGAAAATAGCAGATGACAAATGCACCGCCGTATGCGGAATATTTACTCTCTGAAGCGGCTGCGAGCAATGCGGAAAATCCCGCCCAGAATGCCGCACACCAGAAAATCAGCGGGAGATTCTGCGGCAGTTCAGTCTTGCTCCGTATACTGAAAATGAAGGCGGCAAGCAGCTCGCAGAGACCGCCGGAAACCGCGCAGGCAGTAAATTTTCCGGTGATATACCAGAAACGCGATGTGCGGTGCAGCGCAAGGCGCGTATAGCCGCTGCGGGATTCATCGAGCCATGCGCAGGAATAGGGGAGTGTACAGACAAGCGGCACGCTCATGCGGTAGAGCTCGCTGTCTAAGCCGCTGTACTGCAAGATCAGCAGCTGTAAAATCACCGCGCACAGAAACGGCAGCGAGAATACTGCGCGATGCAGATCGCTGAACAGGCTGTTCACATATACACCCCCTAAACAAAAAAACTCTGCTGTCAATATGATAGCAGAGTTTCATGCATCAAGTATTCAGCGCCCTGTAAACAAAACGTAAATTGTCAGGTCGGGTCGGCAGGGCCGACAGCCGTTTTGCTTCGCCTTTATTTTACGTGATGTGCGGCACAGCGCGTTGTTCAGTTCAAGATGAGCAATCCGCATTTGACTGCGTTTGACATGAGAATTGCAGCGTGATGATCGTCCCTTTCCCGACTGTGCTTTCGATCGCCATTTCCGCGCCGTGAAGCTGCAAAATCATTTTCACGATCGACAGTCCCAGTCCTGCGCCGCCCTCGCTCCGACTGCGCGATTTATCAACCATGTAAAACGGCTCGGTCAAATTTTTGATCTCGTCCTGCGGGATGCCGCAGCCGCAGTCTTTTACGGTGATGCAGCCGTGTTCCGCACGGAGCGTCACCGTCTGACCGGCGCTGCTTGCCTTGATCGCATTCTCGGTGAGATTGCAGAGGGCATCATGCAGCAAATCAAAATCGCCGTGAACCGTTCCGGAGCAGCTTTCAATTTGCAGGGAAATGCCCTGCCTCTGCGCATTGGGGTTGCAGGTTGCCGCAGCTGCATTCAGCAGCTTTTCACAGTCAATCTCTTCCGTTTGCAGGGATTCGGTACGGTCAAGCTGCATCAGACGCATCATTTTTTTTGCAAGGCGGTCGAGACGTTTGCTCTCGGAATAGATATAGCCGAGTGCCTCTTCCCGGTCATCCTCAGAGAGTTTCACCGTGCGGAGCGTCTGCGCATAGCCGGAGATCGCGGTCAGCGGCGTTTTCAGTTCATGCGAAAAATCCGCCATGAACATCGTTTTCCGCGCTTCGGAATCCGTCAGCGCAGCGATTTTCTCCTGCACGGCATCGGCCATTTTGTTGAAATCTTCTGCGAGCAATCCGACCTCGTCGCGGCTGCCGGTCTCTGCACGCTGATCGTATGCGCCGGCCGCGATCTGCTTTGCACGTTCAGACAGGATCCCGAGCGGCTTCATTGTCCGGCGCAGCAGCAGATACAGCAGGATGACTGCCGGGATTCCGACGCCGAGCAGTACCCCGAGCATCCCGAGCGTGAGCAGACGCAGCCGCCGCGATACCGGCGCAAGATCGGTCACCTGATAGAGCGTGAGCAGCGTGCGGTCTGACTGCGGCTGCGTCATGGTGATCAGCAGGGGATGCTTCCTGCCGCCGCTTTGCAAAGATACAGCCGCCGGCTTCATCACCGTGTTTGCGGCATCGAGATCCGCCGCGGTCAGTACGGTCTGATTATACACCATTTTGCTGCCGCGCATACAGATCGCATAGTCATCGCCGCGGTGCTTGAAGAAATAAAGCAGCTCGGAATCGTTCAAATCTCTGCCGTTCTGTGCTTGCTGCCGTTCAAGATCTGCCTGCAAAACCGCAGTCTGCCGCAGCGCCGTCTGTTCCGCCTCACGCATCAGGGCACGTCGGCATAATCCCCAGATCACGCCGTCGCTGACTGCCGCTGCAAGCAAAATCGCAAACGCCGTGATCGCTGTGATTTTTGTACGCAGTTTCATGTGTTCTCCTCTAAGCGATAGCCGATTTTCGGGACGGTGACGATCTGCTTTTGCAGGCCGAGCTTCTTGCGCAGCTGCCCGATATGCACATCGACCGTGCGAGTCTCACCGAGATAATTCACGCCCCAGACCATTGCGAGCAGATCCTCACGCGAGATCGCCGTATTCTTGTGCTTTGCGAGCGTGACGAGCAGTTCAAATTCCATCGGCTTCAGGGGAATTTCGGTATCGCCGCGCAGGACGCGATGCTCGTCCAGACGCACCGACAGCCCGCAGATATTCAGCGTATCTGCGGGCTTTTTTGTGCGGCTCATGATCTTTTCCATGCGCACGAGCAGTTCGAGCATTTCAAAGGGCTTGACGATATAATCCTCTGCGCCGTCCTGCAAACCGGTGATCTTGGAATCAAGATCGTCCTTTGCTGTGAGGAAGATCACCGGGATGCCGTAGGGCTTGATATCCTGAAAAAGCGAAAATCCGTCCTTTTTCGGCATCATAATATCGAGGATCGCCAGATCGTAGCGGTGATCGGCGGGCAAAGACACAGCCGCCGCTTCACCGTCCGGAAAGAGAACCGGCTCCATGCCCGCCGCTTTGAGATTCATTGCGATCAGGCGTGCAATCGCGGCATCGTCCTCCGCGATCAGAATTCGTTTTGACATAGTTTCTCCTTTAATAGCCAAGTATGCCGTCGATCACCGAGCCGTCAATCGCATTGATCGCCAACTGCACGCCGCTCCAGCCGTTCCAATCGTACTGACCGCCCTTGCGGTGCCCGACAAAGCCCCAGACCGGCACGATCAGTCCGGTATCAAAGCTGTCCTTTTCGCTGATGCGTGAATAACTGAGCGTCACACGGTCAATATTGATCTCCGTCGGCGTTTCGTACTGCTCTGGCGGTGCTGCGACCATCGGCATCATCTGTTCAAATGTGCCGCAGATCTCCGAAAACGGCTTTAGCGTGCTTTCCTCGACGACCGTTTCCGTAATTTCGAGCGGCGCATTCCAATCCAGCCAGACGATACCGGAATCATTGATATGCAGCTCGATCATTTCCGCAGGCCAAAGGTGCTTTTTGAAATCGTCGCCGCTGCCGTTTTCCGCATATTTCATGCCGCTGTTCTGTTCGAGCAGCACGCCGCCGATCTCTCTGCAATACCGCAGTATCCAGCAGGTGCGGTAATATTTATGAGCGCTGTCAGCAGCGATATCAACCTGGAGATATTCCGCATACTTGCCGCCCTCAAAGCAGCCGTACTGCACAGGACTGATCTTTTGCAGAAATGCCTGTGCCTGTTTCTCCGCCTGTTCGCGTGTCAGCGTGCAGGAATCACCGGGCATCGGCTCGACCTTTACGCCCTGCAAATCCGCACGGTGATCCACAAACGGCTCCTTAATCCCGGTCTTAGTCTGTGTATCCAGCGGGTCTTTCAACACCGTCACACCGCCGTATGCCTCTGTCCCGACCGGCGAGGTGCGGAAACAGATTTTATTGCTGTAATTCGGGTTGTTCTGCGCATACAACACGGCGGTATTGTCCGCATTGCGCAGCGTGATGGTTTCTTTGCAGCTCAGGTCATTCTGCCAGTCCCAATAATTCAGGTTCTCACCTTTTTGCTGCATTTCCGCAGCATTTTGCAGCTTGCCGTCCGAGATGATCTTTGACGCTTCAACAGGTGCTGCTTCATATTGCGCCTGTAATCTGTCCAAAGCGTTCTGCCACTCTTCTATCATCGCCGTGCGGTCACGTTCTTCTGATTCGTTCTTCGGCACACGGGCGATTTCTTCGTCAAGTGATGCACGAATGGAAGCAATTTCCTGTTCCAGATCAGCCTTTGTCTGCTGTGTCATAAGGACACCGTCATACAGTTCTGTATCGCCGAGTAAAGCCTGCCGTACCGCATCAACCTCCTCCTGCGTGAATTCGTGCTGCTTCACGCGGAAAACCGAGAGCTTGTCCGTCTGCGGAATATCCACATCGGCATCCGCATGAACCGTCACATGAAGCCCGTCATTTGTGAGATCGGCTGTATAGTGATCGAACTGCGCAAAATCTTCGACATCCGCTTTGCTTTCATCGGTTTGCTGCGCCTCGCCGATGAGTTTTTCCATATCCTTGTGTACGATGATATCCGAATCGGGATTTTCGGCGCAGCCTGCAAGCAGTAACATCGCGAGTGCCGCGGTGAGGATTCGTCTTCGTTTCATGGTTCTGTACTCCTTTGCAACAGTATAACATATTGCCCTGAAAATTGCAATTTACTATGACCATGATACTGCATGAAACTGCATCAAGTATTCATCATGAGGTAAACAAAATGTAAAATCCGCAGACAGAAAAAAGCCGTACCGCGCAGAAACTGCGGCACGGCTTTATGTGTATACGAAGGATCAGACCATGAGGTCACAGATCATCTTGCTGAGCGCGACCGGATCCTCGATCGGCATTCCCTCAATGAGCAATGCCTGCTGATAGAGCAGATCGGCGTATTTTGCGAGCTTATCCGGATCCTCGGTTTGCAGGCGTTCCAGCGTTTTGAGCACCGGATGATCCGGATTCAGCTCCAGTACGCGCTCTGCCTGTACCTTCTGACCGGTCGGCATGGTATTGAGCACCTTTTCCATTTCCAGCGAGAGATCGCCGTCGCTGGAGAGGCAGACTGCGTGATTTTTCAGACGGTTCGAGAAGCGCACGGTCTTGACCTTGCCTTCCAGCGCCTTCTGCATCGCCGCAAAGAGATCCTTGGCAGCGGCATTCTTCTCTTCGAGCGCGGTCTTATCCTCTTCGGATTCCAGTCCGAGATCGCCCGCGGAGACATTCTTGAATTCCTTATCCTGATACTTCTGGAGCATCTGGATCGCGAATTCATCGACGCTGTCCGTCAGGTAGAGCACTTCATAGCCCTTGTCGCGGACGAGTTCCGCAGCCGGCAGAGAGGCGCAGCGTGTGACGGTCTCACCGGCAGCATAGTAGATATACTTCTGATCCTCGCGCATCCGCGTAATGTATTCGCTGAGCGTGGTGAAGCCTTCTGCGTCATCGCAGCCTGAGCTGTGGAACATCAGCAGATCCTGGAGCAACTCCTTATTCCGGCCGAATTCGTTATAGACGCCGAATTTGATCTGAATGCCGAATGCCTTCCAGAATTCGGTATACTTTTCACGGTCGGTTTTCAGCAGCTTTGTGAGCTCATTCTTGATCGACTTTTCGAGCGACTTTGCGATCAGCTTGAGCTGACGGTCATGCTGCAGCATCTCGCGGGAGATGTTCAGCGAGAGATCCTCGGAATCGACAAGGCCCTTGACGAAGCTGAAATGATCCGGCAGCAGGTCGGCGCATTTTTCCATGATCATAACGCCGGATGCATAGAGCTGCAAGCCCTTTTCATAGTCCTTGGAGTAGTAATCGAAGGGCGCCTTTGCCGGGATATAGAGCAGCGAATTGTAGGTTACGGTACCCTCGCTGCGGTTGTGGATATGCAGCAGCGGCGCGCCGCTGTAATCAAAGAACTTGTCGCGGTAGAAATTGTTGTAATCCTCATCGGTCAGCTCATTTTTATTCTTTTTCCACATCGGCGTCATGCTGTTGAGCGTTTCCACTTCGATATGGGTCTCGTATTCGGATTCGCTGCCTTCCTTGAGCTTTTCGCGGCTGATTTCCATGCGGATCGGGAAGCGGATATAATCGGAATACTTCTTGATCAGCTGACGGATCCGGAATTCTTCCAGGAATTCGGAATACTTCTCATCATCGGTATCATCGAGCAGTTCGAGGATGATCTCGGTGCCGCAGTCCGATTTGGTGCAGGTGTCGATCGTGTAGCCGTCCACGCCCTCGGACTGCCATTCATATGCAGTATCGGAGCCGAATGCCTTTGTGCGGACGGTCACGCGCTTTGCAACCATGAATGCCGAATAAAAACCGACGCCGAACTGGCCGATGATATCGGTATTCTCATCGAGGGTATTCTCCGTCTTGAAGGCACGGGAGCCGGAATGCGCAATGACGCCGAGATTCTGCTCAAGCTCCTCGGCGGTCATGCCGATGCCGTTGTCGATGATTGTCAGCGTGCGCTTTTCCTTATCCGGGCGGAGCTCAATGTAAAAATCATCGCGGCTTTTGCCGACGGAATCATCGGTCAGCGAGCGAAAATAGAGCTTGTCGATCGCATCGGATGCGTTCGAGATCAGTTCACGCAGGAAGATCTCCTTATGCGTGTAAATCGAATGAATCATCAGATCCAGCATACGCTTGGATTCTGCCTGAAATTGTTTCTGTTCCATAAAACGGTCACCTTTCCGAAATGAAATTAGCACTCTCTTGCTTTGAGTGCTAAATACAGTATACCACATTTTCAGAAAAATGCAAGCCCTCTTCCGGATTTTTCACACAGATTTCACTTAATTGCAGGGAGCAGGCAGGCGAACGTGAGAAAGATGATTCTCCTGCCACTTTTAAGAAAACCTTTATAAAAGGGGACTTGCAACTTTCTGCCGAAATGTGTATAATTAAAGTAACCGCGACCCGACAGGAAAGGAGTGTCTTTTTATGGAAACAATTTTGATTTGTGACGATGAGCGCGATATTGTCTCGGCGCTGAATATCTATCTGCGTGCCGAGGGCTGGCAGACGGTCTGTGCCTATTCCGGAAAGGAAGCCGTGCAGATCGCACAGACACAGAATATTCATCTGATTCTCATGGACATCATGATGCCGGAAATGGACGGCATCCAGGCGATGACCGAGATCCGCAAGACCAGCAATGTCCCTGTGATTCTGCTGACGGCAAAATCCGAGGATTCCGACAAGATTCTCGGGCTGAATGTCGGTGCGGATGACTATATCACAAAGCCGTTTTCGCCGGCAGAGGTCGTTGCACGTGTGCGCTCACAGCTGCGGCGATATCTGCGGCTCGGCGCTGCGGAAGCCGATGATCCCAATATCCTGACCGTCGGCAGCATTTCGCTTGATATCAAGGCGCGGTCTGCGTCGCTGGACGGCGTGCCCGTGCCGCTGACACCGATTGAATATGAGATTCTCTCGCTGCTGATGCACAATGTCGGAACCGTTTTTCCGCCGCGTGAAATCTATCAGGCGGTCTGGAAGGCCAATCCGATCGGCTCGGAGAATACCGTCGCGGTGCATATCCGGCATCTGCGCGAAAAGCTTGAGATCAATCCGCAGGAACCGCGGCAGATCAAGGTCGTCTGGGGACAGGGCTATAAGCTCGAAAAGCCCTGATTTGCCGCTGAAACCACACAGGGGGTGTTCTGTCTTTCTATGACGCAAAAACAGTCACATACCGGTATGTTCCGCGCGATCTCTGTCATTTTGTCGATCGTCTTTATGTGGGGCTTCGGCATCATGCTGCTGATCGTCATTCTGAACTGTGCACTCGGCTATTCCGATAACAAGGCCGATTTCCGCACGCTGTTCCTCAACATGACCGAGACAAAGGAAGCACAGCAGGTTGAGGAATACTTGCAGATGTTTCTTCACAGCCAGCAGAATGACGGTGCTTCCATCGGCCTGACACAGGCGCTGCACACCTATCAGACACATTTTTCGCCGGAGAATACCAATTTCCGTTTTTCGGCGATGAATAAGGACGGCGAGCTGCTGCTGACGAATGATCCCCATGCCGGGAGCGATCAGCCGATTCTCGCTTCCCATGTCATCACGACGGAAATTCTGCTCGGCGAGCGCACCTACCAGATCGGCAAGCATTTTGACGATCCTGTGGAATCCTATGAACAGATCGTATACGGAGATGCTTCCGCGCTGCTCGATTCCCCGCAGGATTATCAGCTCTGGTACTTTACGAATGAGCGCGTGGATTCGGTTTATCATGAGGGACTGAATCTCCGCGTCTATGAAGGCGCCGTGACGGATTACCGCAGCTTTACGTCAGAGACTGCCGCAAAGGATTTCGATTATCAGAGCGTTTACGGGGACAAATGCGAGTGGAAAATCATGAACCCGAAGAAGGTCTCGAAAGAACTGCTGGAAACGCTCGAGGCAGAAGTAGAATTGACTGATACAGAACAGCCGCCTGAAGGCGGCACGGAAACGAAGCCTGCGGAGAAAGCAGAAGATAACGTAATTGTCCGCATTGACAGCTATGAAAGCGTCACGGAACGGCATGATTCGCTTGACCACTACTATCAGATGAAGAAGAACGGTACCGTCGTCAGCGCGTCTGACCCGGATCTGGAAGCGCTTCTGCTGAGCGGTCTGGATATCACAATCGGCGCAAGACATACAGAAACGCTGCCCTGCTATATCCGGACGTATCTGCCGGAAAAGCTGGAGATCGACGATACGATCCGCACGAATTTCGCGGTTTTCTCGCTGCTGTTCCGGCATTCGGAATGGTTTGTGCTGATGATGTTCGTGCTGCTCGTGCTGACGGTCGTCGCAGCGATCGCCATGTGCTCGGTTGCCGGTCATCCGGATGACAGCAGCCGGATTGAAGTGCCGTGGGTGCATACGATCGCATATGAATATTTCTGGTTTTTGCCGCCGGCTTCGCTGCTTGCATCGGTGGCGCTGCTGCTGATTCTTGCCCGCGTCAGTTCCTCGTACCGCATTATCGCGATCTTCTGCATCGGCCTGATCCTCTGTATTGCATCCTGCTGCGTGCTCTGGCTCTATACAACCGCAGTCCGCATGAAGGCCGGCACATTCTGGCGCAGCTTCGGCTTTGTCCGGGTATTCAGCTTCCTGTTCGGCATGTTCCGCAACCGGACGTTTACCGTTGCGGTCATTTTGCTGCTGACGGCGCTGACATTCTTCCTCAATGCCTTTGTGCTCCCGTACAAGGGTGAGGCTGCCGCAATTCTGATCTGCATTCTGGATATTCTGATTGTCGCGGTGCTGATCTACTGCATCTACTCATATTTTGAGCTGCACCGGCATGTTCAGGAAATGGAGAGCGGCAATTTTGAACCTGCCTCGCATCCGCTGCCGCTCGGCGGAGATTTTGCACGGTTTGATGATACGCTCAATGACATTACGCACAGTATCGAGGAGATTGTTGCAAAGCAGACGAAGGCTGAGCATCTCCGTACAGAGCTGATTACAAATGTTTCCCATGACCTGAAAACGCCGCTGACATCCATTGTCAATTATGTCGATCTGCTGAGCAGAGAACCGATGCAGACAGAGGCCGCGGCGGAATATCTGGAAGTCCTGCGCAGACAGGCGGCGCGGCTCAAAAAGCTGACCGTCGATCTCGTGGATGCTTCCAAGGCTTCGACCGGCAACCTGAACGTTGAGCTGATGCCGACCGATCTGCATGTGCTGATCTCGCAGATCGCGGGCGAATACGAAGGGCAGCTTGAAGCCAAAAATCTTTCGCTTGTACTGAATGTGCCGGAGCAGCCGGTGATGATTCTCGCGGACGGCAGACAGATCTGGCGCGTATTCGATAATCTGCTGAATAATGCCTGCAAATATGCACTCTCCGGTACGCGCGTTTATCTCGATGTGCAGGAGAAGGATGACCACGCAAAAATCACGATCAAGAATATCTCGGCGCAGCCGCTGAATGTTTCGCCGGATGCGCTCATGGAGCGGTTTGTCCGCGGTGATGTCTCCCGTCATACGGAGGGCAGCGGACTCGGCCTTTCGATCGCGCGCGATCTGACGGCGCTGCAAAACGGCGTTCTGACGCTCGGAACGGACGGCGATCTCTTCAAAGCAAATCTGGAATTCCCGGTCTATCATGCACCGGAGGAGCCGCAGGAACCGGAGACACCGGAAGAATCCGAAGCGGCAGAAGAATCGGAGAAAACGGAGTGAAAGGAAGAATGGATCGAAGCATTACTGTAACAGGAACAGGCAGGATCTCGCTGCCGCCGGATACCGTTCAGATGCATCTGACGCTGACGGCAAAGGATCCCGATTATGCTGCCGCGATGCAGGATGCAGAGCGCAGATTTTCCGCGCTGCAGGCAGCCTTGCAGAAGGCCGGAATCGCCGCAGAGGAGCTCCGGACAGAGCGCTGTCAGGTCGATACCGACTATCAGCATCTGCCGGATGAAAACGGCAATTACAGACAGGTCTTTGCTGGCTACATCTGCCGGCACACGCTGCTGCTGGAGCTCGGGCTTGATTTGAAGCAGCTCGGCGCGATCCTTTCCGCAGCGGAGCAGAGCGGCGCAGAACCGGAGTTTGGCATCGCATTTACGCTGCGCGATCAGGCGGCCGTTCATGATCAGCTGCTCAAATGCGCGGCGGAACAGGCGCGCAGGGATGCGGAAATTCTCGCATCGGCTGCCGGGGCATCGCTCGGAAAGCTGACCGCGATCCGCTATCGTGACGATACGCCGCAGCCGCCCGTCGGGGTGATGATGCGAGCGGCCAAAATGAACGATGCAATGTCGATCACCCCGGAGCAGATCACCGCAGAGGAATCTGCGGTATTCGTCTGGGAACTGGTCTGATTTTCCTGTCATATTGCAAAATTTGCGCAATCAATTCAAATTGCGAAACAAAGATTTCGTACTGATTCCGGACGAAATTGTGCAATATATAGAAAAGCGCAGGAAAAAGACGCAGATCGCTTGCATTTTTACGGAAAAAGTGGTACAATACCAGATAGTAAAACAATCAGATAAAGAAAGACCGGAAACCCATTCCGGTCTTTTCTTTTGGCGGGCGGGGAGC
>CAMNFV010000065.1 GCA_946537515.1 uncultured Ruminococcus sp. | reverse complement strand
ATGAATACAGAAAATGGAAAACAGAGAAAGAATGAAGCAGTATGATATGCTTCCGCTGCGGCTCACTTCGGTGAGCCGCACGTTTTGCATTGCAAAACTGCGCAGTTTGCCGCAGGCAAACGTGCGTTATTTTTTTGCCCGGTTTGACTTGATGAATTGGAAGGATTATGGTATAATGGAATGGGACGATCAGAATTGATGATGACAGATTGAGAAATATGGGGAGGAATCAAATGGCTTGGCGTGATTTATCAAAGGAAGAGAAAAAAAGAAGAAGAAAGCGCTCTAATATCATCGTAAGTATTGTTTTGATCGCTTTGCTTTTGGCTGGCTTTTTGCTCTTTCACCCGCTGATGGTAACGCATAATCTAAATATGCTGACAGAAAAGGGATACTATAATCCTGTATCTGTCGGGGATTATTCGCTGAATCTGCTGAAATTCGGCAATGAGAACAGCGACCGTAAGATTGTTGCTCTGGCAGGATTTGGCATTGGTGACAGCTCCGTATCCATGCGGAAAATGACTGCTGAACTGGAAATCGATAATCAGGTCATTTTCCTTGACCGTGCAGGCTATGGCGCAAGCGATGATACAAAAGCGGATATGCATGTAGGTACAATCGTCGAAGATTATCGGACAGCACTGAAAAGTGCCAGTATAGAAACGCCGTATACCTTAATGGCGCATTCCATAGCAGGCGTTTATGCTTCTTATTGGGTAAGTCAATATCCTGATGAGATCGACAGCGTGATTCTTTTAGACACTACATGGCTGATAGACGAAAATGCCGAAGAGAATGTTGCGCCTATGGTGATTTCAGCCTGTGTGCGGTATTTGGCGGCAAAAACCGGACTGGTGGATCTGCTCATGCCGTCCTCCGTTGACGGAACAAAAGAGGAGAAGAAGATCGCGAAAGCACTCACTTCTATGACAATGGATTCCCGCGCACTCATATCCGAAGCAAAACTCGAACCGGAGAATATCAAAGATACCCTTGCAGTTCTTTCGCCGAATGATATTCCGAAATTATACATACAATGCGGAAAAGAACTTCCGGATGAGGCGAGAAAAAATCTGGAGCGCTATACAGACAGGCTCGGTAATTGTCAGATTGCATTACTCGACTCCGGTCATTTGATGTATTTGGAAAAGCCTGATGAAAGCGGTAAGATTATCCGGGATTATTTAGATGAAAATACTACCCTAAATCCTTAGTAGTAATTTTCCCCGATTTTACTACCATTTCTACTACTAACGATGTCCTTAGAATGCTAAGATTTGCCGCAATTTGCCGAGTTCACCGTGATTTTTGACAGAATCAATACACCCGTTCGTCAAAGTATACAAAGGCAAATCGCGGCAAAACACGGCAAATCACGGAGGTTTCAGGCTATGATAAAGGTTATGTTTGTCTGCCACGGCAATATCTGCCGCAGCCCTATGGCAGAGATGATCCTGAAAGACATGGTGCGGCAGCGCGGCATTGCGGATCAGTTTGTGATCGCATCCTGCGCGACAAGCACCGAGGAAATCTGGGGTGACCGCGGCAACCCGATCTATCCGCCGGCGCTGGATGCGCTCAGGCGTCACGGCATCCCCGCTGAGCCGCATTATGCCGTGCAGCTCAAAAAATCAGACTACGCGGCCTATGATCACATTCTCTGCATGGACAGCCTTAATCTGCGGAATATCGGGCGGATGCTCGGCGCAGACCGTGACAAAAAAATCCACAAGCTGCTTGATTTTACCGATGCGCCGCGGGATGTTTCCGATCCGTGGTTCACAGGGAAATTTGAGCAGACATTCGATGATCTGACAAGAGGCTGCGAAGCCTTCCTGCTGCATCTGGAAAGGAACGGTGCATTATGATTCGTCCGATTTGTAAAGATACAGAATTGCTCTCAAAGCCCGCTGTTCAGGCGAGCAATGCCGATCTGCCGCTTGCGCGCGATCTTGCGGATACGCTGCTTGCAAACCGTCAGCGCTGTGTCGGCATGGCGGCCAATATGATCGGGTTCCCGAAGAATATTATTGCGATCTTGCTGCCCGGATCGGTCGAGCCGCTCGTGATGCTCAATCCGCGGATTATTGCGAAATCCGGTGCCTATGAGACACAGGAAGGCTGTCTCTCGCTGCCGGGAGAGCGCGCCGCAGAGCGCTTCCATACGATCACCGTGCGCTGGCTGGATCTCTCAATGCAGCAGCAGAAGCGTACTTTTGAGGGCTATCCTGCGCAGATCATTCAGCATGAGGTCGATCATTGCGCCGGAATTTTGATATAAGTCCCGGAATATGCAGGCGGTTTCATTTTAAAGTAAAACACCGCAGGATCAGCAATACAGACTGATTCTGCGGTGTTTATTTTAGTCAGTTACAGCGGCTCTCTGTGCGAAAAATGGGATTCCAAAGGGACAATGTCCCTTTGGTAGGGGTTTGGGGACAGTTTGCGAAGCAATACTGTAGAGCCCCCATTATAAATCCATCGGAGATACGACTTTACATCAAAGTCAACTGCTCAAAGGGCTCCGGCAGCTCCTGCAGATAGCGGAAGCAATCCTCAGGGCTGTGCAGGATGCCGTGCGCCGAACAGGTCTCATGAAAGATCCGCATGAGGCGCGCGTGGTTCGGGCTGACAATTTCATATGCCTCGCCGAAGGTCTGCTCATAGCGCCTGCGCAGCCCCGGAAAATGCCGGTCGAGCGCCCTGTAGAAATATTCGCGGTTGCCCTCGCGCAGCGTCAGCCCGATGCCGAAGCAGACAATGCCCGTGACATGCGCCTCGATGCAGGATTGCAGAATGCCGCGCAGATTCTCCTCGGTATCGTTGATCCACGGGAGCAGGGGAGAGAGCCAGACAACCGTTGGGATGCCGTTTTCATGCAGAATGCGCAGAACCTCTGCACGGCGCGCCGTCGTGCAGACATGCGGCTCAATGATTTTGCACAGTGATTCGTCAAAGGTCGTCAGCGTCATCTGGACGACCGTCTTTTGCTGCTCGTTAATTTGTTTGAGCAGATCGAGATCGCGCAGCACCAGATCGGATTTTGTCAGAACAGTCGCCCCGAAATCATACTGTGCAATCAGTTCGAGGCAGCGGCGCGTCAATGCAAGCGAATGCACATCCGGCAGATAGGGATCGCTCATGGAGCCTGTTCCGATCATGCACTTGCGGCGTTTGCTGCGCAGCGCTTTTTCCAGCAGCTCCGGCGCATTGACCTTGAGTGCAATATCCTCAAAATCGTGGTTGATCTGATAGCAGGTGCTCCGGCTGTCGCAATAGATGCAGCCGTGCAGGCAGCCGCGGCAGAGATTCATGCCGTTCTGCGCGGAGAGTATGGACTTGACCTGAATCGTATGCATCGGCAGTTACCCGAGCGGATAGGGGCGTTCCTGCGGCAGAAGCCCGGCGATATGCTCACCGCGATGTCTGCGGGCATCCAGATCTCTGACGGTTTCCGTGATATCGGTGACGGCGGTGATCCACTCGCTGACATAGCGCAGGACCGCATCCCCGCGCAGCCCGATCTGAATGGAACGGTAGGGCAGATTGTTTCCGTTGATATCCTTTTCGGGATCCCATTGTACGCGGATATCGCCGGATTTCAGTGCAGCCTGCCATTCCGGCAGCGTCAGTTCGGAATCCGGCTGATAGGTTGAGAGCACGGCGTTCTGAACGGCATAATCAAAGCCGCTGCGCAGAATGTCGATCGCAAGCACATGCTCCTGATTCTCTTTTTTCGCCCAGCCGCAGCGATACATCATCCAGAGAAATGAGGGCTTGATCCAGGTCATGCGTTCCAGGCTGAACCGGCTGCCGAATGTCCCGAGCCGGACGGCCTCAGAAGCGATTGCTGCGTTGTATGCCTGATAGACGCGGATTGTCTCATCGTTATATACGGCGCGGATTTCGCGTTCCGGTGTCATTTGCATCATCTCCATATCGTGTGTTTCGTCAGATTCTGATTGCTAATTAAGATTATACCCGATATCTGTTTTGATGTCAATATGCAGCGGAAAATGCGGATGATGACCTGCCTTTTCTGAGAATGAAAAATTTTTTTTTTGAAAAACACTTGACAAGTGTATATCTTCATGCTATACTGTGTATAGTGTATATACACACTTTCTTCGGAGGAAACTATGGATATTATTTTAAGAAACGAATCGGATGACCCGATCTATAAGCAGATCGTAGATCAGGTGAAAGCCCAGATCATCGCGGGCAGGCTCACGGCAGGGGACGCTCTGCCGTCGATGCGTGCACTTGCGGGGCAGCTGCGCATCAGCGTGATTACGACAAAACGCGCTTATGAGGAGCTGGAACGTGAAGGTTATATCGAAAACTTTTTGGGGAAAGGCTGCTTTGTCAAGTCGCAGAATACCGATTTTCTGCGCGAGGAAACAGTCCGGCAAACCGAGGAGCTGCTGGAACAGGTCTGCAAAAAAGCAAAGCTCTGCGGCCTGAGTGCCGATGACCTCAAAGAAATGATTGATCTTATGTATTCGGAGGAGAACGAAAATGAGTGACTATGAAAACGCAGTTGAGATCAGAGGGCTGACCAAGCACTATGACGGATTTACCCTCGATAATATCTGCCTTACGGTTCCAAAGGGCTGTATTGTGGGCTTTATCGGGCAGAACGGCGCCGGCAAGACCACAACGATCCATTCCATGCTGAATATTATCCCGATTGATTCCGGTGAGATCAAGCTGCTGGGGCTCGATCATATCCGCGATGAACAGGAAGCAAAGGAGCGGATGGGTGTCGTATTTGATGAGTGCCCGTTCGGAGAGGTTTTCACGCCCGTACAGCTCGAAAGAGTGTTCCGCGGGCTCTACCGGAACTGGCAGACGGATACCTTTTTCGGCTATCTGAATCAGTTTCAGCTGCCGCAGAAAAAGAAGGTCGGGGAGCTTTCAAAGGGCATGAAAATGAAGCTGCAAATTGCGGTTGCGCTCTCCCATGATGCAGAGCTTCTGATCATGGATGAAGCGACTTCCGGACTGGATCCGATCGTCCGCAATGAGATCCTCGATATCTTCCGCGATTATATGATGACCGGCAACCGCTCAATCCTTATGTCCTCGCATATCACAAGTGACCTCGAAAAGATCGCGGACTGCGTTGTGTTTATCGACAACGGAAAGATCCTGCTCTCCGGCTATAAGGATGAGCTCCTGGAAAGTCACGGCCTCATCAAATGCACACGGGAGGAATACAGGGAATTTGCGCCGGAGGATTATATCAGCGCAAGAATCAATGATTTCGGTGTGCAGCTCATGACGGCCGACCGCGCTGCCGCAGCAGTTAAATACTCCGGTGCGATTATCGAAAAAACAACGCTGGAAGAAATCATGCAATTTTATGTCAATGCCAAGAAAAAGGAGTGGTCGTAATGGCAAAGATCATGTCTTTGATATATCGGGAATGGATTCTCATGCGGAAAAAACTGCTGCTCGGACTGGCCGTTACGGCTGGTTTGCTGCTGCTGATTACGTTCATCGGATTCAGCTATCAGAACGGCGCTTTCGACGGGAATGAGAAGCTGTGCAATCTGTTTGCAAAAAGAGGCGGATATTTTGAGGTGTATCCTGTGATGCTCCTGCTGACTTCGGTTGCCGGAACCAGCGCGGATGCATATGAAAGCGATATCAAGTCGAACTGGGCGCGCTATTCCATGACGCTCCCCGCAGAGACAAGGCCGCGTGCGATTGCACATGTTCTGTTTATGCTGATCCGATTCATTGTGACATTTCTGATTCTTTTGGCGGTCAGCGTGGTGTCTGCGGCGGCCTTTGGCAAACCGTTTGCAAAAGAGATGATTGCCGACATCGGGATTTTTAGCTGTCTGGCGCTGCTCCCCATTTGTCTTGTGGAGTTCTTCATGGGCAAAGCAAGGGATCCGATCGCCTATAAAAAACAGCAAAGCCGGATACCGATTGCATTCGCGGCCTGCGGTACCGTAGTCGGTCTGCTGCTTGCAAGAGCAATGAAAAGTGCCGGGACGGGTTCGGATCCCTTCACAGTTTTGCAGCCGCTGCTTGACAAATATGTCACAATCAGACATACCGTACAGCCGTTTATCATCCCCGTTTTCATCGGACTGCTTGTGCTGGTCTATGTGATCGCAAAACGAAATCTCGACAGTCTGAAACAGTCATAAGGAGGTCGTGACACATGCAGGGAACCGTTTACAAAGAACTGGTTCAGAACCGATTTTTCCTGCTCTGCGGACTTTTCCTGCCGCCTCTGGTATATGCCGTAACTGTAATGATGGGACTGATCATGAAAGTCGGCGCCGGATTTTCATGGACGGACTTTCTCTCCGGATTTCTTGCGGACGGTGTGTTATTCCGGACCATGATTCTGATTCTTCTGATTGCTTATTTCGGGCTGCGGCTGATGTCGGCAGGGGTGTTCTCGCAGGATGAATCAAAGCGAAAGAGCGTGATGATGGCTGCTGTACCGGACGGCACGGCGCGTCAGATCTACGGAAAATATGTTGTGATGTTCATGACGTATGCGCTGTTTTATGTCTCCGGCGTTTTTACGGACAGCTTTTTTTGCTGGATTGTCTTCCGCGTGACGGGGGAAACAACGCTGCATATGAACAGCCTTCTGTTCCTGATGCTCTTTGTGCAGATGTTTCTGCGCAGTGTCGATGTGCCGTTTCTTGTGCGGTTCGGATCAAAGTACGGCAAATATGTCCTCATACTTTCCTATATCCTTATACTCTTTGCGGTCCTGCTTACATCCATGTATGTGCCGGCCTTTGAAAATATGATCGAGGGGATCTGGGATTGGTGCATCCGGCTGATGAACGGTGAATTGGAGGAAGAAGCTCTGTTTATCGTATCATTGCTTCCGCCGGTGTCGATCGCTGCCTATGTGATTTCCTACCGCATTTCGTGCAGACTCTGGCTGAAAGGAGTGGCAAATTATGAATAACCGATCTGCTGATATCAAACGGATTGTGATTTATCTGCTGCTTTCTTTTTCGCTTGCGTGGATTCCGTGGATCATCATGAACAGCCGCTATGACTTTTTCGAGTGGTTCACCGGTGAAAAGCAATATCCGTTTTTATGGCTTATGCTGCTTTCAGGAGGTGCACCTGCGATTGCGACATTTCTGACAAGACTCATGACAAAGGAAGGCATTGCGGATGATCTGCTCCGGCTGAAGCTGAAGGGACATCTGAAATACTATGTGCTTGCGGTGCTGCTGCCGGTCGCGGTCGGACTGCTGCGATGCATCCTGATTCGGCAAATGCATCTCGGTGAAAAGGCAGAGCTTTCCGGCTTGCAGACGGCATCTATCCTGATGCAGGCGATCACGATGCCGCTGCCGGCAGCGTTCAATACCTTCGGTGAGGAATACGGCTGGCGCGGCTATTTATACCCGAAGCTTGAATCTGTGGGGAACAGACCGCTGGCGATCATTGCAGGCGGCATCATCTGGGGACTCTGGCACGCACCGCTGACCGTCAAGGGGCATAATTTCGGCACGGATTATCCCGGTTTTCCGTATGTCGGTATTCTGCTGATGTGCGGGTTCTGCGTGGTTCTGGGCATCTTCTTCCATTGGCTGACGCAGAAAACAGGCTCGGTTTATCCGGCGTCCATTGCGCATTCTGTGACAAATAACGGCGCAGCAATGCTCCTGCTGCTGGTTGTGAACGCAGATGATGCAATTCAAAAAGTGCCGTTCAGCGCGACGCTTTTGCTGTTTGCACCGACGCTGCTGTATCTGCTCTTTCTCCCGTTCCTGATGAAGAAAAAAGATCGCCTTTCCGGAAAGGTGCCTGTATGAAGATCAAAAAAGGCCGTGAATTCTGTCTTCCGCGGACCGGACAGCTGAATATTCCGGCATACAAAAAGCCGCTGAAATGTGCGGGAAGCACATTCCGGCGGCTTTTCTGATGATTTGAAATTATGCACCGATCTTGCGGAATTTCTGATAGCGGTGATCGAGCAGCTCTTCCGTAGTCAGGCTGCTCAGCTTTTTGATCTCATCGAGCAGAACCGTCTTGAGTGCCGAGCAGATTTCGCGGTCGGTCTTGCCGGTTTCCGGAATGACCTTTTCGACAACATCAAAGCTCAGCAGATCATAGGATGTCAGCCGCAGATGTTCCGCAGCTTCCGGTGCCTTTGAGGCATCTTTCCAGAGAATGCTCGCGCAGCCCTCCGGCGAAATGACCGAATAGACCGCATTTTCCAGCATGATCGCCGTATCGCAGACACCGAGCGCCAATGCGCCGCCGCTGCCGCCTTCACCGACGACAACCGAGATCACGGGCGTTTTCAGGCCCATCATTTCGTAGAGATTCTCCGCGATTGCGAGACCCTGACCGCGCTTTTCCGCTTCAATGCCGCAGTATGCGCCGGAGCTGCCGATAAAGCAAATAACCGGGCGATGAAACTTTTCGGCTTCCTTCATCAGGCGGAGTGCCTTGCGGTAGCCTTCCGGCTCGGGGCAGCCGAAATTGCGCTTCATACGATCTTCGATCGTATCACCGCGCTCCATTGCGATGACCGTAACCGGAATATGATTGATATAGCCGATGCCGGCAACAATCGCCGCATCATCACCGAAACGGCGGTCGCCGTGGAGCTCGACAAAATCATCGACCATATGCTCAATATAGTAAGAACCCATCGGCCGCTTGCCGTTGCGCGCAGCCTGTACGCGCTCATAAGCTGTTTTTGTGTCCGCCATGCGGATCCCTGCCTTTCTTTAAGTCGTTTCGTGAATTACCCACGCGATAAAAGCGATGAAACCAATCGCGAACAGGATCAGAAGCCCGAGCCCTGCATATCCGATTGCACGCAGAATCCGGACATCTCTGCTGTTTTGTTCCTGCATCCGCGTACGGATTTCCTCCGCCGGAATTGCATCCGGATTTGCAGCATAGACCTCATTCAGTTCTCTGCAAAGCGCGGCCTGCTCCGGATATTGCAGCGCAAAATATGCTGCATATTCCGTATCGCTGCTGATTTTCCGCTTTACAAGGAAATTGTTGAGCAGCCGGATCAGAAATCTTGTCAGATTCCGGAACAGAATGACGGCAGCCAGCGCAATCAGCACCTTCACAATGCTGCCGGCCTTTGACAGCCAGACGAACGCCGCACCGATCAGCACAACCGTCCCGACCAGAGAAAGCGCTTCCAGTCCGGCCGCCGCAGCGCATTCCTGATACGCTGTATAGCTGTATGCACCCTGTCCGGCTGCATCGCCGAACCGCTGCTCTGCACCGAGATGCGTTCTGCGGAAATGCTGCTGCTTCTCATGCAGACGGTCGGCATAACGATCCATGAAGCTCATCGCTGCGGGGGATTACGCCTGATGCAGCTTCAGCAGCTTCGCAAGCGTATAGGTCATGCGCGGACGCTCCTCGATCAGATCGACAAAGCCATGCTCCAGCTGGAATTCTGCACGCTGGAAGCCTGCGGGAAGCTTTTCGCCGGTTGTCTGCTCAATGACACGCTGTCCTGCAAAGCCGATCAGCGCTTTGGGTTCTGCAATGATGATATCGCCCTGCATCGCAAAGCTAGCCGTGATGCCGCCCGTTGTCGGATCGGTCAGTACGGCGATATAAAGCAGACCCGCTTCCGAATGCCGCTTGACAGCGCCGGAAACCTTCGCCATCTGCATCAGCGAAAAGATACCCTCCTGCATTCTCGCGCCGCCGGATGTAATAAAGCCGATCACCGGCAGGCCGAGCGCGGTTGCTTTCTCAAAGAGGCGTGTGATCTTCTCTCCGACGACGGTACCCATACTGCCCATCATGAATGCGGAATCCATGATGAAGAGACCGCAGTCGATGCCGTCGATTTTTGCGGTACCGCAGACAACGCCTTCTGTCAGACCGCTTGCTTTTTCCGCTTTTTCCAGCTTTTCCTTATAATCCGGGAAGTCGATCGGGTTCTTGGATTTCAGCTTCCGGTCGATTTCCTGAAATGTGCCTTTATCGACGGTTGCATCCAGCCGCTCGACAGCACGCATCCGGAAATATGCGCCGCATTCCGGGCAGATGCAATGGTTCGCGAGATAATCCTCATACGGAATCTCCGCATTGCACTTTTTGCAGATGCGCGGCGGCTGTTCAACATTGCCGGTAATGGTATTGAGAATCGTTTTCAGCGTACTCATGCCTGTGTTTCCTCCTGCGGCTTGATGACAAATGAGAATTCGGCGCTCACGCAGAGCTTGCCGTCCACATAGCCTTCGCCCTTTGCCCAGTAAAACGGGCCGCGGTTCTTGGTGATTTCGCATTTTGTCTCAAAGAGATCGCCCGGTACAACCGGATTGCGGAATTTCACCTTATCAATGCCGGTGAAGAGGGTTAGCGGCTGCGAACCGTCAGGCTGACGTTCCATGCATACGCAGACCGACTGTGCCATGATCTCGCAGAGGATCACGCCCGGCACGACCGGATGTCCCGGAAAATGCCCGTCAAGGAACCATTCCTCGCCTGTGATCTTCTTTTTTCCGTGTGCGGCACCGTCGATGACCTCTGCTTCATCCAGCAGCAGCATACTGTTCCGGTGCGGCAGCAGCTCCATGAGTTCTGTCCGGTTCATGTGTATTCCTCCGTTTCAGGCAGGATGCCCGCAGCAGAACGGGATCTGCTGCGGCATTGCCGTAAAAATCAAATCTTTGCAAATGCGATGCAGGCGTTATGGCCGCCGAAGCCGAGCGAGGTCGAGAGTGCCAGCGAGAGCGGCGTTTCGACAGCGGTATTCGGCGTGATCTGCAAATCACATTCCGGATCGGCTTCCTTGTAGTTGATCGTCGGCGGAACGAGATTGTTCTCCAGCGCCTTGATTGCGGCGATCGCCTCAATCGCACCGGCTGCACCGAGCAGGTGACCGGTCATGGACTTGGTCGAACTGACATGAATCTGATAGGCGCGCTCTGTGCCGAATGCTTTTTTGATTGCAGCGGTTTCGGTCTTATCGTTGAGCGGCGTGCTGGTGCCGTGCGCATTCAGATAGATCTCAGCAGCAGGAATTTCTCTCCCGACTTCTGCGAGGCAATCTGCGATTGCCTTGGAAGATGCAGTAGCTTCGCTGTCCGGTGCGGTGACATGATAAGCGTCACAAGTGCTGCCGTAACCGGCGAGCTCTGCATAGATCTTTGCGCCGCGTGCGACTGCGTGTTCATATTCTTCCAGGATCAGCGCGCCGGCGCCTTCGCCCATGACGAAACCGTGTCTGCGCTTATCGAACGGAATGGATGCGGCATCCTTATCGGTGCTCTCGCTGAGCGCCTGGCAGTTGATAAAGCCTGCCATCGAGAGCGGATGTACAACTGCATCGACACCGCCTGCAATGATTGCATCCGCATAGCCGTGACGGATTGCGCGGAGTGCCTCACCGATTGCGTTGGTACCGGTTGCACACGCAGTTGTGATTTCGATGCACGGGCCCTGTGCGTGCATCTGAATCGCGATCATACCGGCAGACATATTCGCGATCATCTTCGTGATGAAGAACGGCGAAACACGCGCCGGGCCTCTGTTCAGGAATGTATTATGTTCATTGACAAAGGTCTCGAAGCCGCCGATACCGGTTCCGAAATAGACGCCGAAGCGCTCCGACGCGATCTTGTCGCGGATGCCGGAATCTTCGACTGCCTGTGCTGCCGCAACGAGTGCATACTGCTGGCAGCGGTCGGTCTGGCGGACTGTTTTTGCATCGAGATACTGCTTCGGGTCGAAATCCTTCAGCTCTGCCGCGAGCTTTGTCTTGATATCGGATGCATCGAATCTTGTAATAAAATCAATACCGTTTTTGCCGTTCTTCAGCCCGTCCCAATAGCTTGCGACATCATTGCCGAGCGGGGTGAGCGCGCCGAGACCGGTCACGACTACTCTTCTGTTTGCCATAGCTTCCTCCGTTTACGAAATAGCGAGTCCGCCGTCAATGCGGATGACCGTTCCGGTGATATAATCCGATTCCGGTGAGGCGAGGAATGCTGCGAGATTGGCAACATCCTCCGGCTGACCGGCTCTGCCGACGGGAATGGATGCGAGATAATTCTGCGTTGCTTCGTCGCTGATTTCCTTTGTCATGTCTGTTGCAATAAATCCTGGTGCGATTGCATTGCAGGTGACGCCTCTGGAGGCGAGCTCTCTGGCTGTGACCTTGGTCAGCGCCATGACACCTGCTTTGGATGCTGCGTAGTTTGCCTGACCTGCCGTGCCGAGCAGACCGGAGACCGAACCAAGGTTGACAATCTTGCCGTATTTCTGCTTCATGAACGGGCGATAGCAGGCCTGTGTCATGTTGAATGTTCCTTTGAGGTTGGTATTGACAACGGCGTCGAAATCCGCTTCCTTCATGCCGAGAATCAGGCCGTCGCGCGTAATGCCGGCATTATTGACGAGAATTGTCACATTGCCGAGATCTGCGATGACCTGCTTGACGGTCGCCTTGCACTGCTCTGCGTCGCCGACATTGCAGGCATATGCCTTTGCCTTGACGCCGTATTCCGCGGAGATTTCCGCTTCAAGTGCCTGTGCCTGCTCTGTGACGGTCAGATCGACGATTGCGATATCTGCTCCGAGAGAAGCAAGCTTTCTGCAAATCGCAGCACCGATGCCGCGTGCGCCGCCCGTGACGAGCGCTGTTTTTCCGTTCAGCATGATTCCTTCACCGCCTTGATTGTTTCTGCGAGTGTTTCCGCGCTGTCAACATTATAGACGCGCACATCAGCAGAGATTTTTTTTACGAGACCGCTGAGCGTCTTTCCTGCGCCGACTTCGATGAAATCGGTGAAGCCTTCTGCGATCATATTTTCGATTGTTTTCTGCCAGCGAACCGGATTGCACATCTGTTTCCGGAGTGTTTCTGCGATGTTATCCGCAGCATAGGGCTCTGCGGTGAGGTTCGCATAGACCGGGATCTTCGGTGCCTCAAAACAGAAGGATTTGAGCACGGCGCCGAAGTGATCGGCAGCATCATTCATGAACGGCGAATGGAATGCCGCGCTGACTGCCAGCGGGATGCATCTGCCGCCGAGTTCCTTGATCTTCGCCGTGAATGCCGGCATACTGCTCTTGAGGCCGGAAACAACAGTCTGGCCGGGGCAGTTGAAATTGACCGCATAGAGCTGCTCAAATTCAGCAGCTGCATTTGCGACCGTATCTGCATCCAGCTTGACAACAGCGCACATGGCTGTTTCGGCTGCGTCGGATGCATCCTGCATCAGCTTGCCGCGTGTGCTGACAATCTTGAAGCCGTCGGTATCGGAATAGACGCCTGCAAAGGCAAGCGCAGCGATTTCACCGAGCGAGAAACCGGCAGCGGCGTCTGCCTTGATGCCTGCTTCTTCGAGTGCACGCGCCGATGCCAGATCAACCAGATACAGGCAGGGCTGTGTGTTCTCGGTACGCTTGAGCTCCTCTGCAGTACCTGAGAAAGATTGTTTCATTGTATTCGGGCGGATCTGTTCCGCGGCATCATAGAGTGCCTTTGCGGTACTGCTGGTCTCATAAAGTGAGCTGCCCATGCCGCTGTACTGTGCGCCCTGTCCTGCAAAAAGAAAAGCGATTTTTCCCATTCGTAAGATACCTCCAGTTTTATATGCTGATGCAGTCCTTTCAGAACTGCTGACCGAGCAGCTTGCCTGCCTGCGCCATGATTTCTTCGATCATTGCAGCAGCGGGCTGCTCTTCATTGACCAGGCCGGAAATCTGACCGGCCAGGAAACATCCGCGCTTCGGATCGCCGTCAACAACCGCAGCACGCAGTGTGCCGACAGCCATTGCCTCCAGATCTTCGTCTGAGATATCGGTATATTCGACCTTTGCATAGCCGCGCGAAAACGCAGATTTCAGCGAACGGACCGGATGACCGAGCCGCTTGCCGGTGACGATCGTTGAGGTATCCTTTGCCTTCAGCAGTCTGGATTTGTATTCCGGATGAATGCTGCATTCTTCGGCAGCAAGGAACCGTGTACCGATCTGGACACCGCAGGCACCGAGCATAATTGCAGCGGCAAAGCCTCTGCCGTCCGCGATGCCGCCTGCCGCGATGACAGGGATCTTCACCGCGTCACAGACCTGCGGAACGAGTGCCATTGTTGTCATTTCGCCGACATGGCCGCCGGATTCCGTACCCTCTGCGACAACGGCATCCGCACCGGATTTCTCCATGAGCTGTGCCATTGCAGCAGTCGAGATGACCGGGATGACCTTGATGCCGGCTTCCCGCCACATCGGGATGTATTCTGCCGGAGAACCGGCGCCTGTGGTCACGACTGCGACCTTCTTTTCTGCGACCAGCTTTGCGATCGCATCAATATTCTGACCGCGCAGCATGATATTGACGCCAAACGGCTTGTCAGTCAGTGCGCGTGCTTCATCAATCTGTGCTGCAATCTGCTCAGGGTTTCCGCTTGCGGCCGAGATAATGCCCAGTCCGCCGCCGTTGGAGACCGCTGCTGCAAGGCGCGCATCGGAAATATGCGCCATGCCGCCCTGCATCA
>CAMNFV010000064.1 GCA_946537515.1 uncultured Ruminococcus sp. | reverse complement strand
GACCGGCCGTTTATAGACGCGCTTGCCGAATGCAGCAGGATAGGCGCAGAAGGTGCAGTTATGACAGCAGCCGCGGATTGCCTCGACGGTATTGATCGTGATATACCGCTTTTTATTGAGCAGTTCACGCCGCGGGAACGGTCTGCCTTCCATGGAGAAATCGCAGCTCTGCCGGTAAAAATTCTGATAGGAGCCTTTGAGATAATCGCGGAGAAACTGCGGAAAAGTCTGCTCGGAAAATCCGGTAAATACGACATCTGCGTGCTGTGCGGCTTCATCGGGCATCATCGAGGGATGTACGCCGCCCAGAAAAACGGTCTTGCCTTTTTTGCGGAAATAATCTGCATATGCATAGCAGCGCGGGGCCGTGCCGGTGATGCAGGTAATGCCGATGAGCTCTGCGTCAATATCCAGCGGGATCTTCCCGGCGGTTTCGTCATAGATCACGACATCCGCTTCGATATCTTCCGGGATCAGCGCGGCGAGTGTCGTGAGCGTCAGCGGCGCATAATGCAGCGATTTTCCGAAGCTGCCGGTAAAGCGGTGCATGGCGCCGGCCGGCGCAAGAAGTGCAATTTTCAGCATGATGAATGCTCCTTTAACTGTCATCCCGGCTGCGGAATACAGCATCCCAGCCGGAGCGTGTGCTTAAAAATGCGGGCTTGATATCACCGAGCCGCATTCCCTGTTTGGTCAGATGTTCCAGATACAGCCGGTCTGCATCCGCTGCCACATGCCGGATCTCCGCCTTGCCGAGCTGACCAAGCTTGCGGCAGTAGGCGTAGTGATAGCTCTCGCAGAGTGCTTGATCGAGCATATCATCGTCGATCCCGGCGGCTGTTGCTGTATAAAGAATATAGTGTTTGCCTTCCGGTGCGAGCAGACAAAAATCCGCTGCGATGCCGAGCGCCTGACAGACATTCCGGACAAAAGCATCCGTCAGCTTTTCGCCGCAGAGATCAGAAGCAATTCCGCTGCGCCGCAGGAATTTCATCCGCGGCGGGCGGTTCGGTTCCGTGTGCAGAATGCGGATGATATCGCCGGTGCAGTATCGGTAAAAGCCGCCGCCTGTCGTGACAATCAGTTCATATTCCTGTTCTCTGACCTGATCGGCGGTGCAGATTTCGCCGCTTTGCAGATCGCGGAACTCAAAGAAATGCGAGTAAATGCTCAGATAGCTTCCCTCATTTCCGACCAATGGAAATGCGGCGAAGCATTCCGTCGAGAGCAGCCCCTTCGGCTGGATCATGATGCCCGGGAAGCGGGCCTGAAGCGGTGCAATGTCATCGGCAGCGCTGCCGTCAGCCCAGCAGCTGATGAGCCGCAGACCGGGGAATACCAGATCAAAGCGATTCTCTTTGAGCGCCTGCCGGACGGTTTGTTTCCGCTCTGCCGGAAGATCATTTGTAAGGAGATCTGCATCGGCGCGGATCGCATCACAGAGGATCGTCAGGAAGGTCGGATTCCATACCGATAACATGGAGAGCCTGCCGCAATGCAGCAGCTGTCTGCCGGTTTCGCGGTAAAACGCCTGTATATCGGAAGCGTATTTGACGCTGCCGTCTACGGCGAAAATACGCCGCATCAGCCGCTGCTCCAGTCTGCCGAAATACGCAGCATCGTCTTCAAATCCGATCGGAATGCCGCCCGCTGTGTATTCCTTCCCGGCGGTAACGGGCGTGATCGACCAATAGCTTTTGCCTGCGGTCAGCCCGGGGATCTTCGTGTACAGATCGCAGATCCAGGGGCGGATGCCGCGCTGAAATTCTGCCTTGAGCGACTGCGTATAGGGGATGAGCTTTCTGCCGCCGGAAGAACCCGAGGTCGGCTCAAAGAGCAGTACCGGTTCGGCGGTCAGGATATGCTGTTTTCCCGCAGCGATCTGCTCGATATAGGGTGCATAGTCCTCATAGACCGTCAGCGGAACGTTTGCGGTAAAGTCTTTGTAGCTGCGGATTTCTGCAAAGCCGTATTTTCTGCCGTATACAGTTTCTGCATTGCGCCGGAGCAGCTGCATCAGATGATTCGTCTGAACTGCACGGATATCGCAGGGCCTTTGAAATCTGCGGTATTCTGCGCGGTACATTGTGCGGCAGATCCGGTTCAGCAGCGCGGTCGGATTCATCCGAACATCACCTTCAGCATCCGCGGATTGAGCAGGCTGCGGTCGAATTTTGCCAGACAGGCAATATCATTTCCGTTGATATGCCCGGGATTTGCTTTGCAGAAAAACGCAGTATCGCGGCTGCGCAGGGCATGGTCGTCGATATCGGCAACGCCTGCGCGCAGCTTATCTTTTGTATGCTTGTATTCGATGACGCCGGTCGCCGGATTGTATTCATCCGGATAGAGCGCGGACGCATAGGCGTCGATGATGCTTTTTTCGCGCGCCGGCGTTTCAAAGCGGTAATTGGGGTAGCATTCGCGCCAGAAGAGCGGCAGGATGCGGTAGGTCTTATAGCCCTTGCAGATGAGAAACCACCAGAATTCATCGAACTGTTCTGCATACTGAAACCAGAATTCCGAGAATACGCGGAAGAGCTCGGTTTCGCCCCAGTAGTCCTTATGAATGATCGTATCGCCGGAAAAAATGCCGTGTACAGGTTCTCCGCCGACTTCGACCGTCATGATCTTCTGCGTGGTGAATCCGACGATCTCTCCGTCATCATTGCGCAGCACGAGACAATAATCCTTATCGGCAAAATCACGCCGGAAAACCGCTTCCTCCACATTGTCATAGAATGCCGTCATCAGCCGGAACATCGCCTGAATATCCGCCTCGGTGTATGTACCGATCGGCCGGACCTGTCCGTTCATACAGATTCCTCCTTGTTGTCCTCAAGTCCGAAATGCAGCCCCTGCTTCTTGAAGACCTCCTTGCGGAACAGCGGATTGTACAGCAGATAGGTCACAAAGCGATAGGGCGTCCGCAGATTGGTATGCGGTTCGATCGCGCGCCGGATGATCGAACCGATGCTGTTGAAGCGTCTGCGGCAGTCAAAAGCAATCTCGGTCAGTTCATCGGGCGTCATATTTTTCGGGACGATGCTCGCGTAATTGAAGCGGTAATCCGGATGCAGCCACCATTTGCCGTCATAGAGCAGGCGCCCTTCGCGTTCGAGCTTTTCATAGAGCGGCGTATTCGGATATGGCATCAGAATATTGAACGCCGCAAATGTGAATTTATTTTTGATCGCAAAATCGCAGGTTGCGCGGATGGATTCGATCGTGTCGCCGTCATGCCCGACGGTAAACGCCGCCCATGTTTGCAGCCCCCATTTGCGGAGCTGTGCGATTTCCTCGCGGTACATTTCCGATGCCGCTTTTTTGTTGGTGTATTTGTGCATATCGGCGATGCAGTCCGGAGAGATGGATTCAAAGCCGATGACGAGCCCGAGACAGCCGCTTTTGACCATGAGCTCCATGAGTTCGGGATCCTGAAGCATATCCATGCTGCCCTGGCTGACCCAGCGGATCTTCAGCGGGATCAGCGCACGAAAGAGCTCCTTCGCTTTTTCGCGGTTGCAGACGATATTGTCATCAACGAAAAAGAGCAGCTTCCGCTTCTGGGATTGAATCTCACGGATGACATCGGGCACGGGGCGGCAGTAGTGATGCGCTTTGAAATAGACCGAGGATGCGCAAAAGCTGCACCGGTGCGCACATCCGCGTGAAAATTGCAGCAATGAAATCGGCAGATAGCCTTTTCCCTCAAAGAGATCGCGCCTGGCAATGACATTTCCCTGCGGACAGACCGGCTGTACGGCATCATAGCGCGGTTTGAGCGCGCCGCGGCGGAAGTCCTCGATCATCTCCGCCCAGACAGGTTCCGCATCCCCGACGATCAGCGCATCACAATGCTCCGCGACTTCATCGGGAATCAGCATCGCATGCATTCCGCCCATGACGACCGGGATGCCGCGCCTGCGGAATTCAGCGCTGATCTCATAGGCGCGTCTTGCGGTAAAGGTCTCGACGGTGATGCCGACGAGATCGGTTTTTTCATCATACGGAATCGGCTCCATGCGGTCATCATAGAGCACGACATCGACATCGGGCGGTGTCAGCGCAGCAAGGATGCCGAGCGGCAGCGGTTCCATTCTGCCCTCATCGACATAGAGGCTGTGCTCTCTGCGCCCGATATTCGGTTTAATCAGCGTCAGCTTCATGCAGCAGACCTCCTAAAAGCTGTCCCTGCTTTGCACGGATCTCCTTTGCGGAGATGATATTCGCAAGCAGATAAATCATCAGATTGACCGGTTTCAGATGCAGCGGATTTCCGAGAAGCCGCCGCAGGATACATCGCAGGGAATAAAATTCGGTTCGCATATAGAGGCAGCCTTCCCGCAGTTCATCGGGGGACATATTGCGCGGCCGGTAAGCGGTATCGCCGTAGCGGTATTTGTCCGAGAGCCACCATTTGCGGTAGAGCAGCCGTCCCTGCTCCTGCATCCGCTGATAGACCGGCGTACCGGGCATCGGAATCAGCGGATTGAAATTGGTAATTGTGATATGATTGCGCACGGCAAAATCAAGCGTATTCTGAAAGACGTCTTTTGTATCGCCGTCATAGCCGAGGACAAATGTCCCGTAGATCAGCAGCCCGTGCCGGTAGATATTCCGTATGACCGCTTCATAATCCGAGGCGGCGTTTGCGGATTTATGCATCTCGCGCAGACTGTCCGGCGTCAGGCTTTCAAAGCCCATGAGTACAAGAAAACAGCCTGCCCGTTTCATTTCATCAAGCAGGGCATCGTCGTGTGCAGCGTCCATACTGATCTGACACGCCCATTTTTTTCGCAGCGGCGCGATCGCACGGAGCATTGCAAGCGCGGATTCCCGGTTATAGAAGAGATTGTCGTCTGCGAAGAAGATGATTTTTTCTTTCGCGGCACGCAGTTCTGCGGCAACAGTCTCCGGTGCTTTCTGCCGCACACAGCGGTACATGGTCTTAATGGAACAGAAATCGCAGTTGAATTTGCAGCCGCGGGAAAGCTGATGCACCCCGATCCCGGCATAGCGGTGCCGGTAGATTTCCGGATGCGGAGCAGGGGAGAGGGGCTCTGCTGTTTCATCGGAGATATATTTTCGTTTCGGGCAGCCGTTTTCGCAGTCTGCAAGAAGCTGCGGCCAGGTGCCCTCTGCATCCCCGACCAGCACCGTATCGGCATATTGCAGCATTTCATCTGCCATAACCGCTGCATGAAAGCCGCCCATGACAATGCGGTTCTGCGGCGTTTTGTATCGCTTTGCAAGAATATAGGCGCGTTTTGCGGTATATGTCTCGACGGAAAACGCAATGAGATCTGCGTCGATCCGCTCCGGCAGAGATTCTGCACGTTCATCGAGAAATTCGATCTCATGTGCCTGCGGCGTCAGCTCCCGGATGATCGCAAACAGAATCGGCTTCATCGCATCCGAGCTGATATGCTCAAACATATTGAGCCGGATAAACACAATTTTCATGATGTTCTTCTCTTATCAATTCCGAGATAGCGGAATCCGATATTCGCCCCGAGCTGAATCAGCAGATAAGGTTTATGCCGCCAGGGGGATGATTTCAGCCGCCGGAAGATGCGCTTCCAGCTGTATGCATCGCGGCTGACTTCCCGGTAGATGCGGTTCAGCTGCTCCGGCGTGAAATGCTTCGGCCGGAAGACGGTATGATGCTGATCGTAGAGGTTCCATTTTTTCGTCAGCAGCCGGCCGCTTTCTTCCATTTCCTTATAAAGCCTTGTCCCGGGATAGGGCGTGAGGATTGAGAAGCGGCAGAGATCGAGCCCGAGATATTCGATGTAATCCGGCAGCTTCCGCAGGTCCTTTTCGGTGTCGTGATCGAGCCCGAGCACAAAGCAGCCGTTGACCGCAATGCCGTATTTATGGATATTGGCAACCAGCGTCTTGTAGCGGTCTGCATCGGGAAACTGCTTTGCAACGCTCTTCAGCGACTGCACATTCATGGATTCCAGCCCGATGACAACGGCACGCAGGCCGCAGTCTGAGGCGATTTTCAGCAGCTCGGTATCATTCCCGAGATCCGCAGTTGCGGTACAGGCCCAGAGCAGATGCAGCGGCTTGAGCGCACGCATCAGCCGGATTGCATAATCGCGGTTCTGAAAGAAATTCGGATCGTAGAAGATCAGCATTTTGGTGTGCAGCGAGCGGATCTCTTCCATGACCGCCTTGATCGGCCGCGGATCGGAAGGCCACATTGTGCGCATGGCACAGTATTTACAGGCATTTTTGCAGCCGCGGTCTGCGATGACCGCCGGGATGCGCAGTTTGCCGTGCATGGGGATCTTTTTGCGCTGCGGAACGGGATAATCCGCGGCGCAGAGATTTGTATCGCGGTAAAAGGGCTTCGGGCTGCCTGCGAGATAGTCGCGGAAGAATGCCGGTACTGCGCGCTCTGCCGGCCCGGAAATAACGGTGTCGCAGTATTTTGCGGCTTCTTCGGGCATTGCAGTCGCGTGATATCCGCCGCCGACGATATAGGCACCGCGTTTGCGGAAGGCCTTTGCATGGCGGTAGGCGCTGACGGCCGAAGCGGTATCAAAGGAGAGCATGACGATGTCGTATTTTTCTTTGTCATAGTTGACACGCTGTGTCTGTTCGTCGATGATGTCGATCTGTGAGAATGCAGATTCCGGCACCAGCGGGATAATCGAAGCGAGTGTCAGCGAGGGATATGCCATTAAACCGGAGAAGGTATTGCGGTAAGCAAGCTCGTCTGCATTCCATACATGGATCATCAGCAGTTTCATCGCGAAGCCCCCCTTTTGAAATATTATAATATTATACCACATTGTCCTGCTTTTTTCAATGGAAATTTTGTAAATAACAGAAGGGAGAAGAAAGTTAAGATGCGTTTGCGGCAAGGTAAGTTGCATTTTTCAGGGGGTAAGTTGCATTGACACCGCTTTCGTATTTGTGATATCATATAATCAGAAGCCGACAGCACTCGATTGAAACGGAGGAACCGGACATGAAAAAAATAATCACAGCAATTATGGTACTGACACTTGCGGGCAGCCTGACGGCATGTTCTGCAAAGACAATCTCCGGGGAGACAGCGCCCGCCGCGGAATCTTCCGCCGGAGAAAGCAGCATTGCATCAGACGATGTCAAAGCAGTATTGGGCAAATGGAATTTTGAATACAACGGCGATCAATGGGTATATGATTTCAGATCTGATCATGAAGCATACATATTTTTCACAGGAGAATATGACGATATGTACTTCAGCCCGGACCGGAGCTTTACCCTCAACGGGAAAACCTTCTCCGAGGATGACTATGAATTTGAGAACGGGAAATTCACGCTGCTGTTTGAGGGCAAGAGTGCCATTGAAATGGAGAAAACCGGGCATCCGGATGATCTTTACGGGGAGTACCTGCTGACCGGCGGAAAATATAAAGGGCGCTTTTTCAAGGAAGACGACGACAACGAATTCGCCATTGAAAACGTCTTCTTTACAATGAATGACGATCATACAGATATTGCGGTTCAATATGTGCAGCCGGGATTTGAACTGAAACCCGGCAAAATATCCATTCAGGTACCGGGTACGGAACGAAGAGAATCATCCTATGAAATAGACGGCGATACCCTGGTGATCACAAACAGCAGCAATCAGAAGCTGACCTTCACGCGGAAACAGGACGATGAACAGACAAAATAAAGGATGATAAAATGAAAACATTGATTGCGATGCTTACGATACTGACACTCGCGGGCAGTCTGACGGCATGTTCTGCAAAGACAATCTCCGGGGAGACAGCGCCCGCTGCGGAATCTTCCGTCAGCGATGCAGCGGCTGATCATTCTGATGCTGCACTCGGGACCTGGGTGATGCAGGATGAGGATACACGCAGCGAACAGGTCTATGTCAGCAAAACAGAAGCGTATTCCGTGGAAAGCTTTGACCTGACTGCAACATTCAGCTTTGATGAGAACCGGAACTTTCTGTTCAAGGGAATTCCGGCCGCAAAGACGGACTATACCTTCAAAGACGGTGTGTTCGTCTTTATCGCGAAAGATCAAATTGCGCTGAAAATGGAAAAAACGGACGGCTCTGATGATGAATTCGGAGAATACCGGATACTTGACTGCGAATTCAGGAAAAAGCTTCAGGAAACGCTTGCAAATCCGGAACAGGATTTTGACTGGGTGAATGCGGAAGAGGACCGGCTCATGCTGAAATTTTCCGAAAATGAAACGATCCTGCTGGTCTCTGACAGAATTGACGGTTTTGAACTGAAGCCGGATGTGATCATCACGGATATCGACGGCGACGGTGTCAAAAAAGAAACACCCTATAAGGTCGAGGGCGATACCTTGACGCTCTATCCCGCGGAAAACGAAGAAGTGATCCTGATACGCAAAACCGGCAGTTGATTTGCATGGGCTTCTATGTTATAATATAGCCAAAACCACGGAAAGAGCTGATCACATATGCAGGAAAACAAAATCAGGATCACATGGTACGGCACCGCTTCGGTACGGATTACGGCAGGAGATTCACAGCTCCTGATCGACCCCTTTTTTCCGTTTCCGGAAAGCGGCGTCAGCGTTGCGGCGGATGCGTTTGCGGGATGCAGCCGGATTCTCGTTTCACACGGGCATTTCGATCATATCAGCAGCATCCCGGGACTTGTGTGCCCTGATACTTTGATTTCCTGTACGGATGCGCCTTACCGCAGTCTGCGCAAAATGGGCGTTGCGGATGCGCATCTGCATCGCATTCAGCCGGGCGATACCTTTTCTGCCGGGGAATTCCGGATTACTGTTTACAAAGGAAATCATATCCGGCTCGGCGCCTGCGATATCCTGAAAACGCTGTGCAGCAAACGGGTCCGGCAGAACCGGAAGGGCATTTTCAAAAAACTCCGGACAATCGCTGCCTGCCGCGAAAAGCATGAATCCCTCTGCTATCTGATCGAGGTATCCGGCAGACGGATCCTGATCCTCGGGAGCCTTGCGATCGCACCGGATACGGCCTATCCGAAGAACGTTGATCTTGCATTTTTCCCGTATCAGGGCTTCGGTTCGCTCTGTGAGACCGCAGCGGATATCTATCATCAGCTGAAACCGAAAGCAATTTTGCTCACGCATTTTGACGACACATTCCCGCCCTTCAGTTCGGATGTGGATGCATCTGAATTTACGGAATATATGAAAGACCGTGCGGCTGTTTATCAGCTGCGCCACGGCGGTACTTTGATTCTGGAACCGGACGGAACAATGCAATCTGAATCTGAAACTGTAAGAGCGGAGGCGGGGAAACGATCATGAAAATCATCATAGAAACGCCGCAGCCGGGTGAAGAGGATGTGGTGATTGTTCGGAGCGCGTCGCCGGATCAGCGGCTGATCTCCATGCTGCTCTCCTTTCAGACCGCCAATACGGAGCTGACGGGCTATCTCGATGACAAAATCGTGCGGCTGAATTATCAGGATGTTTTTTATTTTGAAGCGAATGAAAGCCGCGTGTTTGCCTATTATCATTCTGATGTCTACGAAGTCAAATATAAGCTCTATGAGCTGGAAGCGATGTTTTCACCGCTGGACTTTGTCCGATGTTCCAAGTCGATGATCGTCAATATGGAGAAGATCGAGTATCTCTCTCCGCTGTTCAGCGGCAAGCTGGAGGCACATCTGAAAAACGGCGAAAAAATTGTCATTTCGCGGCAGTATGTGCATCATCTGAAGGTCAGGCTCGGATTGGAGGAGGTTGAAGCATGATCAAGGAATTTCTGATTTCCCTGCTGCATTATTTTGTTGATATTACGACTGCTGTGCTGATCGCGGCCGCGATCTTTCTGACGGTTTCCGGCAAGCAGATCGACAGCGCAATTCTCTGGCAGATTCTGCTGAGCGGGCTGATCACCGCGCTGCCCTCGGCGGCTCTGATCTGCCTGGATACCAAGAGCGTCCGGCTCTCGTGGATCCTCTGGATCGCACATTTTCTGGTGATCTACGCGATCACGCTGCTGATGCTTCATATGTTCGGCTGGTGCAGCCTGACGCCGCTCTCTGTGCTGCTGACCTTCTTTGCAGTCGTGTTTATTTATCTCTTTACCTGCTTGGTTCACTATCTCATCGACAAAAAGCACACAACGCTGATGAATCAGCAGCTCAAAAAGCGCTATCTTCAGTCAGAGCAAACATCCAAAGAAACCGTATGATCCATTTCACATACCGACACATTATCAAACAGAACGGAGGACGATTATGAAAGCAAAATTATTCGCATGTCTGACCGCATGTATGCTGCTGACCTCGGCGGTGCCGGTACTGCCGGTACAGGCTGCCGATGCAGACGGTGAAAACGGCGCAGCGGCCGATCCGCTTTTCGGGACGCTGCCGGACTGGGTGCCGCGGGATTTTGTATCTGCGATGCAGTTCCGGAATACGCACGGAAAATCCTATGTCGCTGACGGCATTATCTGTCTTGTGCGGCCGATGGCGCATTTCAGAACGGATGATTACCGCTATGAGCTCGGCGGCAGCATGACAATGGTCAATACGCCTGCGAGCAGTCAGCCGAAGATCTATGCGCTGGAAATCCCCGAAAAGCCGGATCCGGAAGACGCAGAAGCCGTCAAAGCCTATGAGGATTACTGCGACAGCGTCGGGAATCCTTCGCATGACTACAAATTCTTTGAGGAATTTGCCGACCGCAAAACGCAGCCTGTCTTTGAGGTGGAGCTGTTCCGCGTGCTGGACGGAACGGAGTTGACGGTCACCTGGCTGGAGAAAGAAGGCGAGAACTACACGGCCAAAGAAAAGTTCCGCTTCGGCAATGCAGACGGCAACATGTATGAGAGCGACCTCTGGGGCTGGGTGCCGGACTGCAAAGCGGAATACGATGCATTTTTTGATCATTACGGCAGGGCGTCTGTCCATGACAATTATATAGCCTATTGTGCAGATGTGAACGGCAGCACGGGCGATACCCTCAAAATGACGCAGGAGAGCGATGACGGCTGCGAGATCAAACAGGTGCTCGAATCGAACTGCACACCGTTCCGCGTGTGGTCTGAGGACGGCGCCGGTTCTTCCTCGGTGATCCTGTATCAGCCTGTCAAGGACGGCACGGTGTATGTCAACTGGACGGTCGGCAGAGATGTGCCCGGTGCAGAGCCGACGGATCAGTACATCGGTACATATGAGGTGAAGGAGAACGGCTCGCTTGTCTATGACCAGTCGGAGCAGAAAAAATACAGTCTTATCCTGACCTTGCAGGATCAGGATACCGGCGCGCTGATTGACACTTCTTCCGGCGGGGATGTTCTGATGCGGCAGTCGGGCAGCGGTGATCCGAGGGATCCGATTACCACGGAGACATTTCAGATCAAATCCAATCCCGTCAAATTTGATTCTGACCGCAGCATTGTTAAGACAGATGACTATTTTTACTATCCGAAGTCGAATGCCGGCTATTACAGCGATGCGCAGTTTTGGGGCGCAGGATCCGATCAGTATCAGACACGCCTGATCTGTAAAATGAAATGGCATCCGGGCGGCGATCTCAACGGCAAGGATGAATTCACGCTCGCGGATATTGTCCTGCTGACAAAGCTGCTGCTCGGGCAGGATGTCAGCATCAAAGACTGGAACGCTGCCGATTTCTGCCGCGATAACATGCTCAATGCAGCGGATCTCTCGCTGATGAAGAAGGAATATTTCCGGCAGCACACGGAGATCGTGAAGCCGGATACCCCCGCTGAACAGTACAGCGGTTTCTATGTGATCGGTGATAATCTGAATCTCTACGCGGGCCCCGGCACGGATTATATGGTAGTCGATACCTTCAAACAGGGTTCGTTCTTCATTGAAAGAGGCTACAACAAGGACAATGACGACTGGGTTTATGTCAGCGGCGGCTGGATTAAGACCAAGTGTGACAACAGCGACGAGCCGAATATTCTGTTCGCGGAATTGGCGTTTGATAAACCGGTCATCTATCTCTACCCCGAGCAGGAGACCGATGTCCATGTTGAGCTGGAGCTGACGACATCCGAGCTTGCAACAACCTATCCGAAGTATCAGAACGGCTGGGATGTGACCGCATCGCCGGACGGCATGCTGACGAACAAAGCAGACGGCACACATCACAGATATCTCTTCTGGGACAGTGTCCATGCAAGCAACAACTTTGATCTCTTGCAGGGCTTCTGCGTCGCAGGCAGCGATACCGAACAGTTCCTCAAGGGCGCACTCACCGAAATGGGACTGACGGAATCGGAGATGAATGAATTTATCGTCTACTGGCTGCCGAGAATGGAGCACAATCCGTATAATATCATCACCTTCCAGGGAAAGGCTTATACTGATTCTGCAAAGCTGCATATCACGCCGGAACCGGACAGCATCTGCCGGATTTTCATGGCGTATCTGCCGCTGAATCATGCGGTAGAGATCGCACCGCAGCAGCTCAGTTCTTTCGATCGTACGGGTTTTGCAGTTGTGGAATGGGGCGGCACCGAACTTTCTGCCGCAATCAGACCGTAACCGCATAATATAACAGCACCGTTCAGAAACAATGTGTTCTGAGCGGTGCTTTTTTGCATATGCATTTTTGCAGATTTTAGCCTTTGACCTCGGTATAATAATAAATGGCGAGCTGTGTGCGGTCACGCAATGAGAGCTTATCCAGCAGCGTACTGAGATAATTCCGGACGGTTCCCTCGCTGAGATAGAGCCGTGCGGCAATCTCCTTATTGCTCAGGCCCTCTGCGACAAGCTCCATGATCTCGCGTTCCTTTTCGCTGATGCCGTGTGCGGAAAAATCGAATTCTTCCTGCTGCTTCATCATCTCCGGCAGCCGTGAGATGATCCTTTCACCGAAGACGCTCTGGCCGCGCATGACAGCTTCCAGCGCGGGCGCAATGCCCTCAAAATCCTGCTTGAGGATATAGCCCTTTGCACCCATATTCAGCGCTTTGACGATGTATTCATCATCGGAGAATGTGGTCAGATAGAGCAGCTTTGCCTCCGGTGCATCCTTCAGGATCTGTTCACCGGCTTCCAGCCCTGTCATGCCCTCCATGCGAATATCCATGAGCATGACATCCGGCCTGATCTCCTTGTACAGCGCGATCGCATCCGCACCGCTGCTGCCCATAGCCGCAACCGTGATTGTGCCTGTCGCTTCCAGGATCGTTTTCAGCGAGAGCGCGACCAGTTTATCATCATCAATGACTACAATTTTCATAGTTTCTCCTTTGGTACAGAGGCGAAAATCCGGAATCCGTTTTCAGAGGGCGAAAAGCTGATCTGTCCGCCGACGCCGCTGACTCTGTCCTGCATATTTTTGAGCCCGATGCCGGTCTCTTTGATCGGGCTGCTGCATTTGCCGTTATCCTCGATCACAAGCTGATAGAATGCCGGATGCTCCCGCAGAATCATCAGAATCCGGTCTCCGCTGGAATGTTTGACTGCGTTGGAGAGCCCCTCTTTGATGACACCGGCCATGCACAGCCTGATGCTGCCGGGGGTATGCTCGCTGATATCATAATCCAGCTTTACCGTGAATCTGGAATCCACCGCCGCAATGCTGTCCTCAATGACCTTTTTCAGATCAATCGAATCGTCATGCAGCGTATGAACGCTTTCGCGCATACTGGTCATTGCGGTATCGAGGGTCTCTTTGAGCCCCAGCAGCGGCTCGCGCATCTGTTCATCACGGTTGATGACGGTCAGCGCACCGGCCTGGAGCAGCGCCCGCGTCAGCATATGTCCGACGTTATCATGAATCTCTCTTGCGATGCGGTTCCGTTCTTTCATTGTTGCGAGGCGGATTTCGGCATCCTGCATTTGTGACATTTTTTCATTCTGTTCCGTGAGATGCAGATTACGCTCTGTGACGGAATCGCGCAGCGCTTTCAGATGCCCGACCTCTCCTGTCAGAAATCCGATCCTATGGTAGAGCAGAAGCGCTGCTGCAATGCCGACTGCAATCACCAGATACTGTGTGATTCCGAGCGCGCTGTTCGGTATCAGTACAGCCGGGACAGCAGGCAGAATCAGCCACCATTTTTTGAGCCGCAATGCATCATAGAGCAGCAGCGGTACTGCGCAGAGTGCAACCGGATAGAACAAGCAGATTGCCGAACCGGCAGCGATCAGAATCACTGCGATTCTGCTGTGCTCCTGCATAATCAGCATGATAACCGCGGAGATGCAGAGTGTAATCAGCAGCGCCGCAACCGGAACGGCAAGTCCTTCAGCGGTGCAGAATCCGATTGCACAGATTAACGCAATGACAAGCTTTTCAGGCAATCCTTCCACGCTGCACCTCCTTCTCATTTTTTCTCATTATACCATATTAGACCGAAAAGTTCAATGGGAGGAGAAAAAATAATTCCGACTTTCACTTCCTGGGCGTTAAAACGGAGCCGGGCACTGCCCGGTTATACCACATTTTCACGGAAAGCGCAAGAATTGAAAGGAAAATGAGAAATTAGAAATGAGAAATTAGAAATTGCGGTGTCCGCTGGCGCGGACGATGACATTTGTCATGTGAGAAACTGATTTCTGACACTGGAAAATGACAATCGCTTTCTGCTATAATGATTTCAGCAAGGGAAAA
>CAMNFV010000063.1 GCA_946537515.1 uncultured Ruminococcus sp. | reverse complement strand
TAGATCAACGGCTGTCGGCCCTGCCGGCTTCAATATGCAGGATATGTGTGCAGCAGCGCTCGATCAGCTCCATATCATGCGTCACGATCAGCACGGTGATCGCTTTGTTCAGCTTGCGCAGAAGTGAAGCCGTCGATTCCATGCTCCTGAAATCCAGACCGCTTGTCGGCTCATCAAATACAAGCAGCTTCTTGCCCGCCAGGAGTGCCGAGGCGATCGCGACACGCTGCTTCTGACCGCCGGAAAGAGACATCGGATGCCGCTCCTGATATGCGGCGATTCCGAGCGTTTCCAGAATGCGCAGCGCCTGCTCTTTCTCTGAATCCTCTGCGCCGAGCATGACTTCTTCCAGTACGGTCTCCGCAAACAGCTGATGATTGACATCCTGCATGACCATATAAGACAGACGCTGCATATCCTTCGGGCGGTATACGCTGCCGTCCGCAGTCACCCGGCCGCGAAAGCCCTTTTGCAGTCCGCAGAGACATCTGGTAAAGGTGGATTTGCCCGCGCCGTTGTGCCCGACGACTGCGGTGACAGAGCCCTTCGGAAGCACGAGCTTGTCGATATCAAGCACCTTCTGCCTGCCGTACTGATACCGGAATTCTTCCAGCGTAATCGTGCTGTCTGATGCAAACGGTTTGATCGCAGAGAGACCCATGCTGCTTTCCAGATAATTGTTCCGGATGACTGCGGCACGGAGTCCCATTTGATTGTGCGTCTGTGTATCGAGCGAATAGAATTCGCTGCCGGAGAATTCTCCGGAGATCCTGCCTTCTTCCAGCAGCAGGATTCTGTCACAGAGACCGTTCAGCCAGTTCAGACGGTGTTCTGCAATCACGATTGTTTTGCCCTGCGCTTTCCATGCCGCAAGAATCGTGCGCAGTTCGGAGATCGCGTCGAGGTCGAGATTGGAAGTCGGTTCATCGAGCACGATCAGCTCCGGCAGCATCGCCGCAACACCGGCACAGGCAATCTTCTGCTTCTCGCCGCCGGATAGCTTGAAAATGCTTCTGTCAAGCAGCTTTTCGATGTGCATATCCGTTACGGTTTTGTCGATGCGGCCGCGGATCTCTGCTTCCGGCAAGCCCATATTTTCGCAGCCGAATGCGATTTCAGCAGTTGTATCCACACAGAAAAACTGACTTCTCGGATTCTGGAATACACTCCCGACGATTCCGGCCAGATCCTCGATTGCCGTATCACGGACAGATCTCCCGCAGACGGTGACATCGCCGGAGAGGGTTCCTTCATAGTAGTGCGGAATCAGGCCGTTCAGCAGCCTTGTGACGGTTGTTTTTCCGCAGCCGGAGCTGCCGCAGAGCAGGATGCATTCGCCGCGGCGGATTGTGAGATCCAGCCCGTTCAGCGCACCGGCATCCCCGTTCGCATAGCGGAAGGACACATTTTTGAGTTCTGCTGCATGGTTCATTGTATCACCCCGATCATTCCGAGTATCCACAGTACATAAAGTGCCGCTGCAAGGATCAGCACGACTGCATCCTGCAAGTGAAATCCGATCTTGCAGATGTTGGTGCGCTGTACCTTTGTGCCGAGCCCTCTTGTCAGCGCAGCCGCAGAGAGCTCGCTGCCGATATTCACCGAGCAGACCATCAGCGGCACAAGGCGGTATTCAAAGATTTTTCCCGCATGTTTTCCGCCGATCCGGATATCGCGCATTTTCATTGCAGTATTGATCGCGCCGAATTCTTCCAGAACGGTCGGAAAAAAGCGGAACATGACCGACATCGGAATCGTGATCTGCTGCGGCATGTGCATCCGGTGCATCGCGGCGATGAATTCGCTGACTGTTGTTGAGGAGAGCATATATGAGCCCATGATCAGGCCGGGCATCAGCCGCACAAAGACCAGGCAGATCACGCCGATCATGCTAAGCGCCGGCCCTTTGAGCTGCGGAACAAGCAGAATCTCTGCCGCTTTGATCAGCATATACAAGCCGCCCGCTATTGCAGCTTTCCGGTATTGCTTTGCGGTCACGAGCAGCACGATCGGCAGAAAGCAAAGTGCGATTGTGCCGTAACGGACAGCGGTAATATTGCTTCCTGCATTGCCGAGCGCAAAAATGACAAGTGTCAGCGTGACCGCGAGCTTTGTCCGGGGATCCAGGACAAGCCCGCGGTTTTCGATATCTGCTGAGAACAGACCGTTCATATCACAGTCTCCAGGAAGCGGCTTCGCGTCTGCTTTCCACAAAGCTGCGGTAGGTGCCGTTCTCCTGCATCAGCGTATCATGCGTTCCCCTCTGCGTGATTTTACCGCTGTCGATCACCAGAATCTGATCTGCATTGCGGACGGTTTTCAGTCTGTGTGCGATCATGATAATTGTTTTTTCTTTCGTCAGCGCTTCGATCGCCTGCATGAGCTCCGCTTCATTTTCGGGATCGACATTTGCAGTTGCTTCATCGAGCACGATGACCGGTGCATCCTTCATGATTGCGCGGGCGATTGAAATCCGCTGCTTTTCGCCGCCGGAGAGCGATGCGCCGCCCTCGCCGATCAGCGTATCATAGCCGTCCGGGAGCTGCATGATAAAGTCATGGCAGCAGGCCTTTTTGGCCGCTTCGATTACACGCTCCATCGGGGCATCCGGCTGGCCGAAGCGGATGTTATTCGCAATCGTATCGGCAAACAGATATACGCGCTGGAATACAAAGCTGTAATTCTTCATCAGCGCATCCATGCTGTATTCCCGGATATCCCTGCCGTCGAGCGTGACCTTGCCGCTGTCAACATCCCAGAAGCGGGAGAGCAGAGAAGTGAGCGTTGTTTTGCCGCCGCCCGAGGGGCCGACGATTGCGGTCGCCGTCCGCTCGGGAATCTCCAGCGAAACGCCGTCAATGATCTTTCGTTTTTCATAGGCAAAGCTGATATTTTCCGCTTTGATATCATAATGCGCAGGGGTGAGGTCGGCACCGGAAATATCCATCTGCGGCGTTGCAAGGATTTCCTGTGCCTGGCGTACGCTGACCTCAACGGTTCGCAGCAGCGCGGAATATTTGCCGGCATTATCGAGCTGTGCATAGATCAGATACGAGCTGATGATCATGATGATCGTCGTGAGCAGATCCATGCTGCCGGAAATATGCATCAGCACCGATGCCAGCACAATGACCGTACCGACGGCCTTGAGCCAGAAGGTTTGCAGCGTCATGAAAGGAATGAGCTTGAGCTCCATTGCGGAATTTGCGTGTTCATTTTCGTCGATCGCCTTGTTCAGATCGCGGCTTCTGTCTCCGGTCAGGCGGAAGGCTCTGACTTCAAAGATGCCCTGAATATACTCGATGACCTTTTCGACCAGCGCGGAATCCTTTTCCAGCTTCTGCTTTGCCATACCGGCGGAGACCTTCATCATTCCGCTGTTGACGGCAAAAAAGACAATCAGGCCGCAGCAGAGGATCAGACCGATCCGCCAGTCAAAGAACAGGATCATTGCCGTGATGACGGCCGTTGTCAGCAGGCCGGAGCAGACGATCATGACCACGCGCGTTGCGACATTTTCAAGATTCTGCATCGTATTTGTCGTTACGGACATGATGCGGCCGAGGCTGTTTTCATTGTAATAGCCCATCGGCAGATAGCGCAGATGCTCTGCAAGCCGCATCCGCTTTTGTGCGCAGGTATTGTAGCCGCCCTCTGTCTGAAGCATGGTCGCCTTTGACTTGAAGATACCGGAGCCGATGACGCTGATGAGCATGATGCAAAGGCAGGTCAGGCAGGTTTTTGCGCTGACATTGCCTTCCAGCAGGGCCTTTGTCATGCAGGCAATCGCCGGGATTTTCAGCGCCTCAAAGACAGCTTGCAGCAGCCCCAGAACAATCGAGGTATAGAACCGTTTTCTGTCGTCCTCTTCACAGAATTGAAAAAATCTTTTCAGGATTTCAAACATTGTCCTCACCGTCCTTTGCAGAAATATGTGCCGCCCACATCGTGCTGTAGAGGCCGTCGTTTTTGAGCAGTTCCTCGTGTGTACCCTGTTCGGCAATGATGCCGTCCTGAATGACATAGAGCCGGTCGGCATTCTTGACGGTCGAGAGTCTGTGTGCAATGACGATCAGCGTTTTGCCCTTAACGAGCTTTGCAACGCTGCGCTGGATCAGCGCTTCATTTTCGGGATCGGTATAGGCGGTCGCTTCATCGAGAATGATGATCTCCGCATTTTTCAGCATGGCTCTCGCGATCGCAATGCGCTGCCGTTCACCGCCGGAGAGATGTCCGCCCGATGTACCGACGACTGTATCATAGCCGTTTTCAAGTGCTGTGATAAACTCATGGCAGCCGCATTTTTTCGCGGCTTCTTCGACTTCCGCGTCAGTTGCATTCTGATTTCCCAGCCGGATATTCTCGCGCACCGAGAGGTCAAACAGGAAGTTATCCTGTGAAACATATGCGATCTTCTGATTATAATCATCCGAGGGAATATCGCAGATGTTCACGCCGCCGAGTGAAATGCTGCCGCTGCTGACATCCCAGAGGCTCGCGATCAGTCTTGCAACCGTGGATTTACCGCTGCCGGAAGGTCCGACCAGCGCGACAAATTCGCCCTTGCGGATTGTCATGGAAATCCCGTGGAGCACTTCAGTTTCCGAATAGCTGAAATGGACGTCGCGCAGTTCGATGTCACCGCCGTTCAGCGCCTTTGTCAGTTTCTCCGGCCGCACCATTTCCTTCGCGTCAATGATATTGCGTACTTCTGTCACAATGGTATCCATCTGCGCGATATCATCGGAATAGGACATGACACCGATCAGCGGTTCGATCAGGCCGACCGTGAGGATGATGACCGTGATGAAATCCGCCGTGCTGATTGTGCCGTGCATTGCCATGATGCCGCCGATCGGCAGGACCGAGAGCATGGTTGCCGGCATGATGCACATTGCAAAGGTCATATAGACATTGCATTTCCGCATCCAGTCTACGAAGCTTGCAGCGCTCTCTTTCGCGGCAGCTGCAAATTTTTCATAGCTGGACTGTGCCTTGCCGAATACCTTGATGACCTCGATGCCGTTGATGTATTCGGTCGTGACGGCGTTGAGCGCTTTTGTCGCACGGACGGTTCTTGCATAGTTCTCCTTGTAGCCGAACATCATCAGCGCATAGCAGACTGCGCCGATCGGGATCGTGATCAGCGCCGCAAGACCGAGCTTCCAGCTGATGAAGAAGGTGCAGAGCAGAATGATGATCGGCGCACCGATGCCCGTTGTGAATTCCGGCAGAATATGTGCAAGCGTAGTCTCAATGCTGTCGATACGTTCAACGATCGTGCTTTTGAGCGCACCGGAAGGCTGACTGATGACATCGCCGAGCGGCATTTTCGCCAGCTGATCGAGTGCCTTTTTGCGGATGACCGCAAGCGTATGGAAGGTCGCGAGATGCGAATTCGCTGTGGAAAGTGCGTGGAAGAGCGAATGCCCCAGCCACAGAATAAAAATCAGCGCGCAGTTTATGAGATAGGCGCGTTTGTCCGTGCTGCCGCTGAGCAGCGCCTTCACGATTTCCGCGATGAAATAATAGGGCGCAATGCCGCAGAGCATACTCAATGCCGCAAGAATCACGCTTGCGACAAATTTTCCTTTGCGCTCGCCCGACTGACTGAGCAGCCAGCCGAATGAGCCGTTCTGGTCTTTCATCATGATGATTCTCCTTGTCTGGTTCGATAGTTTTGCGGCGTGACCCCCATGATATCCCGGAACGCCGCGGAGAATTTGGATGCATTGTCATAGCCGAGCCGCAATGCGATCTCCCCGACGGTGAGATTCCGCTCGGATATGAGCATTGCGGCGGCAGCCTTCATTTTATAGCTTTTGATGTACTGGTAGATCGGTGCGCCGTAGACTGCCTTGAAGAGTTTTCGCAGAGAAGCGGGCGGAATACCGGACTGTGCGGAAAGCGCTTCGACCGTGAAACTCTTATCCAGACTGCCCGTAATGATCGCATGGATCTCCTTGATTTTATCCGTCTGATTTGCCGGGAAATACTGCCGCTGCTCTGTATGTAAAGCAGGGTCGATCGTTGAGAGCATGAGCAGGAGCTCCGCGATTTTCACCTTATAATACGGAAGCCGGATCTGTTTCGGCGCATGATAGAGCTGCGAGAACAGCAGATTCAGCGGCTCATTTGTCCGGAGCAGAAATTCCTTGTTGTCCGGGCAGAATGTCCGGGCGAGCGTTTCCAGATCGACAGAGAGCAGGGGAAGCTCTGCCTTCAGCGATTGCTCCGCTGCATCCTGCAAAAATCCGATTGTAATTCCGTGATAATGCGAGAGCGGCAGATCGACCTTGCCCTCATGATGCACCCGGCGGTCAATGCGCAGATCACCTGCTTCCATGTAGTAGCGGCCGAGTGTATTCTCGTGTTCAATGCGTCCCTCGCGGCAATGGTCGATGCAGAGAAGCGTTTCGGCATTCTGATACTTTGAAATGCACGATTTTAAATGAAAATCGTTATACATCAGATAGATGCCGTCAAATACCCGGTAAACGGTCATAAAGCCTTCGCCGGAAGCATCATCCAGCCGCAGCACTCTGCATTCGCCTTCCGCCGCGACTTCGTGTACATTTGAGCCGAAGTCCGTCTTGTCAAATACTTCAAACAGATCCGTATTCATGCAATACCGGCCTTTTCAAAGTGCTTTTTCATCAGCGCTTTGCCGAGCAGTCCGCCGATGATGCCGCAGATGAATGCCGCGATAAATGTGACCGGGCACATCCAGGTCGGCATCAGCTTCGTGACGGCATCAATATAATCCTGGCCGAAATTCTGACGGGTAGACCAGTATTTTTCAGCGGCGAAAAAGAGCGGCAGATAGTTTCCGCCGATCCAGAGGCTGAATACGCCGTTTGTGAGGACTGCCCTGGAAGCGCTCTGATAGTTTCCGTTTTTATAAACGAGCTCTGCGAGCAGACCGGTGACGGCAGAGATTGCGAGCGGCGGCCAGCTCATGCCTGTCAGGAGCATCAGAATGCCCATGATGATGCTCATAATCCAGATCATGCCGAATTTCCTGACTCTCGTCAGGAACAGCATAAACGGAATGCCGCCGAGAATCGGGACAATTACGGTCAGCATCGGCAGAAAAATCGGGATTGTTCCGAGCATTGCCACAATGAGAACAATCACAAAATAAATCGCCGAGAAAATGCCGATGTTGATCAGATCCTTACCTTTCATAGATACCTCCATAGATTAGCAAAAGCTAACCATATACATAAAAAATTTGCCTCATCGCAAGGCCAAGCAATATTATATCACATAGAATTTTAATTTTCTACTCCGATCTGTTCTGAATGCTCCGATTTGACAACTTCTTTTTGCTCCATATCGTTCGGTGCATCATGAGATGAAAAATCCCCTGAACAGCGGGATGAACCTGCCGTTTCAACGGAAAGCGGGGAATAGTCGATTGCGGTGAGATTCGCCGCCGGATAGCGCTTCATCAGTTCGCCGGCATTTCTGCCGCCGCACGCACAGACGGAAAGGACGGCAGGCAGGAAAAGGGGAAATGTCATTCATTTTTTCATTGATATTTCTCCTCAAACATCACTCTATTTCGATTAGCAATAGCTAACTAGAGTGCAAAAGTGATGCCCGCTTTCACGGGCGGAATCATTGCTCCTGCCGCAGGCAAAAACTGTCTGAAGCTGCAATATATCGGGGTGCGCTGCATCATTCGGCATTTGTTGTTTTCCGAACCGAAGCAATATCTGCAACGCCGTTTCAAATAATAGCACAAAGCATTCGGATTGTCAATCGCATCCGTGAACTTTCGGAGTACTGCACAGATAATCAGGATGCCGCATTTATTTTTGCTGCGATTTGCGCAGGATTCACCGCCGCCGGATATCCTGATATAAGAATCCGCATTCGGTGCAGTACCAGACAAGCCGTCCCATGCGGTACATCGGCATGGTGAAATGAAAGTCCCATTCCGGATACTGCCTGAACATCATGACGCTGCTGTCGGTGATATAGGCCGCAAATGCGATGAAATGTTCCTTGGTCATCGGGTGCCCGGACGACACATACCATTCGCCGCCGATGTCCTCAAGATTCAGCATCTCATCCGCTTCCGCTCTGCGCGGTTCCATGGGGGAGAGCCGGGTGCCGCAGCAGGTCACGGCTGCTTCCGAGGCCGCCGTGATGATATTGCCGCACGATTTGCATACATAGAATTTTGTCTTTTTCATATTGCCTTTCTCACTTTCCTTTTGTGTGATTTCGCCGCTGAGCAGGACCTGCATATCCGTATCAAAAAAATCCGCAAGTGCAGCCAGCAGCGAGATATCCGGGCAGCCGCTGCCGGTCTCCCATTTTGAGACCGCTTTATCGCTGACATGGATGCGCGCTGCAAGCTGCTTCTGTGTCAGGCCGCGTTCTGTCCGGAAGCGTTTGATCAGATCGCCGGTTTTATTTTGGTTCATGGTATCACCTCTGCATGTATTTGTCTCCATGATAGCAGATGCAGGGGGATTTGTCAATCCACGCTCCGTAGAGAAAAACAAAAGGCAGCCCCCGCGCAGAGGACTGCCTTTTCTTATTTCGCCTGCGTCACGGCAGAGACCAGTTCTACCGTATCAATATCCAGCTTGCCGGATGCATTGGTATAGCTCCAGACCTCCAGCGCCATTCTTCTTGCATCGGGCGGAAGCTTTACCGTGACCTGCACGTTGCCGCTGCTGTCTGTCGGATTTTTCCCGAGATTTTCCATGAGCCATTTGCCGCTGCCGTTCTCCGCATTGGGATCCCAGCAGCCCCATGCAAGTTCCAGTTCGGAATCGGGCTCTGCGGCGACGGTGAGCGTGACCGACCGCTCGCTCAGCCCCTCTGTCATGCGCCATTTGCCTGCATCCTCTTTGACAAACGCAAACGAAATCTCCGCTTTCTCATCTGCATCGCCGCGCAGGAGCAGCTGTTTCAGCAGCGTGAGATCGGCAGCGTTCAGGATGCCGTCCGCATTCAGATCGGCGTTTTGCGCGGAGATATGCGGGATCTCTTTTGTCAGAAGCATCTGCATCATGCAGGCGGCATCCTCTGCATTCCGGAGTCCGTCCTCGTTGACATCCCCGCGCAGTTTATAGGCGAGGACCTGCATCACGCGGTTTCCGTCGCAGGTGCATTCCGGCGGATCCACCTGATTATTGAACACCTCAGCGCTGCAATTCCAGCCCTTGACCACAAAGCAGTCCGCGGTATCGAGATAGAGCTCGTTGCCGTAGATCTTTGCATTCTGCCCCCAGCCCTCCAGCTGCTGACTCAGATCGAAGCCGTAGAGCTGCTTTTCGCAGCCGTTCCGGTGTCCGGTATTGTACCGGATGACCGCGTCATTGCCCTTGATCTCAACAAAGCTGTTGCCGCCGTTTTCGCCCTGGATGCCGGTGCCGTCAAATGTGCAGTATTCGACAAGATTGCCGATCGTATATTCTTTGATATCGACATGGTCTGCGGCGATATTCGGACCGAAGCGGCAGCCGCGGACGGTATTGTAATGGCATTCAAATCCATATTCCGTTGCGTTTTTTGCGCTCCCGATATAGACGCCCTCGCCGTATTTTGCATTGACTGTTCCGGTATCATGGATGAAGCAGTTTTCGACGAGATTATAGCTGCTGTCATCAATGATATGGACGGCTTCATCCCCGATCTCCGAGACCTCGCAGTCCGATATGATGCTGTGTTCGGATTTGGCGAGGAAGATGCCCTTGGCCGCATTCCGGATTTTCAGATCGCGGATCTCCCAATAGGAACCGGTGATATACAGGACACATTTTTTCTCCGGCTGATTGGCACAGAGCTCTGCCGGATGTGCCGGGTCCTCGCTGCGGATGATGATATGATTATCCGGCGTACCGCTTGCCGCTGCTTCAAATACGCGCCATTTCCCGCTGGAAGCCGCGTCCTCATAAACGCCGCTTTTGAGGATGATTTCATCTCCTGCGCGGACGTTCGTGAGTGCTGTTTTCAGCTCTGCGGCAGTCGAGACATAAATCTGATGCGTATCATTTGCCGCATCCGGAATGAATGCCATTGCTTCACATGTGAACAGGGCAGCAATCAAAGCTGCGATCATTTTTTTGCGCATCATGATTCCTCCTTCTCCGGCGCCGGAATGTCAGTTCTGATATTTTCATTATACATGATAATCTGCGAAAACGCAAGGAAAACCGAAAATTTCTTTTCATGAACGAATATCCCGTTCCGGTCGTCTTTCGCCTTGCTTTTTCCTGCGCAATATGATATAATAAAAATAATATGACAATGAAGATTTCAGGATCGGAAAGGGGGATTTCATGGCAAGACCATATGATGTCAAAGCGGCAAAGCTGCTGACCGAAGAACACCGGCAGCTGCTTCGTCAGCTGGATGCCGTGCCGGCTGCAATGCAAAGGTGCCGCGACGTGATCAAAGCATATTCCGATCAGATGATTGAACAGAGTGTTCAGGGCATTCTCCGGAATATCCCGGTTGAGGAACTCAACAACCGCGGCACGCGCGTATTCCGTCTCAAGGCGCTGCATGACAGCGGCTACAATACGATTGCTGATCTTGTGCCTGCTACCGTTGAAGCATTGACCGCTGTTTACGGCGTCAGCGAGGATGCCGCCTATGCAATCCGGCGCATTGTCAATGAAATGTCCGCGAAGATCAGACAGGGCTGCAAAATCCGGCTCAGTACCGACAATCAGACACCGGAGAATTCTGCACTTGTAACGGCTATCAGCCGATACCGGCAGTTGCAGCCGCTGGTTTCGCCTGCCGGACAGCTCGCCGATTCGCACCGCACGGAGATCACGGCAGCGGTTGCCGATCTGGAAACCGTTCAGGGAAAACTCAAATGGTTCTTCGCATCCAAAATCAAAAAGCAGGCGGCTATGGAAGCCTTCTGCCGCCTGACCGATCTGAAAATCGAAGATCCGTACGGCGCGGATGCTGAGGCACTCGCTGCCGAAACCCAGACAATTCTGAATTGCACAAACACCGATGCATGGAATGATTTTACCGCAAATTCCATTCAGTTCATCAATATCCTCGAGGAAATCAATCCGGGTGTGCTCGGCAATGACGATGCACTGTACGGTCTGCCCGAGGAGCTTGCGCATGAGGTGCAGTCTGAAATCTACAATCCGCAAGGATTGCGCTGTGAATTGCGCCGCTATCAGGAATGGGGCGTGAAATACATCCTGCATCAGCAGAACGTGCTGCTCGGCGATGAAATGGGACTCGGCAAAACCGTGCAGGCGATCGCGGCAATGGTATCGCTGAGAAATGCCGGCGGTACGCATTTCATGGTGGTCTGTCCGGCGAGTGTCCTGACGAACTGGTGCAGAGAAATCCGGAAGATGAGCGATCTGCCTGTCGTGAAGATTCACGGCGCGACGCGGCTGGAAGCATTCTTCGCGTGGTGCGAGACCGGCGGCGTTGCCGTCACGACCTATGAAACAACCGCTTACTGCAAAATGCCGGATCTCTTCCGGCTTGCAATGCTCGTTGTCGATGAAGCGCATTACATCAAAAATCCGGAAGCAAAGCGCACGATCAATGTCAGGGAAATCAGCGGACATGCGGACCGTCTGCTGTTCATGACCGGTACGGCGCTGGAAAACAAGGTCGATGAAATGGTCGCGCTGATCCGGATTTTGCAGCCGGAAATTGCTTCGGAAATCCGCGGCATGACCTATCTTTCCTCTGCGCCGCAGTTCCGGCGGATCATCGCGCCGGTCTATTACCGCAGAAAGCGTGAGGATGTCCTGACGGAACTGCCGGATCTGATTGAGAACCGCGAATGGTGTACGATGAATCCGGCGGAGGAGGCGATCTACGAGCAGGCGGTGCTCGCCGGAAACTTTACCGAGGCGCGGCGTGTCTCCTGGAATGTTCCCGACATCAAGGATTCCTCAAAGGCGAACCGGCTGCTGGAGCTTGTAGAAGAAGCAGCTGCGGACGGGCGCAAGGTGATCGTCTTTTCATTTTTCCTCGATACGATCCGCAAGGTGACGCTGCTGCTCGGGGAGCGCTGCATGGAGCCGATCAGCGGCGCGGTATCGCCGCAGCGGCGGCAGGAGATCGTCGATGCGTTCGATCAGGCACCTGCGGGAGCGGTTCTTGCCTCGCAGATTCAATCCGGCGGTACGGGGCTGAATATTCAGTCTGCGAGCGTTGTGATTCTCTGCGAACCGCAGTTCAAGCCGTCGATCGAGAATCAGGCGATTGCCCGCGCATACCGCATGGGTCAGACGCGCAATGTGCTGGTGTATCGTCTGCTCTGTGAGGATTCCGTCGATGAAAAGCTCACCGGAATGCTCGAGGATAAGCAGGTGATTTTCGATGCGTTTGCGGATGAGTCCGAGGCAGCGCTGGAAAGCGGCGGGATCGACGAGCAGACATTCAGCTCGATCATCAAAGAAGAGGCCGACCGTATCAACGCGAAGAGATAAGCGCATTCCGAATGGGCTGTATTTTCATTGTTTTGCAGGCTGCGGAAAAATTTTCAAAAAAATCATAAGGATTCTCTCCGCTTCTGTCGTATAAGTATTGAAAGCAGATGATGCGAAGCAAACCGCGGCATCTGCGGATATGATATGTGAATGATGAAAGGACAATACTTTGAGGAGGATACGAAAATGAAAAAAATACAACTGACAGCAGCCGTCCTTGCAGCAATGTGCCTGCTTGCATCCTGCGGCGCCAAATACGAAAACAGCGTTGCGCAGGGCGGTGATATGGGCATTGATGCTTATCGGGCCGAAGAATCCTATGCGGATAATTCTGATGAATACTATGAAGCGGAGGCAGAGGATGCCAAAAGCGATTACAGCATAAACGCCGAAGCCGCAGATTATAAGAAAGCGGATGTCAAGGCGATCAATACGCAGATGCTGGTCTATTCCTGCGATATGGGCCTTGATGTACTGGAATTTGAAGATTCTGTGGACAAGCTCCATGACCTTATCGACAAATATAAGGGCTTCATTGAGCGTGAGAATTACTCTGACGGCGGCAGTACAACCAAATGGCAGTATGCCGAAGAGCAGAAATGGAAGACACTCAGCACCGTAATCAGAATCCCGAGCGCATCCTATGATGATTTCTGCAAGGACATTGAAAAGATCGGTGATATGCGAAATAAAAATGCGTCTGTGCAGAATCTGACCACGGAATATTCCGACCTGAAAACCACGCTCTCGATCTATGAAGCAAAGGAGAAGCGCTATATTGATCTTCTCGCGGATATGAAAAGTGAGAGCGAGGCGATCTCGGTTGAAAATGAGCTGACAAATATCCAGGTCGAGATCGCAAAGATCAAAACGCGCATGAACAATATCGAGAACGATGTTGCATATTCCTATATCAACCTGACTGTCAACGAGGTGCGCGAATATACCGAAGAACCTGTCATCGAAAAGACCGACACATTCGGTCAGAGATTTAAAAATACCGTAACGAGAACATGGCAGGGATTCCTGGAATTCCTCGAAGGCCTGCTGTTCATTATCATCCGGATTCTGCCGTATCTCCTGTTGATCGGAATTGCTCTGATCCCGCTTAATCAGATCAGAAAGGCAATAAAGAAAAAAAGAGCCGCCCGCGCTGCGGCATGGTATCAGGAACAGGCGCAGAAGAATGCACAGATGAATGTACAGACTGTCATGCCGGCGCAGGTGCCGAATGCGGAAGCTGCGGAAACAGAAGCAGCGCCGAAGGATGCAGATGCGCCCGGAAAAGAATAAAAAAACGGAAGCTCTCCATTTCGGGGAGCTTCCTGTTTTTCAAAAGGGAAGGCGGAGAAGGTGTCTTTTATGCAGGATGCGCGGATGTGATGACGGTCTGTGCAAGTTTTGGATCATCGCTTTGCACCAGCAGCGTTCTGACCTTCTCATCATCAGAATCCGGATAGTAGGTGGCTGTCAGCTGATATCTGCCGCCATCTGAACGCCTCTGATGAATGATCGCGTTCCATGAATCCGCTTCCAGGAAATACGCGCATTCTTCCACATTCAGCGGTGTTTCCAGCGGGTGTTCCTTATCATACCCTGTACCCATGAATGCAGGAATCATGACCGATTTTAATATGACCAGCTTCATATTTGCATACGTCTCGATCAGCGAAAATTTGTTATAATCCAGCGGATCCATTTTCTCCAGCAGATAAATCATTTCATGATCGCTTTGCGGGATCTCGTAGCCGATTATTTTCATGCCGAGCTTTGTGAGCCATCCGCATCCGGTGAGCCATTTTACGAGCAGATGCGGATTTTCTTCCCGCATCCATTTCAGCTCCGCAGCTGCGTCGTTCATCTCGGTAGTTGCGATAATCTCAAGATCACATTGTGAAGCGTCCAGATTGAGATATTTGCAGTATATTGTACTTTCATATATCGTATCAAGGAAATCCGGTGCATACAGCTTCAGGCCTGCCGCGGAGTGTTCCGCAAAATCATCGGGAATTGCCACGTTGCTGTAAGGATAAGCGACGGTCACGCTGTCTCCCGGCTCAAAAGCAGGTGCAATAAATAATTTGATGAAGAAGTAGCTTGCACCGATCAGCAGAAAGTAGATGACTGTCAGAATGATCAGTATGATGACCATTCGTTTTTTTCGTTTGCTCATATGGATGCTCCTTTCACATTCATCATCAGAACAGCGGCGGGCAGCGCCCCACGTTTCGCAAAGCGAAACTGCGCAGTTTGCCTCCGGCAAACATGCGGC
>CAMNFV010000062.1 GCA_946537515.1 uncultured Ruminococcus sp. | reverse complement strand
TTTCATCAAGATCGAATACGGCAGGATCGGCGCCGACAGCAATCTGACGCCGCGCGAGGTGATCCGCGATTTCATTGAGGTGCTGGATATTATGCAGCAGCATCCGGGCAGCACGGTTGCAGGTCTGCTTGGCGGCGACGGCGGCTTTACCTATGCGCCGACGACCTTAGAGGAGCAGGAACCCGTTGAAGATGAATATGCGGAGTTTACTGTATAATGTCGTTTTGTTCTGCCGAACAGGGATTGTTTTGTGATCTGTGAATCGGACTCTTGTAAAACACGCCAAAGATTTCTTTAGAATCCGATTAACAGCAGAATGAAAGTGCGCATGTATTTTCATCCGATTGCAAAATGGGATTCTTAAGGGATAGCATCCCTTAAGCGGGGGTATGGGGGCAGCGTCCCCATTATCGATGCATCGGAGATACTTCTTAATCAGCCAGATTCGCGGAAGACCGCGTATCCATATATTTTCATTATACCAAAGGAGTTTTTTACCATGAGAATCAGAAAAAGAGCGCTGCTGACGGCAGCTATGATGCTGATGATGACCGGTATGGCAGGCTGCGGAAATACGCAGAAGACCGATCCGGCAAGCGATGTTGCAGAGCAGAATGCAGCATCCGAAGTGGAGCTGACAGACAAGCAGTTTGTGATCACGCTGTATCCGGAATACGCACCGATCTCCTGTGATAACTTTGAGCAGCTGGTCAAAGAGGGCTTCTATGACGGCCTGATTTTCCACCGCGTCATTGAGGGCTTCATGGCACAGGGCGGCGACCCGACCGGTACCGGCATGGGCGGCAGCCAGAGAACCATTCACGGCGAATTCTCGCAGAACGGCGTAGAGAATAATCTTTCGCATACACGCGGCGTCGTATCCATGGCGAGAGCAAATGATCCGAACAGCGCATCGAGCCAGTTCTTCATCTGCTATGATGATTCCTGCACATTCCTGGACGGCGGATATGCAGCATTCGGCAAGGTGACCGAGGGTATGGAAGTTGTTGATGATTTCCTCAAGGTCGAGCGGGAAATGAGCAGCAGCGGTGAGCTTTCCTCGCCGAAAACACCGATCACCATGGACAAGGTTGAGATGTACACCCAGGATTCCGAGGGACATGACCGTGTTCTCGTGACCATGCAGGACTTCCTGCCGAAGCAATAAGAAAAACGGCAGGGGTCTGATTCGGGTCCCTGCCGTTATTTAATTGAAGTGTAACGTTTTGCACGTATTTGCGGTCATATATTATGGAAGGCGGGCAGCGGGCAGTGCCCGCATCCATTGATCTAAAGCTTTCCGGAAGCGTTTCGTGGAGCATATGATTCTGATTGTTTCCACAGCCGAAATAAAGAAAATCAGAATTTGTGGGCAGTGCCCGCCTCCGTTGACCGAAAGCTTTCCGGAAGCGGTTCGGAAAACAGAAGATCGGATGCTTTTCGCAGATGCTATTGTGCAAACAAGGCGCAGCGCGGATTATGCTTCTTCATCTTCTGTGAATTCCAGAATATCTCCGGGCTGGCAATGCAGCGCAAGGCAGATCGCATTGAGCGTTGAGAAGCGGATCGCGCTGACCTTTCCGGTTTTGATTTTGGAGAGATTGACGTTGCTGACGCCGACCTTTTCGCTCAGTTCATTGAGACTCATTTTCCGGTCCGCCATGACGCGGTCCAGACGTAATATGATTGCCATATCGCACCTCACAGCACTTCATTGAGATAATTGCGGATTTCAGCGCTGACTGCATCCGGTTCTTCCGCATGAACGTAGTGTCCGCATTGCAGCTGCACGAGCCTTGCGTTTGTCAGCCCGGCCGCATAGTTTTCGTGGATCGTTTTCCATTTTTGCAGCCCGTTTTCCCCGAGCATTTTGGAGAACATCTCAGCATCATCGGAGACAAAGAGCAGCGTCGGCACATCCGGTTCCGGTGCATCATGCAGCGCGGTCATGTCGCTGCGCTGTGCGTCTGTCAGGATGCCTTCGCGTGCCATAGCAGTCTGATAAAACCGGCTGTACCAATGATAGGTGATCGCTTTGTATTCTGCCTGTTCCGCGTCAGTCAGCCGGGGGCTTTCGGATGCAGGAAAGACGGATGCAAACCGGAACAGTCTGTATGCACCCATATCATACAGCCAGAAATTGAAGAGCGCATTTTCAGATTCTGCTTCTTCCGGTGTCTGCGTCTGTGCCTGACGGATGTCACCGACCTGCATGTCAAACTGCTCCGGAACAGCCATATCCAGCCCGATGATCGCCGTGACCTCATCCGGATAAAGCTGTGCCCAGCGGATCGCTTCCAGTCCCGATGCAGAATGCGGACAGAGGATATACGGCGCAGGGATTCCGGCTTTTTCAAGTGCTTCGCGATCCTGCCGCAGGATGGTGCTGAGTGTGCGTTCGCCGGAGATGTCATCGCTGTAGCCGTAGCCGAATTTCTCGATCACGGCAATCCGGTACGTATCGGACAGCAGGCTGAAAAGCGGCTTGAAATCGTAGATCACAGCAGGCGTATTTGCGCCCGCCATAAAGACGAGTGTCTGATCGCCGCTGCCCTCGGTGTAAATATTCATGTTTGCGCCGTCGATCTCCACATATTGCCCCTGATGCTGAATGAGGGCGGATTCTTTGGCGAGCATATGCCGGTTATAGCCGCAGAGCGTCGCGATGAATGCCGCAAACAGCAGCAGAAGCGTGAGAATCACAAGACCTATGCGCAGTATCAGCCTGCGGATTTTGTTCAGCATGATGCACCTCAGAGCGTTTCATCGGATTCCTGCTGGAGCATTGCGCCGTAGCGCATAACCAGCGCAAGCATCAGTGTCAGCACCCCGATAATCGAGACATCATCTCCGAGATTACCAAGAATCTCAGAAAAAGAATTTACGATACCGCCGGAGACAAGCTGCCGGACCAGCGGCGGAAGCAGTACGAGCAGTATCAGCATAATTCCGCAGATACCGGTCATCATGCTCAGCAGCCGGGAAAACGGCTTGCCGGTGTACGCGATAATGCCAAATACTGCGGCGCCGCCCAGAAGCACCAGCCCGGACAGCAGCATTTCTACAGCAAATGCATGAGATGTCTGAATATCAAACTGATCAAGGTTTGACATGTTCAACAGGTTGCAGATGCCGTTATACAGCATCAAAAGCGTCAGAAAGACGCTGCAAATCCGAAGCAGCAATACAACACCTGTTTTTCCTGAGAGTGCCTTTTTCATGGGAAGTACCTCCTTTTTCAAAGCGTTTCATCGGATTCCTGCTGGAGCATTGCGCCGTAGCGAACCATATGCGCAATGAACAGGAAGAGCAGACCTTCGACAAGTGCAGAGGGATTGACGATTCCGCCGATGCCTCTGAATGTACCGAGCAAACCGGCCGCGCTGACCGAAGGGATCACGGCATTCACAAGAAACAAAATGCCGATGATGCGGACTGTGCGGAAGTTCTTCGCAGTAAACGGGATGCCGTCTTTGAAAATGCGGAAGAACATGAGCGCAGCGAGGATCATGATGACGGTGAGAATGCCGGATGAGATCAGCTGCCGGATTGCCGCATACCGTTCGACCGTAAAAACATTGCTTGTAAACAGCCCGCTGCGGACAGAATTGGCAAGGATAATCATCAGGTTGAAGAGTGCAACGATGATGCAGAGTACGCCGATTCCGACGCTGCCGCTTTTCAGTTTTTCGATTGCAGTATTTTTGCTCATAGCTTGTTCTTTCATATGGGATTCTCCTTTTATCATAGTCAGAGGGTTTCGTCAGATTCCAGTTGAAGCATTGAGCCGTAGTGCAGGATCTGTGCGATAAAGAGCATCAGAAAGCCTTCCAGAATCGGTGTCAGATCAACCTGCATCATGACATCCGTTATAAGCGAAGCGCCGGAAGGTGCTGCGCCGGCAGATACTGTGACGGAAGGGACTGCTTGCAGAAAGCCGGTCAGTACCGGTGCAGCGGCGAGAATGAAACACATCACGCCGATGATGCGGACCATTTTGACATGGTTTTCGCGGAATGGTTTTCCTTCTTTGGAGATCCGGAAAAACAGCAGCGCGGCAAGTACCGATATGATCATCAGGAGCGCATAAGAAATGATCTTGCCGATGATCCAGGAACGGCCGCCCGCATCCGACGGAAAGCCGCCTGATATGAGCAGTTCAGTGCCGCTGAGCAGATGCAAGGCCGCAAGCAGGAGATAGAAGATACTGATTACGATGCTGAAGCGTCTGAGCTTCCGGATGATTTTTGTTGTTTGATCTGTTGCAGATTGTGCCATAGATGATCCCTCCTGTCAGTTTAAAGTGTCTCGTCGGATTCCTGCTGCAATACCGCACCGTAGCGGACGACAACGGAAAGAAACAGCAGCAGAAAGCAGAAGCTGAGATGTACATAGTTCAGATTATTGGGGCGGAAGAACTGGGTAAAGACTTCCGGATTGGAAAAGCCGCTGTAAAAAACCTCCTGCACGAGCAGGTAAACGGGAGAGAGCAGCGTGAGAGCGGCAGTCAGGATGCCTGCAATCGTCAGTCGGCGCGCGTTGATACCGGTAAAGGGGAGCCCGCTTTTGCTGATATCCTTGAGGATCCGGATCAGCAGGGTCGTTGTCCCGATCAGAAGCAGATGATTGAGGATCAGAAGCGGGATCGGGCGGTACGAGATGTAAGTCAGATACCCGAGCATAGACTGGTTATCCAGTTCTTTCGATACATGTGCCGCGGCGATGAGCTTCAGCACAAAAGTGCTGATCTGCCCGATCAGGATGAGGACTGCAATGAACATCGCGATGCGGCTTGATCTGCAAATTTGTTCAGTGGTTTGCCGCTTGTTTGCGTCATGATTTTTTTCCATAGTATGCCTCCTTGAAATGTGATGTCATTGTCGCCGGAGTTTTTCTCTCCGTGCTTGCAGTATAGCACAAAAATTAACGTTTGTCAACTAGAATTTAACGATAAACGATAAATATTATATGTTTGCACAATCCGGCATGACGGATTGGCAGGCACCTTTATGCAATTTACCGATAAAAATTTATCGTTTATCATAAAATGAACGGAGGGACTGTGCGCATGGACGCATTTGAACGCTATGCCCCTTTTATTCAGGAATATATTTACCGCTCCGGCTGGGAGAAGCTCCGGGCGGTGCAGGTTGCGGCCGCGGATGCGATCTTCAATACCGAGGATAATGTCCTGATCTCGGCTTCGACCGCATCCGGCAAAACCGAGGCGGCATTTTTCCCCGTGCTGACGCTGCTGGAGGAGAACCCGCCGCAGTCGGTCGGCGCGATCTACATTGCCCCGCTGAAGGCGCTGATCAACGATCAGTTCAGCCGCATGACGGAGCTCTGCGAACCTGCGGATATCAAGGTCTGGCGCTGGCACGGCGATGTCGGACAGTCGCAGAAGGCGAAGCTGCTGAAAAAGCCGTCCGGCATTTTGCAGATCACGCCGGAGTCGCTGGAAGCGCTGATGCTCCATAAGCACGCAATGATTCCGGCGCTGTTCCGCGATCTGCGCTTTGTCATCATAGATGAGGTGCATTCGCTTCTGCGCGGCGACAGAGGCGGCCAGACGCTCTGTCTGATCGAACGGCTCTCGGATCTCTCCGGTGCAAAACCGCGCAGAATCGGACTTTCCGCGACGATCGGCGATATCGAACAGACCGCGGAATATCTCGGAACAGGCTCCGGCCGGAATACGATTATTCCGCAGATCGCGGCGCAGAAATCGACCTGGCGGCTTTCCATGGAGCATTTCTATGCCATGGATACGCAGGCGGCGGAGGGCAAGGAAGTCGATGCGCCCGAACCGCTGGAGCAGGAGACCGATCCCGCGCCGAACCATGCAGATCCCGCATACGGCTATATCTTTTCGCATACGCGGGGGAAGAAATGTCTGGTTTTTGTCAATTCGCGTGAGGAGTGCGAGGCGGTGACAACTTCGCTGCGGCAGTATTGCGAGTGGAATCATGAGCCGGACAGATTCCTGATTCATCACGGCAATCTCTCGGCATCGTTCCGCGAAACGGCAGAGGCCGTCATGAAGGATGAAGAGCAGGTTCTGACGACCGTCACGACTGCGACACTCGAACTCGGCATTGATATCGGCAAGCTGGAGCGTGCTTTTCAGCTGGATGCGCCGTTTACGGTATCCTCATTTTTGCAGCGCATGGGGCGCACAGGCCGCCGCGGATTGCCGCCGGAGATGTGGTTCGTAATGCGCGAGGAGGAGCCGGAGGCGCGCGCCATGCTGCCTTCAACGGTGCCGTGGAAGCTGCTGCAGGGCATTGCACTCGTGCAGCTCTATGCCGAGGAGCATTGGGTGGAGCCGCCGAAGCTGGATCGTCTGCCCTTCAGCCTGCTCTATCATCAGACGATGAGCACATTGGCCGCGAACGGCGAAATGACACCGGCACAGCTGGCGGGCAGGGTACTGAAATTGCAGCCGTTTCACCGCATCACGCAGGATGATTACCGCACGCTGCTGCGGCATCTGATCGAAAAGGATCATATTCAGCGGACGGAGCGCGGCGGCCTGATCGCAGGTCTCGCCGGCGAGCGCGTCATCAATAACTATAAATTCTACGCGGTTTTTCAGGACAGCGAGGAATTTACGGTCCGTTCCGAATCGCAGGAGATCGGCACGATTGTCCAGCCGCCGCCTTCCGGGGAAAAGATTGCGATTGCCGGCCATGTCTGGGTCGTGGATGAGGTCGATTTCGACCGCCATGTCGTCTACTGTACCATGGTCAAGGGCAAGGTCCCGGCCTATTTCGGGGACTGTCCGGGCGACATCCAGACGAAGATTCTCGAACGGATGCACAAGGTGCTGCAAGAGAATCAGCAGTATCCCTATCTGATGAAAAACGCAGTTGCGCGGCTGGAGCAGGCGCGGCATACGGCGGCAAATTCCGGATTATTGCAGGAGCCGCTGATCTGTCTCGGCGGGGAGATGTGGGCGCTGTTTCCGTGGCTCGGCAGCTATGCGTTTCTGGCAATGGAGCGTTTCCTGAAGGTGAAATGTGCGCAGCGGCTGTTCCTTTCGGGACTTTCGCCGTCCAGGCCGTATTTCCTGACATTTAAGATGAAGGTCAGCAAGGCGGAGTTTTTCCGGATCGTCTCAGAAGCGGCCGGGGAAGAATTTGATCCGATGGATCTGGTTTATCCGGATGAGATTCCGCTTTTTGAAAAATATGATGAATATGTACCGGCAGAACTGGTGCGCAAGGGCTTTGCATACGGCATACTGGCCGTGGATGAGATGAAAGCGCGCATCCGGAGCTGGACGGAAACGATGGAACGGTAAATTCGGGGAGAGATGGATATGAACAAAAAACGCATATGTGGCATGGGGCTTGCGGCGGCGGTTGCGCTTCAGGCATTGCTGCCGCAGATTCCTGTGCTTTCGGCGGCGGCAGCGGTGATGCAGCCCTGTTCGCTGGACGAATTCTCCGGCGCTGTGCGGACGGTGACGCAGACGGATGCATCCCGCGATTTCTATGATAAAATTGTCTATGATGCGGATGCCGGGACGCTTTCCGCAGACGGCGGCGAAGCACAGACACGCTGCGGCGATCTGCAAATCCGGAACGGAGAACTGATGCTCCGGACGGATGCGCGCACAGGCTGGGAATCCTTTGAAGATGCAGCCGCAGAATGGGGCTACAAGACGGAAACACACGGCAGTCAGACGACGATCACCAATGAATTCCAGACGGCGCGCCTGATTGTCAAGGCACCCGGAAAAATCAACACACACGGTGCGGATTCGGCGGCCGAGGGATACAACGGGCTGCATATTCTGCAATATGCGGATTCTGCGGCGGCATACAGCGCCTATCAGGCCTATCTTGCAGACCCTGAAGTGGAATATGTACAGCCCTCGCACCGCATCACGCTCGATGCAAAGGTGCTTGCGGAATCGCAGGCCGAGGTCGAGGCGACTGTCGCGGATGTTGAAAGCGGCATTTACAATTCCTGGGGCGTCCCGATGATCGGCACAGAGGCGTTTATTGCGGAGTATCTCGATGCCGAGGTGCTGCCGGAAGTGACAGTTGCTGTCATTGATACGGGCATCAACCGAGCGCCGAAGCTGTTTAACGGCAGAATTCTGGACGGCGGCATCAACATCTCCGATTCCGGCGATGATTCGGTCGATGACGACCTGAATCACGGCACGCATGTCACCGGAACGATCTGCGAAATGACGCCGAATAACGTCAAAATCCTGCCGATCAAGGTCTTTGATGAGGCCGGCAGCGCTTCCGATGAGCAGATCTATCTCGGCCTGATGTATGCGCTGGAGCAGAAAGCGGATATCGTCAATATGAGCTTCGGCGGCCTGGGCGTCAGCCCGCTGGAGATCGAAGCAATGACAATCGCGGATGAAAACGGCATCATCTGCTGTGCGGCATCCGGCAACAACGGCGATGACGCAGGATATTATTATCCGGGCAGCATCGACAGCTGCATCACGGTCGGTGCGGTGAATAAGGATATGGAGCGCGCAGCATTCTCCAATTACGGCGATTCGGTCGATGTCGTCGCGCCGGGCTTCGGCATTGTCAGCTATGTGCTCGGCAATGATGAGCGCAAGGAGCCGCAGAACGGCACGAGTATGGCGACACCGCATGTATCGGCCTGCTGTGCGCTGCTGCGGAGCTATGACAAAACCATAACACCGAAGCGTGCCGAAGCGCTGCTGCGTGTGAATGCAAAGGACTTAGGACCCGAGGGCTTTGATGAAGATTTCGCCTGGGGCTTTGTCAATATGGAGCATTTCCGCTGGGATGACGGCATCTGTCCTGTGCCGGAATTCTCCGAAGAATCTGGCAATTACGGCCATTCGCTTGCGGTTGAGATTACGACGGATCTGGAAGATGCGCAGATCTATTATACAACGGACGGCACCGCGCCGACACCGGAAAACGGTACACTCTATGAGAAGCCGGTTCCGGTTGATGAAACAACGCGGATTCTGGCAACGGTCGTGCGCAAGGGCTGGATCAGCAGCACGGCGGCCGAGGCTGTCTATACAATCGACGGCAAGGATGTCAGCAACGCATATATTGCGAAGGACGGCGTCCTGCTCGCATACCGCGGCATCCGGACAAAGGTCTATGTGCCGGATCAGATCGACGGCAAGAAAGTGCAGGCGATTGCAGAGAATGCCTTTGCGGGCAATCATTTCGCCGAGGAGATTCAGCTGCCTTCTTCTGTTCAGACGATCGGGGACGGCGCATTTGCAAAATGTACGGAGCTCCGCCGGATTTATGCAACCGGTGTAACGAAAATCGGAAAGAGTGCATTTGAAAGCTGTCCCGTGCTGCAAAGCGCATTGTTCTCCGACGATATTGAAACAGTCGGTGAATGTGCATTCCGCGAATGTACCGGCTTAACGGAGCTGACGCTGGAAGGGCTGACATCGCTTTCCGCGCAGACGTTTGAAGACTGTGAATCTCTGAAAACCGTATCGCTGCCGCATGTGACGGCGATCGGCGTCCGTGCATTCCGGAATTGTGCACAGCTGACGCTGCCGGAAATCAACTGGCAGGATGTGACGGCAATCGGCAATTATGCATTTGAGAATTGTGCCGCATGGGAAGGCGATGTCCGTCTGCCTGCGCTGGAAACGCTCGGAAACGGTGCATTCTGCGAATGTTCGCTGCTGCGATGTGTCATGTTTCCGGAGAAGATTACGACGCTGCCGGAAAGCACATTCTATCATTGCGCCGGATTGCGGCAGCTGAATCTGCCCGGCGTTACGAAGATCGGGCGCAGTGCGCTTGCGGCGCAAACCGGCAGAATGGTCGTGCCGACGGGGCTGGATTATGCAAAGATCACTTATGTCGCGACCGGTGCATTTGCAGATTTCCTGATCGGTGACGGCTATGATACGATCAATTTTGCATCGCTGGAATCGCTCAATTACCGTTCCTTTGCCGGTGCGGCGGCCGGTACGCTTGCATTCCCGAAGCTGAAAATCGTAACGGATTCTGCATTTGCAGATGCGCAGATTGACTGTGTGCTGCTGGAGCAGGCGGAGACAATCGAGAAGAATGCGCTGACCGGTGTCCATGCGGTCTATCTGACGAAGAACTTGCAGTCGGCAGAGGCGAATGCATTTTATCAGGCGGCATGGATTGTTGCAGAGGCGGAGATTCCGGCTGTTAAGCTTGCGGCGGAGATGCGTTTCTGTGATGAGCCGCTTGTCATGCGCCATACGCCTGAAAAGCTGGAGCTTGCACAGCATGAATCCGCTGCGCTGCGTGTGTCGGCGTGCGGCAATGCGCTGAAATATCAATGGTATCTTGTTGACGGCGAAAAGCAGACAGCGATCAAGGGTGCGGCGGCGCCGGAATACTGCCCGGATACATCCAAAGCCGGTACGCAGACTTATCGCTGCGTGATAACCGATGCTGCGGGCAAGACCGAGCAGGTGACGGTTGCGGTGACGGTCAAAGTGCAGAAAGAATTCCCGGCGCTTGCGCTGAATCAGTTCTGCGAGCCGGAATCCGCCGGTGCAGAGACATGGAGCGTAACCGTTGAGAAATCCGGCACATACCGGATCGCTGCATCCGGAGCAGCTGCTGCATCCGGTGTGCTGTCTGATGCGACCGGTCAGCCGATCGGTACGCTGCAAAGCCGGATCACAGGCGGTGAAACGGTCGAAGCGAAGCTGGAAGCAGGGCAGCAGTATTATCTGCGTACAGAAGCGCTCTGGAATAACGATTATGCGCTCTTCCTGACCGACACAGAACAGTCCGGCATCAATCTTTCCGAATGCGAGCTCAAGGTGACGCTTCAGCGTACACGCGATTTCAATTCCGGTTATCAGCCGGATGTGGTTGTCTGTCTGCCGGACGGCACAAAGCTCAAGGAAAATGAAGATTACGTGCTCCGGTTCTATCCGCACAATCAGGAGATCCGGATTATGGCCTACGGCATCGGCGGCTGCTGCGGCTGCTGTGAAACGACCGTCACAGTCTATGAGAAGATTCCGGCCGACACACCGATTCCGGTGTCGATTGCTTATGAGAAAGAAGAAGCGGTCTACATCTTCACGCCTGCTAAGAGCGGCAAATACCGTTTCTATGCAAACAGCGTGGCGGGTTATGCGGAAGAGCAGATGACGTATGACCGCCTCGGGCGCTTCCCGAACGGCACGAAATACGTGAAGATTCGTACAAAATGCTGGATTGCAGATACCCCTGAGCATGATGATACGGTATTTGCGTATAATGATTATTCCAATATCACGGGTTCTTATTTCAACTCGACCGTTATGCTGAATGCCGGTCAGACCTATTATTTTGTATGCTCCGGTTCGGCGGGCGCGGAATATGCGCTTGTGATTTCCGAGGAGGAATATGATCTTCGTCAGGCGACTGTCACGGGCAGTTTCCTTGCGAGCTATGAGCCGGGTGAGCATTATGTTCCGAAGATCCGGGCGCGGATCGGAGAGACAATGCTGACCGAGGGTGTGGATTATCAGCGTTTTGAGTCCCGCAGCGATATCCCGGGTCTTGCAGAGGTCACGCTCGTCGGCATGGGCAAGTATTACGGCAGTGTCTCAAGGAAATTCGAGATTCTGTATGAGTCGCCGGAGCTTGCGGAGGAAATGCTCACGCTGGATACGCCGGTAGAGGTAACCTGTGCAGAACAGCGCGTGACGAATCTCTGGTTTACCGTGGACGGCGGCAAGACCGAGAATGAAACGATCCGCTATCGTGTCCTGAATCAGCGGGTTTCAGGCAACACGATGCAGTACACGCTCTATCGCTATAACGAAAAGACACAGTCCTGTGCAAGAATCACGCCCATGAACGGCGAGGCGAATGACTATCTCCTGACAAACGGCACCTATCTGATTGCGGTATCCCGGGAGAATCCGGAGGCCGCGTCAAAGGCAAAATTCTCGGTGCTGATCCCGTATTCCGTCACGGATGCAGAGGTGAAAATTACGAATCAGCCCTATACCGGCAGCGAGGTTCCGCTTCCGGTGCAGCTGATCGCGCCGGACGGCACGGAGCTTCAGCCAAGCCGCGATTACCGCATCTTCTATAAGGACAGCAATATCATGATCGGCGAGGTTGCATTCTCGCTGTATCCGACGGAACGGACATACGGCTATCAGGAGGGCAGCTTCGAGATTTATGTTGATCTGCCTGCGGATGCACCGATACTGGAAGTCGGTTCACACAGCGTCAGCGTCACGAAGCAGGATCGCCTTGCGGTCTACCGCGTCAAACCGGAAACGGATATGGAATATGTCCTCTGTACCTCGGATGTATCGGATATCGTGCTGCGCGTTTTCTCGCCGGAAGGGGAGATGCTTCAGCAGGATTACGGCAACGGCACCAAGTCCGTGAAGTTCGATGTCCCTGCCGGAGAAGAACGCTTCCTCATGGTGAAATTCAACGGCACGGCGCGTGAGGGTACGATCAATTTCCGCCTGGAAACAAAGCTCAAGCTGCTCTCGGAATGCGAGATCACAGCGGAGCCGCATTACTGGACCGGCGAACAGATTACCCCGAATGTGACATTTAAAGACGGCGACTATGTGCTCGTGGAAGGCAAGGATTACCGTCTGCGCTATACGGCGGATGATGTCAATATCGGCACGGCAACGATCAATTATACCGGTATGGGCAGCTATTTCGGCAATTATGATGTGGAGTTTGAGATTATTCCGGAGAATCTGTTTGAGGCAGATTTCTTCAATCCGGTACCGCTCGCGCTGGATGAGACCTATTCGGTCAATAAGAAGGAGCAGCAGTATGTTGTCTACAGTTATACATCCGGTATTGATACCGAGCTGAATGTCGGCTTCATTGACACGATGTGCAAGCTGACGGTGCAGTGCTATGACGGCGCGGGCAATTTCCTGCAAAGCATTTTCTTCAAGTCCACCGAAGACATGACAGTCCCGATGAAGGCAGGGGAGACCGTCTATTTCGTCATTTCTGCAACGGATATTTCCAGCCGCAATCAGACCTTCAATATGCTGCTGCACGATACCGGCAGCGAGTTCCTGAAAATGGTGCGCGATGAGGATGGCGGCTTCGGTTACCGCATCTCGCAGAACGGCGATTATGCCGAGGCGTATGAAGTGCTGAAATCCAAGCGCGAAGGCCGGACGCTTCTGCCGGAGGTTGAAGGCATCCCGGTGACATTTGTGCCGGAATCGCTCTTTGCCGATCTGCCGGAGGAGACTGTTATCATCGGCTATGACGGCTGTGCTGCCGCGGATTATGCTGCAAAATACGGCTTCATTTATCAGCAGGCCGCAGCGCCGGAGCAGAAGCCGGTGCAGGGCGATCTCAACGGCGACGGCAAATGCTCCGCCGCGGATATCCCGGTTCTGATTGCAATTCTTGCAGAGCATAACGGCCTTGATCCGGAGCTGGTTCCGTTTGATGCGGCCGATCTGAACGGCGATGAGCTCCTGGATATGCAGGATATGGCCGTGCTGCTGGGAATGCTGGAAACCAAGGTATGATTTCATTTTGCTTCCGTAATTTTTTCACATTTTCCTCATATTTCCGCTGTATGATAATTATAACGACATCATCCGGCACATGGAAAGAGAGGGGCGCGGAACGGAGTCTGCTGCAATGCGGCAGGCTCCGTCTCCGGCTTTTAATCCGAAAAAATTTCAAAAAAGGCTTGACAAATCAAATCTGATATGTTATAATAAATAGGCTTGAATAAAACATACGAATCCCGTATTCCACAGACAGCCGGCAGCGCCCTGTGCGCAGAAGTCCAGCCGAGGAGTGCCGGTCGTTCCCGTATGATACGTGAACTCCGCCTCTCCGATGTTTCGGGAGAGGCTTTTTTATATGCCTCCGTTCGTAGCTTGTTCAGCCGATCACAAAACCGGAGGTGAAAAAACATGCCTAGTGAAAAGGTTTTGCAGGCAAAGCAGGAGAAGGTCAACGCTCTGACCGAACAGCTCAAGAATGCTGCTGCATGCGTGCTCGTGGACTACAAGGGTATCACCGTTGAGGACGATACCAAGCTCCGTAAAGAGCTCCGTGAGGCAGGCGTCAGCTACTCCGTTCAGAAGAACACCCTGATCCGCCTTGCTATGCACAACATCGGCTTCGAGCAGTTTGACAGCATTCTCGAAGGTACGACCGCAATCGCAACCTGCGAAGGCGATCAGACTGTCGCAGCCCGCATCCTCGGCGATTTCGCTGAGAAGTCCAACGGAAAGTTCAGCCTGAAGGCTGGTTTCGTTGACGGTGAGTTCTATGATGCTGACGGCGTCAAGGCACTCTCCAAGATCCCGTCCAAGGACGTCCTGCTTGCACAGCTCGTCGGTTCCCTTCAGGGCCCGATGCAGAAGCTCGCTGCAACGCTGCAGGCTCTCGTGGACAAGAAGAACGAAGAGGCTGCCTGATTATAAGGCTGCCTGAACCCAAATCAATTTTTATTTTTGAAAAGGAGAATTATCATGGCTTCCGAAAAGACAATGAAGTTTATCGAAGATATCAAGGCACTCTCCGTTCTCGAGCTGGCTGAGCTGGTCGAGGCAATCCAGGAAGAGTTTGGCGTTACTGCTGTTGTTGCAGCAGCAGGTCCGGCAGCAGGCGGCGCAGCAGGCGGCGCTGAGGCTGAAAAGACTGAGTTCGACATCGTTCTCAAGTCCTTCGGCGACGGCAAGATGAATGTTATCAAGGCTGTCAAGGACGTTCTCGGTCTCGGCCTGAAGGAGGCTAAGGCTGCTGTTGAGGGTCTCGGCACCCTGAAAGAGGGCGTTGCTAAGGCAGA
>CAMNFV010000061.1 GCA_946537515.1 uncultured Ruminococcus sp. | reverse complement strand
GAGACCGCTGCTGCAAGGCGCGCATCGGAAATATGCGCCATGCCGCCCTGCATCAGCGGATAACGGGTTCCCAGCAAATCACAGAGAATTGCTGTACGTTCCATGTGAATCAGCCCTGCTTGCTGTCAACGTAAGCGATCAGCTCTTTGACAGAGGTGCCTGCCTCCTGCGGGTTGATCTCAACGCCCAGCTCGTCTTCCAGCTCCATCATGATCTCGACTGCTTCGAGGGAATCGACGCCGAGGTCTGCGAAGGTGGTTTCCTCGGTGATCTCAGAGGGATCCATCTCGAGGTGGTTTGCAAGGACTTCGATAATCTTTTCGCTGTTCATAATTCGTTCCTCCATAATCAAATGTGTTGGAATTGGATTTATCTAAAAATAAGCGGAATGCTTATTGATAGCAGGGGATGCGCTGGTTACCAGCGGATCAGACACGCTGCGCTGGAGAGGCCGCCGCCGAATGCGCAGAGTGCAATGAGATCGCCTTTTTTCAGCTTGCCGCTGCGGGCGAGCTCATCAAAGGAGATCGGAACGCTGGCAGATGAGGTATTGCCGTAGCGGTCGAGATTGAGCACAAATTTCTCCATCGGGACGCCGAGCCGCCGGGCTGCCAACTCAATGATGCGGTAATTTGCCTGATGCGGCACGATCCAGTCAAAGTCCGTGACTTCGACGCCCGCCTGCTCTGCGATCAGCTTCAGATCGGCAGAGATCTGCTTGACGGCAAACTTAAAGGTTTCCTGTCCGCTCATATGGACGGCAAGCGGTTCGACCTCTTTTTCATAGAAGGGGGAATTGCCCTTGCCGAGCGGAATCGAAAGGACGCTGTCGCCGCCCTGCGTATGCAGATGCGAGCCGAGATAATTCTCGCCCTTTCCGATGACGAATGCACCGGAGCCGTCGCCGAAAATGACGCAGGTCGAGCGGTCGGTCCAGTCCAGAATGCGGCTGAGCCGCTCTGCGCCGAGCACGAGTGCATACTGCACGCCGCCTCTTGCGATGAATGCGGCCGCGGTATCGAGCGCGAACAGGAATCCGCTACACGCAGAGTTGACGTCAAATGCCGGGCAATGTGCGCCGATCTGCTCCTGCACCAATGCGGACATGGAAGGACATCCGGTATCAGAAGAGACCGTTGCGCCGACGATCAGATCGAGCTGATCTGCGGTGATGCCGGCTGCTTCCAGCGCACGCTGTGCTGCTTTTGCACCCATCTCCGCTGCGGATTCGCAGGTCGAGATCCGGCGCTCCTTGACGCCGACACGCTGCGTGATCCATTCGTCCGAGGTCTCCACCATCGTGGAAAGCTCATCGTTTGTCAGGATTCTCTCGGGGACATAGGCGCCTGTGCCCAATATCTGAATACTCATCCCGTATCTCCTCTTTCGTTGATAATTTCTGTCAGGCGACCACGCCGTTCAGCAGGCATGTGAAGCCGAATGTGAAATAGCGGACTGCTTCCTCACGCGAGAGCTGTCGTGAGACGGCATCGGCATAATAGCCTCTGCAAAAGCACCAGATCGCATAGCAGAGCGCATCTGCATCGACGGGCTTTGCGAATCCCTGCTCCAGCGCATAAGCATAATATTTTTTGATCTTGTCATACCACCAGATGCGGTTTTCTTCCGTCAGTGAATCGTGTTCAAATACGTAGCGGCGGAACTGCATCTTGACATCGTAGGTCTGCATCAGCACATCGACGGCCGTATCAATACAGAATTGCTCAAAGCTTGCTCTGTCATGGAATTCCGGCTTGATATTCTCGCGCATATGCACGACAGCATTGCGGTAAACGATCCGCAGGACCTCGTCAATATTTGCGAAGCGGTTATAGAATACGCGGTTTGTCACACCTAACTCTGAAATGATTTTCTTAACCGTGACCTTATGTGCGCCTTCCTCTTCCGCAATACGCGAAACGATTTCGACGATCTGATCGGAAATATCATCGCGGATCCGCTCCTGTTTCGGCGCCGGAATTTGGCCTGCCTGTTCCATGCTGTGTCAGACTCCTTTCTGCAAAAAATCGCAGGTTCTGTGTTCAGCACACAATGTGCCAGCACACCATGTGCTATTATAGCACAGTTTTCCGTTTCTGTCAAGTGAAACTTGCGTGAAAAGGCCGCTTTGCGCGGAAAATTCATGATAAATGCGCGATAATTGACGAACCGTATAAAAACCGGTGCCGCATCGGAATGCAGCACCGGTTGAAATCTGTATGCAGTTGAAAGATTACTTTCTCTCCTTGAGCAGATCGCGGATCTCGGTCAGCAGGACCTCTTCCTTCGGCGGCTCAGCGGGCTTCTCCTCTTCCTTCTTCTTGCCGATCTCCATTGCCTTGTTGACTGCCTTGATGATGCAGAACAGGATCAGAGCGATGATGAGGAAGTTGACGACTGCGGAAATGAAATTGCCGTAGTTGAATTCTGCACCGTTGATCGTGAAGGAACCGCCGATCTTGACGCCGCCGTCCTCAGCGGTGCTGCCGGTGATTGCCTGAATCAGCGGGTTGATAAAGCTGTCTGTCAGAGCGGTTACGATGTTGCCGAATGCAGCACCGATGATAACGCCGACTGCCATGTCCATGACGTTGCCCTTGAGTGCAAACTCCTTAAATTCTGCGAAGAAACCCTTTTTTTCTGCCATATGTATTACATCCTTTCATATTGCGGCACTTCACCGCATTGATTTACTACTATTATATCATATTCATGCGAAAAATGCATCTGTAAATTATGACGAAATTCATGTTCGATTTTCACGTATTTTTCACAAAGGCGCAGATGACCGCCCGAAAGCTGATCATCTGCGCCTTCATATCAGCAGATTCAGTTGTACCGGAGCGGCTTCTGCGGACTTACGTAAAGTTCCGCAGAAGCTCCGGGGGTCCGGCAGATTCGGGCTCCTGTGAATGAGAAGCAGCTGCCGCATCCTTTTTGGCTGCCGCTGCTTTGACGCCTGTTTTCCTGAGTGCTTTTTTCAGCCGGACGGAGACCTTTTCCGGCTTGACATCCTTGAGATCCGCGCCGCATACGACGCAGAACAGATGCCGCGTCTGTACCGGTTCACCGCAATTCGGACAAATCATAACACGCACCTCATTCCCTGCAAATTCGCTGTTTCCGGAATCGGAAGCCTAGTTTCAGTCTAGCACATTACCAGATGAAAGTCAAGAAAATTTCGCAATCTCTGTATAAATATATAAAAATATGGATATATTTTGTGCAAAGAGACAAAGTTCCCGGATGCTATTCCATTTTTTCAAATTCCTATGTTATAATGAAGCTATCAGATAGAAAAAACAGCAGTATTTACTGATGCTTCGGAACATTTTCCGTGCAGAATGAAAGGAGTGTGCGGCCGCTGCGGCTGCTGCACGAAAACTGATATGGCTGAATACCGATCAACCGGAAGGGAACTGCGAAAATCACCGCGCGGCCTGATCCCGGGGCTTATGCTGATTGCACTGGCTGCGGGCGGTGCGTTTTTCGGCAGCAAGGTTCTGAACAATATGGTTTCACTGGAGCCCGATGACTCCGAGGAAATCGAGATCGAGGTTCCGGATATGCCCGATGAATCCCAGATGGAAGACGCCAGGGATTACGGCGAGGCAACCGTTCCGAAGGAGCGGATCCGCCGCGGCCCGCTCATGCTTGTCAACAGCGACTTCCCGACAGAGGATGCCGAGGAAGGGCTCGTTTCCGTTTTTGAGCAGAAGAATGAGTATCTGACCACGCGCGATATGCAGGTCTATCTCATGGATGAGGCAATGGATGCGCTCAACCGGCTCGCTGCGGATTTCCACGATGCAACCGGACATGCCGACCTGCTGATCAAGGAAGGCTATGTGACAAAGGAGCAGCAGAAACGGCTCTATGAAGCGGATTTGCAGCGGACAGGCGCCAGCTCCTCTGATCTTTATGCTATGCCCGGCTGCAATGAATTTGAATCCGGATATACCTTTGAGCTTTCGCTTTTCGTCAACGGCACATTCCAGGATTTCACCGGTGAGGGCGATTATGAATGGGTGCTCCAGCATTGTGCGGAGTACGGCTTTATTCAGCGCTATCCCGAGGATAAAGCGGATGTGACGCATGTATCGGAAAAGCCCTGGGTTTTCCGGTATGTCGGAATCCCGCACGCCTGGTATATGTACAAAAATAAATTCTGTCTCGAAGAATACACCGAGCTGCTGGAATTGCATCCTTTTGAGAGTGAGCACGCGATCATCAATGACCAGCTCGGCAGAGAATATGAGGTCTACTATGTTTCCGTTGATCCGGATGATCCGTCGCCGGAAGCAGTTGTCCCGATGCCGATCGGATATCCCTATGAATACTCGGGCAACAATAAGCACGGTTTCTATGTAACCGTGCAGCTTGAAAGCTGAATCAAAGATAAAGGCGGATACCAGAACGGTGTCCGCCTGTTTGATTGCATAAACAAAAGGCTGTGCAGCCGCCGGGACTGCACAGCCTGATTTTTTCGGAAAGGAGAGTGGTTATTCGGGTGCTTCCTCAGGTGCTGCTGCGGTTTCACTCTCAGAATTGCTGTCCTCATTTACCATCGTATGCTGGAAGAAGGTGATCTTCATGGTCTCCAGGAAGGAAGGTGCCGGAACGATCGAGCCGTCATCATTATAATTGCAGATAACGCCGAGTCCGGTTGCCGGTGCGCTGGAATACTGGAACATATAGCTGATCGCGTGGCGGTGGTTGGAGAAGTCCATAACGGTGATATCCGTTGTAACCGCATTGACGACCGTGCTGAAATAGGATTCCAGGTTCTTCGCGACACGCGCACCGCCCTCGCCTCTGCGGACGGTATTGGTCGTGACTTCGCCGCCGCCGATGCACTGGTTCAGCAGCTGTGCAACAGAATTGCCGATAACGAAGCAGCGCTCAACCTCATCGAGATAGTTGCTGCTCGTCAGCATTGTTTCAAACTGCGTATTATCGAGCGTGACTTCCATGCCGTCCTCGGTCGGACGCAGACCGGTATCTCTGACCGGAATCCGGTATGTGACGTTTCCGAGCAGGTTGACGGTTTGCTGGAAGCCGTTGCTGTCCATTTTGATATAGCGGTCGATCGGCTGATCGAGCAGATCGGAGATGACCGTTTTCATCGCATCCATGCCGTGATTGACATAGCAGGTATCGACGGTCATGGCCTTGCCGTCGTAGACGACCTGCAAGTCGAGCGGAATGCCGACGCAGAAAATCTTTTTGCGGACCGGATCGAAACGCAGCATCATGACCGCGTTTTTCTTTGTATCATCATCCGGATCGAGCACAAAGAGCAGCGAATTGACATCGTCCTCCGAGATACTTGTTGTTGCGCTCTGCATCGTTTGCAGTTCTCTGTTTTTTCTGGTCAGTATGTTGTAAAAATACAGCGCGACGCTGCCGAATACAACAAGAGAAATCAGAACGGTGATCATGAACGGGATCGCCGTACTGCCCGCCTTCGGACCGCGGCGGCGTTGATAGGTAGTTGCCATTTTGCCGATTTTGCAGTCTGCGCAGCAGCTTGCTGCACATTGGCTGCACTCCTTTCTGTTATGATTGATGGAAATTGAAATCTGTATGTGAAGGTGCCTGCTGCCTGACTGCCTCCTGAACGGAGAGGACACGCATCTCAAGCCCTGCACGCTCTGCCATATGAACAGTCTGTCCCGTACCGGAGCGGATATCCGCGATCAGCGCAATCAGGCGCTGGCTGTGCTGTACCATAAAGGCATTGCGGTCACGGTAACAGCCGCGGTAAAAGTGCTCGCTCAGCGGAATTACCCGGTCTGCTGCCTGCATGACGGAATTGACATGGAAGCGTTCCGCGCCGCTGACCGACCGGAGCCGGTCGGCAAAGGGCAGAACACAGATCAGCCGGATCGCCGGATATTGTCTGCGAAAATGCAGGATCATATCCGCAGCCCAGAGATCCACGCCGCGCGCCATGCCGGTATAGAAGGTGCGTGCGCCGTCCTGCAAAGCATTTTCGATCTCCCGGAAGAGCAGACTTTGCAGCATACGGAGCGCGGCACCGGTCGGCAGCTTTTCAGGCCGGTGACCGGAAATACAGACCGCGAAGTCGCGCTGCATCAGCTTGTGAAGATCGAACCGCCGATGAACTCTCTGACGAGCGACTGCTCCGGAATCCATTCAGGCTCCATCGGCGTCAGCGCTTCGAGGAACCGCAGCAGCATCGGGATTCCGCTCTCTGCATCGGCGGTTTCTGCCAGCGTGCGGACCGTTTCCAGCAGGATCGGCTGATAGACCGAGAGCTCATAGCCCATGAAGGTATCCAGCTCATAGTCGGCCAGATGCTTATAGGGCATGATGTAGAGATTTTCGCCTCTGGAGATGCTGGTCAGCATTTTGCAGGATTCCTCCGGCTCTCTGCCTCTGGTGCGGTGATCGCGGATCAGGCGGCGTGCAAAGCGGATCATCGAGGGATGCAGGCGCTCTGCACCCATGGTGATGCGGGAGCGGACGCTGAGGTAAATGCGGTTTGCAATATCATGCGAATCGCCTGTGACTTCCGGATTCAGCGCGTGAATGCCCTCCATGATAATCAGCTCATTGGACTTGCGCTGCAAAACCTTGCCGGATTTCTTCTGCTTCTGCTCTGCAAAATCAAAGACAGGCAGCTCAACGGCTTCTCCGCGCGCGAGCTGTTCAAGCTGTGTATTGAGCAGATCGGTATCGAGCCGCAGCGGCGATTCATAGTCCGGTCTGCCGAACTGATCGACGATTTCACGGTTGCGCGCGCCGTCTGCATAATAATTATCCATGGAAAGCGTATGCGCTTCAAAGCCGGCGGCATCGAGAATCTGTTCGAGCCGACAGGCGGTTGTCGTCTTGCCGGAACCGGAAGGGCCGGAAATCAGCGTGATCGGCCGTTCCTTTGCATGACGGCAGATATTATCTGCGAGATCGCGCAGCTGCTTGTCGTAAGCAGCCTCGGAATCAATGACGAACAATTCCGGCGCGTCATGTGTCATGCGGTTGATGTCAGTAATCGAAATTTCATTCATGCGGGCAGCCTCCTTTTGTTAGCTGTTTTCGATTTTCATTTTCATCCGGATATCTTCACCATAAAACGGAAGGATTTGAGATGATGAGCTAAGCCGGGAGGCGATACGGTCACCATAACGAGCCTTCATCTCCGTTGGTGTCAAATTGGTATTGATAATCATCGGTTTGCGCGCATTGACGCGGCTGTTGATGATCGTATACATCATGGATCGGGAAAACGCGGTATCAAATTCGGTCCCGAAGTCATCGAGGATCAGAAGATCGCATTCCAGCAGAGAGGGGAGTGTATCGCTGCTCTCTTTTGTGCGCCGGAATTGCTCCTGATCGAGTGTATGCATTAAGTTGATTGCAGAATCATAGATCACGCTGTAGCCCTTTTGGAGCACCTCGTTGGCAATGGCAAGCGAAAGATGCGTCTTGCCGAGCCCCGTCCCTCCCCAAAGGAACAAATTACCTGACGTTTGGGGTTCAAATACCGCAGCATATCTCTGACATATGGTAAAAACCTGCTGCATCGCATAAAATTGCTTTTCAGGCAGATCAGCGTAATAGGAAAGGGAAAAATCCGAAAACTGAGAAAGCGAAAGCTGTGAATGTGCATTGAGCGCTTCTGCGCCGATTCTGCCGATCTCCTGTTTCAGACATTTACAGGGCTTTCCGTTTACAAAGCCGGTGTCATCGCAGAGCGGGCAGGTGTAATGCAAATCAAGGTAATCGGCAGGATAACCGTTGGCAGTCAGCAGCTGCCGAAGCATCGCATCGGCCTCTTTGCAGTGGCGTTCGATCGCCGCAATCCGCTCCTGATTATCCGGTCTGCCCAGAACATGCATGATATCGAGGCAGGCGCTGCGGAGCTGACGGTCGAGCTCGGCGGTTTCCGGAATTTCGCTGTGAATCTGCACAGTTCTGGTTTCCTGCGTCCGTTCGGCATTGCGCCGGCGCTCCTGAATCTGCCCGATCGCCCGTGCGTAGATTTCTTCCTGCGTCATTCCGTTTCACCTCCGGTATCATGTTCCGAAAGGGTTCATGATCTTTTCATAAACATCCATATCAATCGAGGAATTGGAGCTGCCCTCGGGCGGCTTTTTTGCGTTTCCCTGCGTTTTTTTGCGGGCAGCATAGTGCGCGTCATCCTGCTTTGCGGCATCGGCAGCGGTGCGGACACCGTCCTTGAGCCAGTTTTCGAGGATGCCGTTGAGATATTTGAAATTCAGCTTGTCGTCATTCTGATTGCGCGTTTTCTCATAGGCAAGCTGAATCATTTCCATCGACCATCCCTGCTGCTGCCAGCGGTCAAAGAATTCCTGCTGGAGCTTTGTCGGCTGCCGCTTCATTTCAAAGAGCTTCATCAGCTTTGCCGTGAAGGTATGCGACTCGGTTCTGCGGCGGATATCCTCTTCGACAAGCGCATGTGTCATCACGCCGCGCTCCTGCCATTCGATCGCGACCTTTTCCATATACCGGACATGGAAGCAGTCGTTCTGGAGACAATAGGCAGCGAGCATCAGGATCAGATCCGGTTCCAGCCCGAGATATTCGTGCATCCAGATCATGCTTTTCATTTCAGTATTATTGAGCATTCTGCCCGCCAGAGATTCGACGCCGCGGAACATTTCAGCGATTGTCTGATTCTCGCGGATGCGTGCTGCGATCTCCGAGGGCATCAGCGGAAACTGACTGCTGCTGCTCTGCAATTTCGCTGTCGGCTCCGGCTGCGGTGCAGCAGATGTCGCAGATGTATCCCGGGGCGGCGGCAGAACGGGTGCAGGCCGCTGCTGCGGGGCAGTATTCTGTAATCTGACGGCCGGAAGCTCCTGCGTATTGCTTAAAACATTGGCATCCTGCCAGAACGCGATCGCTTCCTCAACGGCATCGGGCAGGACCTTGCAGTTCTGCGCGACGGTTTCCGCCGAGAGCGGTTCCTCTGCATGACAGAGCAGATAGAGCAGTACCTTGAGCTGATCATGACTCGCAAGCTTGAGCAGATTATCAGCGACCGTTACCGGAACGGGAAAGGTATGCCCTTGTTTCAAATAGATTTCCATCGTGCGCCTCCCGAATCCGGACATAGTGATACTCTTATAGTATAGCACAAAACGCAAAAATTGTAAAGTATGTGAATCCTGAAATTTTCCTGAAGGAGCCGCGGGTTTTTGTGAACAGCGTGCAGACTGCTCCGGCGATGCTTTCCGGAGATTGACAGCGCGAATTGATAAAAATGCATTGACAACAGCATGAAATACTGATAAAATACAATTATACGGCAGAAAGGGGGATTTTCTATGCCGATACAGAAAAAGATCCTCAGAAGGATCGCTGCCGCGCTTACTGCGGCTTCAACAGTCAGTACCCTTGCACTCTCTGCACACGCCATGACGGAACAGCGTCTTGTCGGATATATGGGCGACCTCAACGGGGATATGTTCGTCGATCTGACGGATATCACGCTGCTTTCCGATCATCTCCTGACACAGCAGGCGCTGACGGATGCGGACATCGCCTTCCGTGCCGATCTCAACAAGGATCAGACGCTGGATATCCGCGACCTGACGCTGCTCAAACGGGTTGTCCTGGGCGGAAAAGGGCCGGATGAGATCTATGAAGAGGTTGAAGTGCCCGATCCGGAGCTGATTCCGCCGCCGGTCAAGGCTGTCAATCCGACGCTGCCCTCTGTCGGGGATACGAATATCCTGATGTTTGTGGTTGATTTCCCGGATTGTGTCCGCTCCGATCACTACACCGCGGAGCAGATTCTCGAACGGACCTTCGGGCCGGAAAACCGTAAAAGTTCTGCCTTTCCGCTGGAGAGCATCTCCGCTTTTTATGAGCGCGCTTCCTATAGCCGGCTGCATATGCACGGCGATGTATTTCTGTATAATGCGAAAGAGGGCATTGACAGCTATGTCAATCCAAAGGGCGATTACGCGAGTTACGACGGAACGGATAAGCTGCTCAATGAGATCATGTATGCTTTTGATGACCAGATTGACTTTTCCAAATACGATACCGACGGAAACAAGGTCATAGATACGATCCTGCTGGCGCTGCCGGGTTCTGCTGGCTCGGAAAACTGGTGGCCCTGCTCCGGCGGCTATTACGGAAAAAAGTATTTTGACGGCGTGCGCGGCGGCAATCTTTGCTTCGGCGGCTGGGATCTGAGTGATCGCTCCGGCTTTAACGGCACCTGGGCGCATGAACTCGGACACGCCATGGGGCTGCCGGATTATTACCGCTATGAAAATTTTCAGAATACGGCCGAGGATGATTACGGCAGAGGCCTGAGCGGCGATGCAGGCTGGCTCACGATGGACGATGCACTCGGTGATATGAGTGCCTTCGATAAGCTGATGTACGGCTGGTATACCGATGCGGAAGTGAAGCTGTATACCGGCGGCACGCAGACCTTTACGCTCGGCTCCTCGCAGCATACGCCGAATTGTCTGCTGATTCCGCGCGGCGATCTCAACAGTCTCTACAGCGAATATTTCATCGTTGAGTATGTCACGCCCGATGAAAATAATTATATGGGATTTACATACCGGCAGGCCTTCAAGATGTTCAATCAGGACGGCGTCCGGATCCTGCACTGCGATGCTGAGGTGACGGAAGGCTGGTGGGGGCCGGAATTCAAATGGAACAATTACGGCAAGAATTATAATACTAGCAATACCAGACAGCGCGTGCTGCGGCTGGTCAACAATTTCGGCGGATTCTTCCGCAGCGGAGATTTTGTTGACAACAGCGTCAGCGGATTTGCGTGGTATGACTGGTTCGGTTCGCAGACGGTCGATCCCAATCTCACTATTTCAATCGACAAGATCGAAAACGATACCGCCGTGATAACGGTATCGCAGAAGTAACGGAAAAGCCGCTGAAATGCGCGTAAATGCTGCATTTCAGCGGCTGCTTTTTATATCCGTGAACAAAGGGAGCGGTTTGCATCGGCATGGCCGGAATCTTACCAGGTCCATTCCTCCCAGAGGCGGCCTGCTTTCGATTTGAGCGAATCGCCGCGCTGTTTGAGCATCTCATTGGAGCCCGCTACAACGATCAGGACCAGTCCGGCGGCGAGCAGATAGACCCACCATTGTCTGCCGTCGGTCAGCTTCATGTGCATGTAAACCGCAGTCAGAATCAGCGAGATTCCGCCGAGCAGGAACCACTTTTTCTGCTTGATGTAGAACGAGGAGACAAACATGATGAATGCCGCAGCGAGCAGCGTCAGCAGATCTTCCGCAGCTTCTGTTCTGATGGCGGTGACAGTAAGGCGCAGCATCGTGTAGACGCCGACGCAGAACAGGAAGAATCCGCCGTAACGTTCGCCGTAGAGATACCGGAGTACCAGTCCGAATGCGATCAGCGGCACGATATGCAGTCTGCCCGCAAACCATGTGCCGGTTACATCCACGACAGGCTGCATCCAGAATGCGATGACGCCGAGTCCGGATGCAATCGTAATCAGCAGACGGCGGCGCTTTGCATCCTTCTCAAAGATCAGGAAGTGCAGCAGGAAGCCTGCGAACAGAACCGGGACAAAGAAATTCATCCATTCGCATCCGCGGTTGGTGAAATATTCATCGACATTGCCGCGGCATGCCGCAATCAGCAGCCAGACCGGGACGATTCCGCCGAGACCGGTCAGAACCCAGGAGCGGCGCTTTTTCGTGCTTTCTTCATCCATTTCCCGCGAGACAATGCCGAGATACGGGAACAGGATCGTCATTCCGGCGAAGCCGAGCAGGATGATGATAATGCTGCCGTAGGAAACACCGAATGTCTGCCACCGCAGCGCTTCAATCGAGAAGACCAGCGAGAGCGCACAGACGGCCGGCAGAATGATCTGCGTTTTCTTTGTCGTGAACCATGCAAGGATGCAGAATCCGAAGACATAGACAAAATAGAAGGATTCCCACTTGCAGCTGTCCATGACGAGAAGCATTACCGAAAGAATCAGAACCGTGAGCGGCGCGGCAAACTGCATCACATCCGCGATCACATTTCCGCCGACAAAGAACAGCATCTTTCGCGCAACGGCGATCGCGAGCAGCGAGAACAGCAGGATCCAGACGGATGCGATCATCAGCGCCGTATAGTTGAGCCTGCCGTTGTAGATCTGGTTGCTGACGAGTATGAGCGTTGATTCGGTCAGCAGGAACAGCGCAGCGCTGAACGAAGTAAACGCAAACCCACGGAAACCGCGTGCCGAGAACAGCATCCAGAGTCCGGCTGCCGCCGCCGCACAGATCACCAGCAGCAGGACAAACCAGTTATTCCGTTCCAGATCGCCGCAGAGCTGTGACATCAGGAGCGGCGGAACCATCGTCAGGCCGAAGAGCAGTTTCCGGACGCCGTGGAACCGGCGCTTGGTCGTCAGATAGGCCGCTGTACCGAGTGCGAAGGAGAGAATGCTCCAGCCAATCAGCAGGAAGACCGGGCGAACCTTTTCCAACAGGCCGTCGGCTGCGGAAATTGCCGTCAGCGCGAGCAGAACAGGGGAGAGCGCCGCAAATGCATACTGCTGCGGTTTGCGCGTGTCATGCGCGAAGGCCAGCGCCCAATAGAGCAGAATAAGGACTGCGAGGAGCGCAATACCTGCAAACTGTATCGGCAGACGGTTCTGAAGCGGTTGTTTGTTGATCAGAGTCAGCAGCGGGATGACCGGCGAAACCGTCAGGAGCAGATCAGAAATGCCGGTGCGGTGCTTTTTCAGCAGGAAAAGCGCTGCAAAGCCAAGCAGGAAGCATCCTGCCTGAAGCAGATACTTGAGGTCTGTGAGATTCTGCGGGAATAGCTTTGTCTGCCCGCCGATTGCATCCACGGCGATCATGCAGAGCGACCAGATCTCTGTACCGATCAGAATATGAACCGGCAGAGAATCCTTTTTGCGGGATGCATAGCACCAGCCGGCTGTCAGAATGACCGTCGCAGCTGCCAGAATGATGCTCACTTTCGGCGTGAGATAGGTTTCGCGGAGCAGCTGCATCGGAATTGCCGCTGCCGATAATGCGAATGCCGAGAGGAAGAATCCCTTGCGCGAATCATCCGGCAGACTGTTTGTCAGCAGCAAAATCAGCCAGATCGCAGCGCAGAGCATCAAAATCAGTGCGAAGTAAGCGCCGCTGAGCCACGTTGTCCGCTCTTCCATGACGAAAGAGAAGCCGATCTGACGCAGCGGCAGCAGCATGACTGCAAATGCCGGAACGGAGAGCAGCGTGACCGGGAGCGCAATCAGTTTCTCAAGCCGGTCGCTCAGGACAGGCGCAAAGAATGTGAACGCGGAAATGAGTGCCGGGATTGCATAGAGCCAGCTTTCCGGCTTTTCATGCAGGATGAGCGATGTAAACGAAATGGACGTAACAACTGAAAATGCGGTGAGTGCAGAAAGGACTGCAATCACAATGGCAAAGGGTTCGAGGACGCTGCCGATTGCAGCAGGAATGCGCGGTTTGAGGATCCGGGTGCCGATTGCAATGAGGAGTGCATAGACTGCAATCGCAATCAGGAACGGGAGCAGGCTGGTTTTACGGTAGAGCGTCATTGCGGCCGCCGCGCTGATATAGCTCACGGTCAGGCCGGTGAGGAACGCAATGCCCCAGCCCTTTTGCTTATAAATCAGGGCGGCGATCAGCGAGATCACCGTAAATGAGCCGAATGCAAGTGCAATCAGCCATGGATTTCCGGCGCCGGAGAGACCTTCGCCGAGCAGCTTCAGATAGCCCGCTGCCCAGACGGAAATCGGCAGGAATGCTGCACCGAGCGTGAAAAAGGCCATGCTGGTGCGATTGAGCTTAAAGATGCGCTTCGCGAGTGCCGAGGTACCGAAGAAGAGGCCGCTGCCGGCTGCGAGTGTGACAAGCCGGCCGCCGTCGGTGAGCTTGCCCCAGGTTGTGCGGACAAAGATTAGTCCGGCGAAGATGACCAGCAGTACGCCGACCGAAAGCATCAGCGTGATCGCAGAGATGCGGTTCGGCAGCTGCGGCGCGGCGGGTGCGGGCTGCGGCGGATTCGGGACAGGCGGCTGTGACTGCGGGGGCGTAACAGAATCGGCGGCCGGTGCAGATACAGCTTCTTGTTCTGCGGATTCAGAATCCTTCAGGATGATGATCTCGCCGTTCTGATTCGATGCATCAGTTTGCGGAAGGATGATCTCGCCGGTCTGATTCGATGCATCAGTCTGCGGAAGGATGATCTCGCCGGTCTGATTCGGTGTATCAGTCTGCGGGACGATGATCTCGCCAAGCTGTTCTGCGGCAGATGCGGGCGGAGTCATTGCTGCGGGCTGCGCACCGGTAATCTCTGCTTCAGCAATTTGTGCAGCACGCGCTGCGGCGGCAGAGAGCGCATCTTCCGGCGGGACGGCCTGAATCAGCGGCGGGATGCCCGGCTGTAAGAGCGGCGGGGCAGCGGACTGCGGAAGCGAAACGGTCCCCTCCGGGAGCGCAGGCGGTTTTTGCGCCGGAATTTGCAGCCCGGCCTGTGTCAGTTCATCCGGAAGAATGCGGTGCTGTTCGAGCAGCTGCTGCAAAAGCTTCTTTTGTTTTTGCGCTTTATTGCGGTTCATCAACCATAAAATCGTCAGGGGAATCGGGGCAATGACCCAGATCACGCCGATGATGATCAATTCCATAGATCGAACACCTCCGTTGTCAGAATACCAAGTGAATTGAATCAACTTTTATTATAACATACGGAAAAGAAAAATGCAAGTAAAAAGCCGCCCGATTCAAAGACAGATACCCATTTAGAAGTTTTGCCCCGAAGCATTTCAAAGTGTTTCGG
>CAMNFV010000060.1 GCA_946537515.1 uncultured Ruminococcus sp. | reverse complement strand
GGGCAACAACCCGATGGTCGGTGCAACAGTTGCTTGCGCAGTTGCTGTTGAAGAGGCTATGAAATAATCTATTTCGTGCGAATGAAGAGCAGTCCTGATTGCAGGGCTGCTCTTTTTTGATTGACAAAAGCATGGATCTATGTTACAATAGATTTATCATTTAGAGAGGGGGATGCCTTACGAAATATATAGAAGGCTTTTTTTCACTGATACTCGGACTGATTGCAGGCATCTTTATCGGAATCGGCTTTTTGCTCCGTGCGATTTTCAAAGTGATATATCATCTGATCAGCGGTCTGATCGGGCTGATTGTGCCATCGCAGCGCTATAAGATCAAGATGAAAGGGATGCTGCGTCATGCTGATGACGGAAAGGATGCGAAGCTGCAAACAGGCGTATTCCGTTCTTATGAGATGACGGGCTCCGGTCTGGATTCGCTGTTTACCGGTATGAAATCCTGCATCGAGACATACAATACCCAGAAGCGCCAGCGTCTTGCCGTGAAATCCAGACGCCCCGAACTGGCGCCGGTATTCAAGCAGTATGATGAATTGTTTGAAGGCTTCCAGAAGCAGTTTTACCTGTCTGCGGATACGATCAACTGGAAAAAGGTCGATGCTTATAATTATGATCAGCTTCCGGCCTATCCTGTATTACAGAAGGCATTGGCCGGTATGAAAGCGCTGACGGAGCGCCAGCAGGCGATTATAGACGGAACTGTCGCGGATGAGATCAGCGAGCTTGAGCTGATACAGTCTGTCACAGAATCGGTCTTGCTGCCTCCGGATATGGCTGAATCGCAGCATCAGACACAGCAAATGCAGTAAAATGCGCTGCGGGGTGATGAATGATGAAACTGAAAAAGAAAATCGTGATCGCAGCGCTGATTATTGCGCTTGCGGGCGGCGGCTCGTTTCCGCTCGGACGTTTGATCTCTGACCGGATGCTCTTCAGCAAATCGGAAGATGAGATCTATGCGCAGATGAAAAAGGTCTCGTCTGAGAAACTGATCAAAAAGATCAACCGTTTCGAGAAAAAGCTGCCTGCGATGCCGGATAAGACCGAATTGCTGCCGTTATATACTGAACTTATGGAGCGGGCGGGGGATTATTCCGCGGAAGAACTGATCGGACTGATTCGTGATCGGGATACGCTTGCCGGAATCGAAACGGTACTGGTGAAAATGTACGCCGCGGACGGGTATGACAGTTCATCCATACGTCCGCTGCTGGATGATCCGGAAATCGACGAAAATACAAAATCATGTATCGTTTTAAACTGCGGCTTTTCCAAGGATGATCTTTGCGATATTTTCCGTAAATGCGACGGACTGACCGCCGTTACTGCCATGAAGAAGCTGTCGGGTGCAGATTCCGCTGCTGCCATGAGGCTTGTCGATGAATTTGTAAAATCCGGCAGCAATTCTGATGAGAAATATCAATCTGTCTGCCTCGGCATTGCGCAGTATTATGAGGAGCATCATACACCGGAAGATATCCACGCAATGCAGACAGCATATATTCCGATGCTCAAACAGATCTATGAACAGAATCGGTCGCCGCTTGTCAGAGATCAGGCGGTATACGCTATGGCAAGGATCTGTGATTACGAGCTGTTCACATGGCTCATTGAAAATGAGAATATAGATGATACGTTGAAAATCAGCGCGATCGAACGGAATTACAGGCTGATGAAGGATCAGGTCGGACGTGCAAAATCGGAAGAAGACATCCGTGCTGTGATAGACGCGATGCGGATTCTTCCGACGATTGAAATTGCGGACGAAATGCAGAATGCTGTTGATGCTGGAAGTCTGCCCGCTTCGGAAGAATTGCTTTCGCTGATTGATGAGAGCAGAAGAGAGGGCGTTCATGCGATTGATAAATATGAAAAATGGATACAGCCGGAATAGCAGCACAGAAAACGGCAGGGGAATGAACCCCTGCCGTTTGTTGTTATTTGAGAATCAGCCGCTTGAGCAGCGTTGCATCGCGGATGTCAATGCATTTGTCGCCGTTGAAATCAAACTGAGCAGCGACGTCTGCGGAATCAAAGGGCTTTTGCGTCAGCAGATGCTGATAGAGGCGCGTAAGTTGTGCAACCGTATAAACCTTGTCTGGCTTTGTGCCGTCCGGTTCAGTTCCGCCGACGAGCTTGCCGTCCGCATAGACGCAGACATAGGGGCAGCGCTTTGCAAGATCCACACCGCCGACGATGTTGTCGTAATCCTCACCGATATCTTCCATGCCCTGCAAACTCCAGTCGTTTGAAGGATCCCACTTGTCGCCGTAATACATGCCGATAATCAGCTGATATTTCTTATTTGAGTTCGCGATCGCGTAATCCGGCCACGCGATTTCGATATAGTAGATGTCATCCTTATACTGCTTGGGCTTGGAGCATACCGCCTCGCGGTCATCGACCTCGGTCTGCACCTGATCGTAAGTTTTTTCCTGAACGAAGTTTGCCGGAATGCCGGTGTTATTCTCAAACTCCTTGATACTGAAATAGTAGCGGATCGAGAGATCGGTATGCGGCTCCAGCGCATCGGTATTGACGAAGAATGTCAGCTTTGTGACGCCTGCTCCGGTCTTTTCAGGGGAATCGGTGTAATAGCCGGAGACCCAGAAATCATTGCCGGAGAAGAGGTCGTTGTCATTTTCCTTTTCCGCAGGCGGGAAATCCGGTGTCGGTTTCATAGATTTGTCGCCGTAGCGCAGATAGAGACCGGCCGCCGCACCGACAAATGCAGCATTATAGTCGATTGTGACCTCATTGTCGATCCAGTCATTTGTGGTATCGCTGTGCTGATCATTGGAACGCGGACCGCCGACGAGTGCGCCCCAGAGCACATGCTTATGTTCACCGGTATCCTCTGCCATTGTCAGGCCGGATGCAGCGCGGTGATGCGGGTATTTTGCGGAATTTTCGGAATAGCCGACGACATAGCAGCGGTCGATCGGATTGTCTCCGAGCAGATATTCCATCTGACCGAGTGCCCATTCCGAGAAATGGTAATCCTTCTGCTTGGTATCATAGACATCCTTGCCGTCTTTGTATTTGTCATAGACGAGCGCGGTGAACTGCGCAGCGGTATTGTAGCGGGCAGAGCCCCATTCATCGAGCCAGAAATAACCGGCAGCGGTATTCTTGCCGACCTCACCGGTGATATAGCCGTTGAGCGCTTTCGCGGTCATTTCCCAGAAGTTAAGCTTTTCGTATTGTCCGCGTCCGATTGCAACGCGGGTTTCCTCGCAGATATCCGGATACTGATCCTGAATTCTGCCGAAGACAATCGAAACACCGTTCCACATATCATTCCAGCAGAGAACATATCCGGGCGGCGCATAATAATCGTCATATTTCAGCGCCTGATCGAGATACCAGTGATCCTCGGTAATCAGATAAAGCCAGCCTGCTGCGAAGCAGAAATCGTCTTCCCATTTGCTTGAGGTATAGAAGGAAGCAGGGCCGTCTGCGCCCTTGCCGACCGCCTTCTCATTTTTTGCGGCGAAACTGAACAGCGCCTTTGCGTAATCGAGGCATTGCTCGGCATATTTCTTGTCGGTATCCTTGAAATTATAATAGTTGATCGCAAGCGCCGCAGCCGCTTCGGAAACATCATCCGTCGTCGGCAGATCGGCCGTTGCAAAGAAAGCCGGACGCTCCATTGCATCAATTTCCGGTGCCTGCCAGTATTTGTGATCGACAGCGCCGTCACCGACCTGATAGCAGAAGGCAATGACATCGCCCTTGTCATCGCGGAAGGTGCTGCGCATGAAATAGTCGCAGAAGTGCCGCAGGATCGTTTCGGTATGCTCCGCCTCGCCGATTGCTTCATAGGCTTCGCGGAATTCGTAGTAGCCCCAGGAAACGACCGAGCCCGCATAGGCTTCCGGCAGGCCGAATTTGACGTGGTCGCCGGCATCGTGATAGCCGCCGGATACATCGACAGTTCCGTCGCCGTCCGGATCGAGAATATCGGCGTATTGCTTCATGAATGAAGCAGAGAGATTTGTGCCGCCGGTTTTGCCGTCATAGGGCTGCAGCGGGACTTTCGCATCATAGACATGGCAGTCACCGCGCCAGGGCAGCCGGCTTTCCTTTGTGACGCCCGTACCGCACATATTGGCATCATAGAAATAGAGCGAATACTGGAGCAGCTTGGCGAAATTGGTCTCTGCTTCCTGATAATCCGCCTCATGCGGCAGCGCGGTTGCTTCTGCCGGGATGGATGCTGCACCGCAGAGCACCGCAGAAGCGAGCAGCAGCGCAGTAAAACGTTTTCCTTTCATGGTATCAATCCTTTCTCTCCAGACCAAAGGCTGTAAACCATAGTCTGTTCATTTTAATTGTACATCAAAAATGGGGATTTGTCTATGCAGGAATTGCGGTTTCTGTGCGCTGTTTGCTCATATTCTGGCGCATTGTATCGGAATGCAGAACAAATTGTTGATAGAATTTTTTAGAAAACTGTTGAAAATCCAGAGAAAATATGATATAATAGGTTATCTCCTGATAAAGATTAACAAATAGATGAAACGCAAATTTGAAATGAAAGGCAGGGAATTCTATGTCAATCAAGCAGACTTCTCCGGAAGAACGCAGTTCATTGAAGCATAATTATAGAACGATCATGCTCTGTCTTGCCGGAATTGCGCTGAATCTGTTCCTGTGTGATATCGCAGGAAAATTTCAGCTTCCGTTGTATCTTGATACGGTCGGAAGTGTTTCTGTAGCGATCATGGGCGGCTATCTGCCGGGCGTGATCGTCGGATTTGCAACGAATATCCTGAAAAGCTTCAGCGATCCTTCTGCGCTGTATTACGGTGTTCTGAATGTTCTGATTGCGCTGGCAGCCTCTCTGCTGGCGAAGAAGAATTATTTCCGGAAGCTGCACGGGATCATCCTGACGATTATCCTGTTTACGCTGATCGGCGGCGGACTCGGCACGCTGATTCCCTGGTATCTGGATGATGTTGCCTTTGACAGCGAATCTCTGAGTGCAGTTCTTTACAATACCGGCCATTTCAATCAGATTTCCGCGCATCTGCTTGCAAATCTTGCATCTGATTTTCTTGATAAGGCGGTATCGGTACTGCTTGTTCTGCTGATCGTGCATCTGATTCCGGAAAAGGTACACAGCATGTTCCGGTTCAGCGGCTGGATGCAGACGCCGCTTTCGCCAGAGGAAACGAGCGCTGCAAAGCAAACGAATTTCCGCGTGATGTCTTTGCGCACGAAGATTTTGCTCGTGCTGAGTTTCTCGCTGATTTTGGTATCAGTCGGTGCGACAGCGATCAGTATTCATCTGTATGGTGTTGCGCTGGTCAAAGATCATACCAAGCTTGCGGAGGGGACTGCATCAATCGCAGCAAGCGCGCTCGATCCGGAGATGATCGACGAATTCCTGGAAAAGGGCGAGGAAGCGGAAGGGTATTTGGAGCTGGAAAAGCTGCTCTGTAATATCCGGGAAAGCTCATCAGAAATACAATACCTGTATGTCTATCAGATCAAAGAGGACGGCTGTCACGTTGTTTTTGATCTGGATACAGAAGATGAGCCCGGCGCTGAACCCGGTACGATTATTCCGTTTGATGTGTCATTCTCTGAATACATTCCGAATCTGCTCCGCGGGGAACGGATCGAGCCGATCATTACCGACGATACATACGGCTGGCTTCTGACAGCCTATGAACCGGTCTATAACAGTAAGGGCGAATGCGTTTGTTATGCCGCCGCGGATATTTCCATGGATCAGATCAGCGTCATTGAGCGCAAATTTTTCATCCAGATGATTTCGCTGTTTTTAGGCTTCTTTATTCTGATTTTCTGCATTGTCCGCTGGCTGATTGAGTATCATATCATTCTGCCGGTCAATTCGATCGCGCGGAGCACCGGTACCTTTGCCTATGATTCCGAAACTGCCCGTGAAAACAGCATCGAACGGATCCGTGAGCTGAAAATTCATACCGGCGATGAGGTCGAGAATCTCTATCATGCGATTGCCAAGACCTCGGATGACAGTATGCGGTATGTCGCGGATGTGCAGGAAAAGACCGCGCAGCTTTCCATGATGCAGCGCGCCCTGATTATGGTGCTCGCTGATATCGTGGAGAGCCGTGACCGCAATACCGGCGCGCATGTCCGCAAGACCGCTGCGTATACGGAGATCATTCTGAATGAGATGCGCAAAAAAGGCTATTATGCCGAGCAGCTGACCGATGCATATATCTCGGATGTCGTGAATTCTGCGCCGCTGCATGATGTCGGCAAGATCCAGGTGCCGGATGCGATACTGAATAAGCCCGGCAGACTGGACGATGATGAATTCAGGATCATGAAAACGCATACAACCGCCGGCCGCGATATCATTTCACAGGCGATCGAGCTGGTACCGTTCTCCGGATATCTGAATGAGGCGCGGAACCTCGCGGCCTATCACCATGAGAAATGGGACGGCTCCGGTTATCCGAACGGCATTGCAGGCGAGGAGATTCCGCTTTCGGCGCGTGTCATGGCGGTAGCGGATGTCTTTGACGCGCTGGTCTCCAGGCGCAGCTATAAGAAGCCGTTTACATTTGAAGCTGCAATGGATATCATCAAGGAAGGCTCCGGCAAGCATTTTGATCCGCTGATCGTGGATGCGTTTGTCAGCGCGGAAGAAGAAGTCCGGCGTGTGGAGCATGAATTCAGCGAAATGACAAATGAAGCGGGATGCTTCAAGTAATGCGAATAATTATACATACAAAAAATTGCCCCGAAACGGTCATTTCTGATCGCTTCGGGGTGCTTTGTTATTTGATAAACACTTTAATCGGACGGACGATTATTTATGATTCCTGATGACAGGGAAGCTGCACGATGACGCGCAGGAGATTATCTTCGGTTTCTGCATGGATCGAGCCGCCCATCTGCTCTGTCAGCGTGCGGGCAATGGCGAGGCCGAGTCCGGTCGAATGCTGTGCGGATTCGACGGTATAGAAGCGGTCGAAGAGATGCTCAATATGGGTGTATTCGATTTCATCCGTATGATTGGCAAAGGTCAGCAGACCGTCGGGCCTGAGTGCGATTTGCAGATCGCCCTTGCTGTATTTGAGTGCATTTTGCAGCAGATTCGAGAAAATCCGGGTGAGCGCTATTTTGCTGCATTTGCAGAATAGCTGCTGCTCCGGCATAGAGATTTCCGGCCGGATGCCTGCGCCTGCAAGGGCGCCGTAAAGCGCGGCGATGCTCTCTTCCAGCACAGCATTGACGCAGACGGTCTCCACAGAATCCTCGTGATCCTCGGAGAGTATCAGCGAATAGCGGAAGAGTTCCTCTGTAAGCTGCCGCATCTGGTCGGTACGTTCTGCAATGATATTGACATAGCGTTCTGCGTCGGGTGATTTCTGCTCATTGCGCAGCAGATCGAGATATCCCTTGATTGCAGTCAGCGGTGTCCGCAGATCATGCGAAATATTAGTGACCGCGTTTTTCAGTTCCAGATCGCCGCTCTGATATTTGAGCTGCTGCTGACGGAGCGTACCAAGCTGTTTATTCAGCTGATCTGCAGTCTGCCGGATTGCGCGTTCACCGCTCTGGGTTGTCAGCGGTTCATTAGAATCCTCGGTGAGCCGTTTTTGCAGCTGCTCCGAGAGATGTGTGATATCCTGCCGCATCAGCCGGATTTTGATGATTGCGGCAGCAAGGCCTGCCATGAGCAGGAGACAGAGAATCCAGGGAAGCAACTGATATCACATCCAATCGTATAAAATCATTTCATATCCGTTTTCCGGAATATGTAAACGCCGCAGCCTGCGAAAATGATGAGCATTCCGAGCTCGCAAAGCGGAAGGATTCGGAGCATGGACTCGCTTTGAGTTGCGGTCCAGTCAGCATTGTATTGATCGTATGCAGATGCATCGCGCGGAATACTGCTTGTCTCCAGATATTGATTCACCAGCGGAATTGCGGTCTGCGGCAGGAGCATACTGAGAATTGTGACGCGGGTTCGGTCCGGTTCCGGGATATATTCGGGATTTGCATCCTCTCCCACATATACGTATTCCGGTTTTCCGTCTTCACTAAGCATTACATCGTATTTCGGAAATGATTTTTGCTCCATCAGCGCATTGCAGAGGGGATTTGTGAAGATGAATCCCGCAAGAATAAAGAGCGCCGCAGCGATGATACCGACTGCTTTGTTTTTACAATTCATAGCAATCGTGACTGTCAGCGCCGATATCCCGCAGAACATGATGCAGGTGCTGAACGCAGAAAAAAGCAGATATAGCCCTGGCAGGGGCTTCAGAATATGGATGCCGCGCAGCATCGGCAGCAGCAGACAGAGCGCCGCACAGAGCCCGAACAGCACCGCGGGAATCACTTCCGACAGAAAGACCTGTGATTTGCTGTATCCAGCAATGACCGCATTGCGGTATGGATCAGATTCGTTCAGATTGAGCAGAATCGCCGCGCCGGTAAACAGCAGCGCCGCAATTACCAGCACAGGATAATAGAACGAATTAAACTCGGGAAATCCGACATACTTCTCATGATAAGCAGTCACGCAGTTGATAATTGAAACACATAGAATCCCGAGGGAGCAGCCCCAGACAAAGCGGGAATGCAGCCAGCGCCGGAAAGAAACACGAAGCAGATTTCTCATTTCAGATTCCTCCTTTTGAAAACTGCTGTGCTGACAGCAGAAAGAATCAGAATTGTGACCGCCTGGAAAAGCGGGAGAAATTTGCGCCTTGCGCGGTGGAAGCTCTGCATCTCTTTATTGAACTGATCGGCTCCGGTAAAGTTATCCCCGACGTTTGCCAGATACCAGCCCTCTTCCGGGATCGGTGTCAACGGGTCAAGCAGATAGCAGAATTCTTTATAATCGCGTTCCGGCTTCGGGATATACCATTCATTCGGCACAAGCTTTTTCTGATTATCGAGCGTATGTGTGCCGTCGTCGTTGTAGACATAATTGCTGGCATAATCTTCACGGTATTTCGGCTCATCGAGGGCGAATTCCGTATTCATCCCCCATATGAGCAGACCGAGCAGCGCCGCAATCCCGAGAATCGCAGAGAATGCGCGGTTACGGACAGCAAGCGTGATTGCCGCGATCGTGATGCCCCAGACAGGGAACATCATCAGCAGCGGCGGGATCAGCTGCATCATTTTGCCTGTGAGGAATTTTGTCAGCCAATCCCTGCTGAAGAAGCAGAAAGCCGAAAGCAGCAGAATGCCGCAGACTGCACTCCAGATCAGCGCACCGAGCAGATGTGCCAGCGCGATCTTATCCTTTGCATTCCCGTGGATGCATTGCAGCCGGATGACGCCGTCAGAAAATGCGCTTCCGATTATCATGACAATCCCCGCACAGATCAGAAATAAGACTGCGGCGAATGCATAGGTAAAGACTTCTGCGTTAAAGTAAAATTCTTTTTGAATCTGCTGATAGCAAAACTTGCCGGAAATGACTCCGGCGGCGAGACTCATTGCCAGAAACAGCAGGCAGAGCTTGCTGCGGAAATACCGCCGCAGGATTGTACGAATCAACGCGGTCATGAGATCGCCTTCTTTCTGAAGGAGATCAGCCCGAGCAGCGGGATCAGGATGATGACGGGAATCGTGACCGGATAGCGCGGATGCATATCCTGAAGTGCATAGGAATCGAGCTCTTGCCGGTTCTTTTTCTGTTCCTCTGCTGTCCAGTTTTCGGAATCCTGAAAGGCGCAGGAAAGCTTGCCCATGGTTGTGATCGGATTCCCGTGATGCAGCACCATAATAATTGAATGCTGCGGCTCTTTATAGATCCATCTTTCCTTTTTGATGATGAGCGGTTTCCCGTTCGGCGCGAAGACAGGCTGATTATTTTCATCATAAAGATATTCATAAGAATAGGACTGGCCGCCGTCTGCCTGCTCTGTGATTTCACCGAGCATATACAGCCCGAAGATCGCCGCAAACGTGCAAAGCACACCCGCGATCTGATTGCGCGTGAGATTGCAGACTGCCGTCGCTGTTACGGCAGAGAACAGATTGCTCAGGAAAATACAGAGGAATGCTTCCGCAGAAGCCTGCGCCGAGAGCCTGTGATATTCCGGGATCAGCGCGAGCGCAAACGGCCCTGCCGTCAGCAGAAAATAGAAGACGGCGACTGTTACCGCGCAGAGCAGCGATGCAAGGTAATACTGTGCCTTGCTGTATCCTGCAATGATCTTATTGCGCACGGTGCCGTCAGAGAATTCGCGCCCGATGCAGAATGCCAGCAGCGCCGCCATGAATGTTTCTCCGATATAGAAATAGAAGTCCTGCACGTACACACTTTTAAATCCTGAGATTATAATTGAATCCAGTGCGATAAAAATACCTAAGAGCAGCGCGAGCAGGGTGCCGAGTCTCAGAATCGGATCGCGGAGCAGCTGCTTCATCATGGTGCGGTAAAGGATTCTCATTTTTCCGCACCTCCCTCTGTGCCCGCGCCGCCGATGAGGTTGATGAAATAGTTTTCGAGGCTTTCTTCCTGCTCGGAAACGCTCATCAGCTCGCAGTCTGCCGCAGCCAGAGCATCAGAGAGATGCCGGATATGGATATGCTGATAGATATTTGCTTCGGAATCGGACAGAATTTCGTAGTCGATATTCTGCTCTTCCATGACCTGTGAGAAGCGCTTGATATCGCTGACCTTGACATGCTGATACTTGCGGCATTTTGCTTCAAGCTCCTGTGCGCTGATCTCCTGCACGATTTTTCCCTTTTCGATAAAGCCGTAATGCGTCGCAAGACGTGCGAGTTCATCGAGAATATGGCTGGAGATCAGAACGGTGATCTGCCGTTCGCGGTTGAGTTTGAGGAGCAGCTCGCGGATTTCAATGATACCCTGCGGATCGAGGCCGTTGGTCGGTTCATCGAGAATGAGAAAATCCGGCTGACCGCAGAGTGCGATTGCGATTCCGAGGCGCTGCTTCATGCCGAGCGAAAAGTTCTTTGCCTTTTTGTCGCCGGTATCGGCAAGTCCGACCAGCTTGAGCAGATCATCAATCCCGTCATAAGAGGGGATCCCGAGCAGCGTATACTGCATTTCCAGATTCTGCTTTGCGGTCATATTGCTGTAAAATGCAGGCTTTTCAACAACAGCGCTCATTTTTCGCCGTGCTGACGCGATATCGCCGGATGCGGAATTGATGCCGCAGAGCGTATAGTCGCCGTCGGAAGGATCCTGCAAGCCGCAGATGACACGGATCAGCGTGGTTTTACCGGCACCGTTCCGTCCGACAAATCCATAGATCGCGCCGCGCGGGATGTGCATGGTAACGCCGTCAAGGGCTTTGGTTTTCCGGTATTTTTTCGATACAGCATTTGTTGTGAGTACATAGTCCATATGTATCCCTCCTTCTGCTGTTATGATATCATAAAACCGTAAAGAAAACGGTCAAGAAAAGCGTAAAGAATTCGTCAAGATTTTTCGTTTGGGCTGCGCAGCCGGAATCCGATTCCCCAGATCGCCTCAATATAATCTTTTCCGGAAGGCTGCCGCAGCTTCTTCCGCAGATTGCTGATATGCTGTTTGAGTGAGAGCTCTGTGCAGTCCGGTGTATCCGCCGATATTTGTTCGAGAATCGCGGATTTCGTGACGACCTGTTCCGGATTCTGCATCAGCATCTTGAGAATTGCGAATTCCGTGCGCGTCAGGCGGATATTTTTGCCGGAAACGTTCACGGAATGGGCGTCTCCGCCGAGCCGGATTTCATCAAATACCAGCTGATCCGTTCGTTCTGCCGCATTTGAATTCCGGAGCTGAACCGCAACTCTTGCAAGCAGCTCCCGGATCTCAAAGGGCTTTGTGATGTAATCCGCGGCGCCGCCGAGCAGCAGCGAGACCTTATTCTCCAGGTCAATTTTTGCGCTGACGACAATTACCGGGATATTTCGGATCTGCGGGAGCAGCTGTTCGCCGGAGAGTCCGGGCATCATCAGATCAAGCAGGATCAGGTCAGGGGAGTGCTTCTGTAGAATAGATAGTGCTTCCTTACCGGAGCAGGCACGCAGAACCGTGTAGCCTGCCTTAGCAAGTGCTTCTTCGAGCAGATTGCCGATATCCGGATCATCGTCTGTTACGAGGATTGTAGCCATTTTATACCTCCTGACTGCTGTATGGCGTAACGATACAACCATATTTTAGCATATTATATCGTAAAAAGCAAGACAGGAATATTGTATTTTCCGCTGTTTGCTGACCTTCCGGCAAACTCCGGAAGATATCCCTTAGTGCATTGCCTTTGTCTTATGAGTGGAATTATCCGGATTGACAATCACCTGATATTGTGATATAATCATATCAGACCTATATGCATAGTGCAGCCTTGATTGCTTTACAGGAATGTATCCTGCATTTGTGTACTGCGGTCAGGGCCAAATTCACAATATGCGGCAGGATATCCATATTCTTTTTGCTCTGAAAGATGAGCGATATATCTTTGGAGGAAACACAGATGATAACAAGAGAGAATGCATTTGCGCTGCTGAAAAAGTACAATCAGGATCCGTTTCATATTCAGCATGCGCTCACCGTGGAAGCGGTTATGAAGTGGTATGCGAATGAACTGGGCTATGGAGATGAAGCTGAATACTGGGGCATTGTCGGACTGCTTCATGATATTGATTTTGAGCTGTACCCGGAGGAGCATTGTCTGAAAGCACCGGATCTGCTGAGAGAAGGCGGCGTCAGCGATGACATCATCCATTCTGTCTGTTCGCATGGATATGGAATCACAGTCGGCTGCGGCGTCACGATCGACGTTGAGCCGGTTCATGAAATGGAAAAGGTGCTGTTTGCTGCGGATGAACTGACCGGTCTGATCTGGGCTGCCGCTCTGATGCGTCCGTCCAAAAGCACAAAGGATATGGAACTGAAATCTCTGAAAAAGAAGTATAAGAGCAAGGGCTTTGCGGCAGGATGTTCGCGTGAGGTCATTGAGCGCGGTGCGAATCAGCTGGGCTGGGAGCTTGATAAGCTGCTCGATATGACGCTGAAGGCTATGGCTGCGTGTGAAGATACGATCAATTCGGAGATGGCGTAAATTGTCCTTGCGCCCGCACGTATTGATCTAAAGTTCGCCGGATAGCTTTTTGCTGTATATAAAGTCACATTCTTACCTTGCATTTAGCGTAAGAATGTGCTATAATAATGGAACAAATCTAATAAAGAAATAAAAGGAGCGTCTTTCCATGGCGTTAAATATCATAAACGAAGCACGACGATGTCTGAACTGTCCCAAACCATCCTGCCAGAAAGGCTGCCCAATCAACACTCCGATCCCGGAAGTGATCCGCACCTTCTTAGACGGAGATATCGACAAGGCCGGCGCGATCCTGTTTGAGAACAATCCGCTCAGTCTGATCTGTTCGCTGATCTGTAATCAGGAAAACCAATGTGAGGGCCATTGTGTTCTCTCAAAGAAGAATGCATCCGTCCTTTTCAGTACGATCGAGAATTATATCAGCGATGCTTATTTTGATAAAATTGATTCGCAAAATATTCAGAAAAACGGCATCAAAGTCGGTGTGATCGGCGGCGGACCTGCCGGGATCACGATCGCAATTCTGCTGGCGCGCAAGGGTTACGACATTACGCTCTTTGAGTCGAAAGAGAAGATCGGCGGCGTTCTGCGATACGGAATTCCTGAGTTCCGGCTTCCGAAGTATAATATCGAACGGTATAAAAAGCTGTTGCTTTCACTCGGCATCAAAATCCGGCCGAATACCTCAATCGGCATAACAATTACGATTGACGATCTGTTCCGTGACGGATACCGCGCGATCTTTATCGGAACGGGTGTATGGCGTCCGAAAACGCTGCACATCAAGGGCGAAAGCCTCGGCAATGTGCATTTTGCGATCAACTACCTGACCAATCCCGATGTGTATATGCTTGGCGACAGCCTGAATATCATCGGTGCGGGAAATTCTGCGGTTGATGTCGCACGTACTGCAATCCGGCACGGATGCCGTAAGGTCACGGTCTTTTCGCGTTCACAGCGCATTGCGGCGAGTGAATCTGAAGTTGAGTATGCGAAGATTGACGGTGTGGAATTTGCATCCGGACTGGAGCCTGTTGAAATTACCGATGAAGGCGTGATCTTTGTTCGAGTGGAGCAGGACAGCGAAGGCAATAAACATCCTGTTGAAGGCTCCGAAAAGCTGTATCCGGCTTCATCGACAATTATTGCAGTCTCGCAAGGACCGCGCAACCGAATCGTTTCCACCACGACCGGACTCGATGTGACGGATCACGGCTTGCTTGTGACAAATACCTATGGACATACAACGCGGGAAGGCATTTTTGCAGCGGGCGATGTCGTACTCGGTGCACGTACCGTTGTGGAGGCTGTGAACCTTTCCAAGCAAGTCGCCCGGGCAATGGACGAATATTTGCAGAAAACGATAGATCAATAAAGGTTTCATATTGAAAAATATCCCCGGCTGCGTTATGATGATAAATCATGCAGTCGGGGGTTATTGTATACAAAGCACTTTATTGGAAGTCATAAAGATTTTCTTTAAACATATTGTCATTCCGGCGAAACTGTGATATACTATTGTGTGTGCGCCGTCGCTGATTTCATTCCGGGTGACCGTGAACGGCATAGCTTCTCATGCAGGTTTTGCGCCGGAAAAAGGCATTCATGCGATTGCTGCGGCTGCAGAGGCAATCGTTCATATTCCGCTTTCTGAAAGCGGGAATCAGCGGCATTGTGATTTCCTGCGGAATGCAGCGTGTACACTCCACAGATGAGTATATTTTGATTCAGGAACTGATGAAGGGCGCGGCGCTTGTTGCACAGCTCATCCGTGCTGAATGATTTGTCGTGAAGAATACTGATTTATGTTATTGAAA
>CAMNFV010000059.1 GCA_946537515.1 uncultured Ruminococcus sp. | reverse complement strand
TTTGGCGCATTGGTTATCATAGAATTCATACGTTCATGTGACGCAACAACAATCTATTATAGAAGGAGTGATTTCATGTCAGAAGAAGCAATGATCCGGAATTGTTCCCCGACGCTTGCCGGAATCAAGACCGGCAATCTGTTCCGCTGCACCTATGAATCCGCCGCGGAAATGCGCGAGGCCGTCCGCTACTGGAACCGGCAGCTCGGCAAAAAAGGCGTCCGGATTCTCCCGCTGCGCTATCAGGCGCCCCACGCGCTGATGTATGTCTATCGCCCGGCGCATCTCTCCGCAGATTTGCAGGATGCCTCTGCCGATGCGATTCTGCGCAGATGCGGCTATACCGCGAAAACCTCAGAGCATTGCATCGTCGAGCTGATGCAGCGGCTGAAAAACGATACCGAATTTCCGCATGAGATCGGTCTCTTTCTCGGTTATCCGCCGGAAGATGTCTCCGGCTTCATGGAGCAGAAGGCCTGCGGCTACAAATGCGTCGGCTGCTGGAAGGTCTACGGCGATGAGCAGGCGTGCAGAAAGCGCTTCGCACAGTATAAGCGCTGCACGGCGACCTATGAATCGCTGCTGAAAAAAGGCCGCTCCGTTGCATCCATGACGGTCTCCGAATTTCTTTGAGCATAGGTTAGCTTGTGCTAATTATATTGCAGCCAATTATTACCGGTTGCATTTTCAGAAAATCTGCATATAATACTGTCAAGCGGCTGAGCCGCGCTCCGGATGAACGGAAAGTGGCAGTATGCAGCAGACGCACACGCTGCCCGAAGAAGTGCTTTCGGTTCAGGGGCAGCGTGTTCATCGCTTTGGATATAAAAAGGCGCACCGCAAGAGCATTCCTGCGGTGCGTTTTTGTAAATTGAAACATGCATTCCTTTAGCCTGTGACGTCGATCACAGTCTCTCCGATGCGGACTGCTGTGACTTCAGAAAGGTCGATCGGTGCGCGGAAAATTATCATGGCACCGGATTCTACATCATAGGTGCCGGATTCGTTCCGCGTGCTGCCGCTGCTGCATTGCAAACTGCCCTGCACAGGCTGCTCGTAGCCGTCTGCATAGATCAGGAAGCAGCTGTCCGAGACGATCTCGTCAACGGTGCGCGAATCCTGCGTGCGAATGACCGGAAGCACTTTGCTGTCCGACTGATTGAGCTGATAGTAGGAGAGCTGATCGGTGCGCGTGAGCTTGAGCTGCATCGGTGTGAGATACAGCGAGCTATATTCAACCTGATTGATATCGTCCGGCAGAATCACGCTGCAATCGCGCCGGATGCCTTTCTGCACGGTGATATCCGCGAGCGAAACCTCTCCGAGCGCATGGCCGTCACCGATCTGCGGCAGTATGATCGAGTCGGCGTTATCGCGCCCTATGATGACCAGGCCGGGATAATAATCCAGCGACTTTGTGGTGAGATCGGTGCCGTAGTCGATCTCTGCGGTATAAACGCCGTGCCAGACGCCGTTTTCATCTTCGTTGAGCGGCTCATGATGTCCGGTGCCGCCTGTATCGCTCAGACCGCCGCCCAGACCGCCGTGAATGCTGACCTTTTCGCTGTCAGCGAGCTGCGCCTGCACGGATTCGTCGAGCGCGATGTTATAGAGCAGATAGACGGCATTTGTATCAGCGATCACGCCCTCAACGGTCAGCGTATAGCCCTCGCCCTGATAGCTTTCCCCGATGCCAAGCCCCATGCCGGAGAAATCATAGTTGATTTCGGTGCCGGTTCTGTCGCTGAAATATTTGCGGAACAGCGCCGCATAGTCCCAATCGCTGACGGCGCCTGCTGTTACGGTGCCGCAGAGAATCACGGCGGCGGCGGCTGCAAGCCCGATGCGGAATCCGCGGTTTGTTCTGCGTGCCGGATGCTGTGTGTTATATTGTGCCTGTATTTGGCGTGCCTTGCTGCGGATCTCCGCTTCGTCCGCCGAAATCTGCTGCATCGCTTTCTGATAAGCTGTCTGTTTCATCCTGCAAAACCTCCTTTAGCTGTTTGCGTGCCCGTGTCAGCCACGAGCTGACGGTATTGCTGCTTTTGTGCAGAATCGCGGCGATTTCCCGGATCGAATACCCCTCGTAATAATAGAGATAGACGACATTCCGGTATTCGGGGCGCAGCCCGCTGACCGCCGCAAGAACGGCCCGTGTGTCGTCGTCACCGAGACCGCCGCTGTCCGGGGGCAGATGATGCTCCGTCAGTTCGGTGAGCGCGAGACTGCGCTGATGCCGTGCGGATTTGAGATAATCGAGGCAGCGGTTGACGGTTGACCGGATGAGAAACGCCTTTGCGTGCTCCGGATTCCGGAATTTTCTGCCGGATTCCAGCAGCTTTAAGAATGTCTCCTGCACGATGTCCTCCGCCTCTGGGCGGCTGCCGGTATGCTGAACGGCAATCCGGAGCATAGTGTTATAATTCGCAGTCATGATCTCCTCAAAGCTGAGTATCGTCAAGCGGAGTCACCTCCTGTCGGTTGATTTCATTGCGCAATGCAGCGCGTGTTCACCGCGCTTCACCTATAAAACGATTGAGCTGCCCGTTTTCGTGCAAAATAAGGTGTCTCCGACGGATTTTGTAATGGGGGCTGCTCGCCCCCAAACCCCATGTTTATGTAGGATAAAACAAAACCGCTCCAATCAGGATAAATTTGAGCGGCTTTTCTTGCGGCGCACAGCATCATAAAAGTTTCGCTCAAGCCTTTTCAAAGGCTTGCGGGTCGAGGGCAGCGCCCTCGTCGCTCTCCGCTGAGAGCGAAACTCCCCCAGCCTTCAAGCGTTCGCGGGCTTGGGTGCCTACAAGTGAGGCACCCATTCAAAATAACATCCGCGCAGCGGATACTTTTTTTCTTATGTGTCTCCAACGAATTGAGAATGGGGACTGCGCGTCCACAGACTCCATTTTATGATCAGGAAGAATGATTCGTGGAATTGGCGATGCTGCGTATATTTTTGATTCTATTATCTGCGATCGCCCGCCGGAAACAAAGCATACACCTAGTAAATAATGACAAAAATCGCAAAAAATGAGTTGTATAGCGCAATAAATGATAAAATACAACTTGGATGCATTGACTTTCCTCTGCTGTTATGATACAATAAAACTGTATGATCAAAAGTATTGCAGCAATGTCTTCCCGGTATATCAGCCTGCGGCAAACTTTCGGTCAATCGAACCGGGGTACCGCCCGGGAGAGGAGTATAATATGAATATCGCAGTTGCGCAGTCCGGCGGACCGACCTGTGCCATCAATGCGTCACTCGTCGGCGTATTCAAGGAGTCACTCAAAGAGCCTGCAATCGACGCAATTTTCGGCTCGGTCAACGGCATTGAGGGCATGATCGAAAACCACCTGATCGACCTGAAAACCCTGATTTTTACAAATGAGGATATGGAGCTGCTGCGGCAGACACCTTCCACGGTGCTCGGTTCCTGCCGCTATAAGCTGCCGGATTGGCACGAGGATGAAAGCGTCTATAAGCGCATTCTCCGGACATTGCAGCAGCGTCAGATCGGCGCTTTCTTCTATATCGGCGGCAATGATTCCATGGACACCGTTCAGAAGCTCTCCGCCTATTTTGCCGAGCAGGAAATCGACATCAAGGTCATCGGCATCCCGAAGACAATCGACAACGACCTCTGCGTAACCGACCATACGCCGGGCTTCGGCTCCGCTGCGAAATATGTCGCGACAACCATGCAGGAGATCATCCGCGACAGCTCCGTTTACAGTATTCCGTCCGTCACGATCGCGGAGATCATGGGCAGACATGCAGGCTGGCTGACCGCTTCCAGCGCGGTCCTGCACGGTCTGGGCGAGACTGCACCGCATCTGATCTATGTTCCGGAAGCGGAGTTCTCGCTGGAAAAGTTCATGAAGGATGTCCGGCAGGAAATGGCAAAGCACAAGGCCGTGATCGTCGCGGTCTCCGAGGGCATCGAGGTACCCGAGGGCGTACAGTCCGGCGTCGTGGATAATTTCGGCCATAAATATCTCTCCGGCATCGGCAGCTATCTGGAGCGTGCGGTCCGCGAAGAGATCGGCTGCAAGGTTCGCTCCATTGAACTGAATGTCATGCAGCGCTGCTCCTCACATCTCTGCTCGCGCACGGATATCGACGAATCCGAAGCGATCGGTTCAGCGGGCGTCCGCTGCGCACTCAGCGGCGAGACCGGTAAGGTCATGGTATTCCGCCGCCTGAACGACATGCCCTATACGGTGACGATCGAGACCGCCGACGCGAAGGAAATCGCAAACCGCGAAAAGGCGCTCCCGCGGGAATACATCAACCCCGCCGGCAACAATATCACCGATCAGGCGCTCAGCTACTTTATGCCGCTGATTCAGGGTGAGCTTGTGATTCAGATGAATCACGGCGTCCCGGCCCATTTCACAATCCAGGAATCTCTGCTGAAATGATAAAACGCAGGACTGTTTGATCAGTCCTGCGTTTCTTTTTGTCCTTCGGAATCAGATTGTGATTTGCGCTTTTTGCCCCAGGCCGGAATTTCCGTGCCGTTGAGAATGCGCTTGATATTCTGCGAATGCTTGATGATAATCACGAGCGATATCACGGCAAGGAGCACTGTTTCCGGTATATTGCCGGTATGAATCCACCAGAAAACCGGAAGCGCCGCTGCGCAGATCATCGTTGCAAGCGCGATATACCGCGTCACCAGCAGAATGACGGCCAGAATGCCGATGCAGATGAGGAAGAATTGCCAGCTCAGCGCCAGAATCAGCCCGAGCAGCGAGGCATAGCCCTTTCCGCCGCGAAACTGCATCCAGAACGGGAACATATGCCCGAGAATCACAGCCGCGCCTGTCACGACCGGAAGCGATCTGCATTCCGGCGGAAGATGCATCACATGCATCAGCAGAAAAACCGGCACAAAAGCCTTGAGAATATCGACCAGCGCCGTCGCGACAGCCGCCCCCTTGCCCATTGTGACGAGTGCATTGGATGCGCCTGCGTTGCCGGAGCCTTTTGTACGGATATCGAAGCCCTTGCAGCGGGCAATGATCGCGGCGGTATTGATATTTCCAAGCAGATAGCCGACCAGAATACCGCCGAGATACCAAAGAATTGTTTTCATCTGTTAATAGATACCTCGCTCGTGCCGCCTGTCTGAATCATGCGGGAAGGATCGGCTGCAAAGTGCTGTGCCTTGGCACTCAGGATCGCAATATCAAAATCCGAATCAATCAGCGTCAGATCGGCATCGCTCTCAAAGCTGCCGATATCCATCGCGTGATTGCCTTCCAGGCGAATCGTTGATCTGCATTGCCGCAGGCTGATGACCGGTGCGGAATCGCCGGAGCCGATGCCGATTGCATTCTGTCCGGTAAACTCCTCAATCACAGTCGAATCGCGCAGCGTGATGATGCCGCCGCCTGTCTCGGAGCCGATGCCGCAGACAAATGTGCCGGAACCGGAGACCGTGATACTCGCGGTATTGCAGAGAATTTCAGGATCGCCTTCCATACATCCGATCGCAACGCTGCTTGCCATACGGATCGAGAAATCCGCTTCGCAGCCGGAAATGCTGATCGCAGCATTTCCCTCATGCGTGCCGATGCCGACGCCGCTCTTTCCGGTCATTTCAAAGAACATCCGCGTACCGGTTATGGTAATCTTCTGTCCCTTGCCGTAGCCGGAGCCGATGCCGACGCACTGGCCTGCATTGGAGAGGATCGTCAGGATGCCGGCGAGGTCAATATTGATCTCACCGCAGGCGAGATCGGGATCATTTCCGATCGCAAACGCCTTGGAATTATCTGCGCGGATGCTGAGATTTCCATTGCCGGTCAGGTGGAGCTTGCTGGATTCCGGCACGAGAATGCCGCCGTTATCCATACGGTTGTCCCCCTGGAATTCAATTCTGACATTGGAATTCTTGCCGAGCATGATCGCCGGTGCGACGATCTGCTGCGGGAGATTGAAATGCACATCGCGCAGGATGATATGGCAATCGGTGTCGTCCTTGATTTTGATATGGACACCGCTGGTTTCATGGAAATCGCCGATGATCTCAAGGAAGGGCTGTGCAATAAAGAGATCGGTATAGTGCTCTGCATCGAGCTGCGGCAGATGAATCATATCCTCGCCTTCGCTGAGCATATAGGTCTTCTGCATGATCTGCTTTTCGGCGCTGGCGCTGAATTTTGCGATCATGGCCTCGATGCGTGCGGAGATTGCCGGAACAGGCATCTCATTCGGAACGGATGTGAAATTGCCCTGAATCAGGTCTGCGCCGAACCGGATCACGGCGCGCAGCTCCTCGGCCGTCTCGACGCCTTCCGCGAGCGCCATAAAGCCGTTTGCATGTGCAAACTCAATAATGTTTGTCACAAAATGCTGCTTTTTGGGCTCTTCGTGGATGCTGGAGATCAGGCTTCTGTCAATCTTGACATAATTCGGGGAATAGCGCAGCAGATTGGAGATATTGGAATAGCCTGTGCCGTAATCATCGACTGCAATCGCCATATGATTGCGGGCACAGCGCGCCTGAATCATGCTGAGCTCTTCGCCCTCGGTTTCGGCCTGCTCGGTAAATTCAACGACAAGCTGCGGCAGGATATCGCTGTACTGTTCGCGCAGCTTGAGGAAATCAGTCTCATTGAGGAAATGTCCGGGGATACTGTTGACAAAAACGCGCTTATCCGCGAATTTCTCACGGTTTGCCGCGATGTACTTCAGGACATTGTTATAGGTCAGCCACTCGACCTCATAGAGACGCCCGGCCTGTGTTGCATAGGTCAGGAGCGTCAGCGGTGCGATCTTCATGCCGCCCGAGGTACGCATCAGCGCCTCATAGGCGAAGATCTGGCCGGTTTTTGCGTTGACGATCGGCTGGAAATAATAGGAAAGCAGATTCTCATTGAGCACGCGCTCCATCTGTGCGGCTTCCGCATCGGTAAGCGAGGGCTTATCCTGCGGTTCCGCTCCGCTTGCGCGCTGTGCATCCTTGATTGTGACGGCTTCCGTCAGCAGCGCTTCAAGCGAAAGTGCGTTGTTGATATCTGCGCTGACTCTGCCGACCGAAATCTCCATGGTATAGCTTTTGCCGGAGACCTGGTTATAGCTTGCCATGCGCTTTCTGAGGACGCTGATCAGCGCCTCGGAAGTATTCATCTGATTATCATTTTCAAAGAATGCGATCATGAATTCATCGCCGCCGATACGCGCTGCCGTCACATCGCTGTCGATGCTGTCGGTAATCGCATTGGCAAGACTCAGCAGCGCCTGATCGCCCTCCGCCCGGCCGAAGATGCTGTTGATCTGGCGCAGACGGTTGAGTCCGATCACGATCATGATCAGACGTTCCTTCTCATGCTTTTCGGTATGCAGGCGCTCTGTCAGCGCCTTCAGGGCACCGTGGAGATTGAGCATTCCGGTCAGCGAATCGCGGACACGCGCCGCGACAAGGCGTTCATTCATCGCCTGCAGCCGCGATGTTGCCAGGCAGGAGCCGATGACATTGCCAGCCGTATGAATGAACTTCGGAAGCTTGAAGGCTTCTTCATCGAGGTCATCGCCGTAATAGGCATAGTAGCCATAGACCTCGTCGTGCATATAGATCGAATTGAAATAAACCGCCTTTCCGGCCTCCAGAACATCCTCCAGAACCGGGATCAGCGATGCACGCGGAATAATTGAGAACTGCTTCTCCTTCCGCTTATGCATGACCGCGCTCATCAGCTCGGTCGAATCCGCAAACTGCTGCAAGCTGCTCGCCGTCAGATCGACGCTGAGCGAATCGCGCAGGCAGAGATACGATTCCTCCGGGATGCAGCCGGAAATGACATCGAGATAATCAATGACAGTCGGCTGCTGACGCTCCAGCATGGCGCCGAGCAGCCAATGCTCCTCGGATTCCTGCCGCAGACAGGTTTGCAGCTTCGCGTAGAGATCATGGATCGCCTGATTCTGGTCTCTGTGCTCGGTGACATAACAGCCGCAGGATTCTGAGATCCGCAGCAGCGGCTTGATTTCGGTATCCTGGCTGACATCTTCGCCGTCGAGGATCAGCTCCGCGGTGTCGAAGAAGGCAGCGCAGAGGCGGTCATAGTCCTTGATACAGGTCGTCAGGCGCGGGCTGTGGAACTGCTCCTTGATGATGCCGTCCGAGCCGGTGACGATGACATCCTCCGGCACGCGGAGCCCGTGGCTGTTGAGCACAGCACAGACCGCAATCGCCATTTCATCATTGACGCAGACGATCGCTTCCGGTGTATCATGCGCCAGGAAGCGTTCGGCCGCTTCTTTCGCCGGTCCTTCCCAGTAATTGCCGTAGCCGACGCGCTCCTCTTCAAACGGGATATTGTATTTGCGCAGCGCCTCGCTGTATGCCATGACCATACACTCCGAGCCGTAGTTGCCGCGGATGCCGGTCAGCAGATTGACGCGCTTGCACTGATGCTCGCCGAAAACGTGGTCAAGCAGCGCGCTGAACGCCTGATTGGAATACGAATAAAACGACGGAACACCTTCCATTTTGCCGTCATAAGAAAGAATCGGAATGCGATGCTCCTTTGCGATCGCCGCGATCGTATTTGTGACCACACGGTTCGCGATCGCCTCGCTCATAATGACGATCATATCGACGATCTGGAACGGAATCAGGTCATAAACGCTGTAACAGCTCTGCTCATGCAGGCTGTTGGGATTCTGATCGAGGCTGGAATTGAACACCAGAACGGCATAGCCGCGCTTATGTGCTTCCTCGGTGAATTTCGTGACGCTTTCAAGCACCTCAGGATTGTGAATCCGCGATGTGCAGAGCGCAAAAACCAGACGGTCATTCAGCATCGTATCCCTCCTTTCTTTCGGCAATTTATGTAGAATACGTATACATTTAATTATAATCATTGTAGCACACTTCCTGTATTTTGTCAATAACAACAGCATAAAAACCCGGACGGGATTTTTGGCTTTGCGGCGGCATTTTTCAGGGCTGTTCGTCAAATTGCACGAGAACGCCGTCTGAATTTTGTTCATAATTTGTTCATCGGCGTTCATATCTTATCCATAAATCATTGACTTTTGAAATAAAGTGTGATACAATAATAATAGGGAAGAAGCATCTTTTTGAAAAACAGGTGCGTAATAACGAAATTGCATTGGGGGAAAACGGCTCTGTGCTATGGCGTAAAACCGATGTTTTTTTGCGTATATCCATGATACAGACCGGACAGTTCCCGGCGCCGGATTCAGATACAGACTGAGCATTTGACAGGCACCCGGACTTTACAGGAAACCAGCATCGAATACAGTACGCACCGTACAGCAGGTGTACGGCGAAGCGAGAGGGGGTTCGCGCTGCAAGGCGCAATGCAGGATGAATTACTATGTTGATATGAATGCCAATCTGCTGCCCGGCATGTCCGATCCGGAAGGACGCACTCTGACCGAATCTGAGGCGGCGGCACGGCTCGCAGAATTCCGTGAAAGCAACATGAAGATGATTGTTGCGGCGCCGTATTTCCGGCCGGAAACGGATACGCCCGCGGCTTTTCTGGCAGCGCGGAATGAAAAGATTGCCGCAATCAGCGAAGCAGCCCAGCCGATCCGGCTTGTCGGCGGCGCGGTTCTGCCGTTCGCTTACTGCACGGCGCATCCGCGGGATCTGAAGCAATTTGCGCTCGGTGAATCCGATTTTATCCTTGTGGATCTGCCGCAGGAGCCGCTGACGGAAGCGCTCTGCGAGGAGATCTCCCGCCTGCGGATCGTCAGCGGACTCTGCCCGGTCGCGGCAGATATCGACCGCTGCTTTGAAGTACTCTCGCCGGAAGAGCTGATCGCGCTGCGCAAAGCAGGCATTCTGCTGCAAATCTCGGTCAACGGTGTGCTCCGGCAGGATTACCGCAAGCTTTCGATCTATCTGCTTGCAAATCAGCACGCGCATTTCCTCGCAACAGGCAGCCGGCCGTTCGGTGAACCGATGCGGTTCGTTGAGGCGATGCGCATTATTCAGCGCAGCCTGCCCGCACAGCTCTACCGCCGCATTAAGAACAATGCCGGTATGCTGCTCTCCAACGCGGAGCCCTCGGCATTCCTTGAATAATCACGGCTTTCAGACGCCGCAGCAGACCTGATTTCCGTCAGGATGCTGCGGCGTTTTGTATGCCCGTCCGATTTGCACAATACAAGTCCCGCGAAGATGTCAGAAATTGCGGCCGGAATCATAACATTTTACCAAAATAAGCTTGTGATTTGTATAGAATCACGGAAAGTATGCCGAATCCTTCCCCGTGGTTTTGCAAAATTGTTCGTTGACAAGTTGCCTGAAATGTGATAAAATGATATCAGACGTATTATGCTTTATGTCAGAAAAATGAGAAAAACCGATATGAAAATTCGGGGATTATTATTTGTGTACAGGAGGAACCGTAAGATGAGAAGATCGAGACTTGCAGTTGCTGCAATGCTCCTTGCCGCAATGACCTGCGGTGCCCTTGCCGGATGCGGCGAGCAGGCAAAAATTGAGAAGCCGCTGGATTCCGCAACCGCGGAAGAGGTCGCACAGATTGCCGCGGGCGACGAACGCCTGACCGGCGAGCTCTCGAATAAAACAATCAAATGGATGGCAAACTGGGATATCAACCCGGATGCGACCGGCAAATCCACGCCGATCGAGCTGGAAATCTTCCACGACCGTTATCAGGGCGAGGTCGAGTATCACGAAGTTGAGTGGAATTCCCGCTATGAAGCACTCGCAAATGCAATCAACGGTGACGAAGGCATCGACTTCTTCCCGGCCGGCGATCTCGACTGCATCCCGAAGGGCGCGATCAAGGATATGTTCGTCCCGATCGACGACTATATTGATTTCAGCGATCCGCTTTTCGCCGATATGAAAGACGAAATGGATCTGTTCAAGTGGAAGGATAAGCACTATGTCATCGTGAATGATGTCACCGGTGATAACTGCGTCGTCATCTATAACCGCGATACGTTTGAAGAGAACGGCCTGAAGGATCCCGCGAAGCTCTTTGCAGAGGGCAAATGGGACTGGAACGCTTTCCAGGAAGCGCTCCAGCAGTTTGTCGATCCGGAAAACGGACAGTACGGCATCGACGGCTGGTGGTTTGAGGCGGGCCTCTCCGCAACCTGCGGCGTTCCCTATATCGGCATGGAGAACGGCAAGCTCGTCAACAATCTGAAGGATCCGGCAATCGAGCGGCTCCAGAACTGGATGTTTGAACTCGGTTCGACGAACTGTGTCGCAATCGGCGTCGGCGATTACGGCTGGAATGCCAATGCGAATTACATCGGCGAGGGCAAGACGCTGTTTTATCCCTGCGGCGCATGGGCACTTTACAACGATACCTGGAAGAAGGACTTCGGTGAAAACGCAATGTTCGTCCCGATGCCGAAGGATCCGAACGCAAGCGAATACTATATCCCCTGCGGCCTCGACGGCTATGTCATGGTCAAGGGCGGCAAGAATCCGGAAGGCGTTGCGAAGTTCGCAGCCTGCAAGCGCATGATGATTACGAATGAGCGTGCAAGCGAAATCGCGACCGAGCAGCTCTATAAGGATTACGGCTGGACCGAAGAAATGGTCACAATGCTGCATAAGTGCCACGAAATGGCCAAAGCAAATCCGCATTATGACTTCTATACTGCTGTTTCCTCGGATGTCACAAGCATTCTGGATTCCAACGAAAACGGTATCCGTGCCGCCTCGAAGGGTCAGGTACAATGGAGTGAATCCGTCGGCGTCATCTATTCTGCCGTGGATGCATACCTCGCAGACGCGAACGGCTGATGCAATATTATTCATAAATTCAACGAAAGCCCGATACAGCCTGTACCGGGCTTTTGGCTGCAAATCTGACGCTGCCAGGCGATTTTCATGGGGGTTTCTACGACAAAGATACACAGCGTCCAGTTGTATTGTGTGCAATCTGCATAAAAGAGCGGATGATAATTCTACAGTCTGGCAATTCGTTTCGTCTTGAAAATTATGCAATTTTATGGTATAATGATTAAGATGCATGTAGTAGGCGTGTATCTGTCCGAATTGTCCGAAACCATCAATTTCAGGAGGCGCAAGCATGGGCTTTAAAATTAAAAACGGCGTTTTGCTGAAATATGAAGGTGCTGGCGCGCTGGAACGGCTGGGCATCCGAAAACAGGATGAATCCCTCAGCCTGCCGAAAAATGTGACTTCGATCGCGGATGAGGCTTTCTCCATGACGGATGTGAGCCGTGTTCTGATTCCGCCGAGCGTCACTTCCATCGGCGAGCGTGCGTTTGCGTTGTGCGCGGAGCTCCAGACTGTCGATTTTTCCGGCGGTTTGCAGGAGATCGGTGCCAATGCCTTTGACGGCTGCCATATGCTGAGAAGCGCCGTCATTCCGGAAACCTGCGAGACAATCGGTGCATGGGCTTTTTGTAATTGCAGCGGCCTGCGGACGGTCAAAATCTCCGGACAGGTCGAGGCGATTGCCCGCGGAACCTTCTCCGGCTGTTCCAAGCTTGAGGAAGTGACAGTTCCGGCCGGTGTGAAGCATATTGATAACCGCGCATTTTATGCGTGTGCATCCCTGAGAACGGTCAATCTGACCAAGGGACTCAAAACAATCGGGCGCGAGGCATTTGCCTGCTGCGCATCGCTGACAACCGTTTATATTCCGGATACCGTGACCGAGATCGCCGAGGATGCGTTCGCAGGCTGTACGGAGCTGAAAACGATCATCATTCCGCCGTCTGTCACAAAGCTGCATCCGTTTGCCTTCGGCAGCGATTACCGACTCCAGACCATTACGACCGTGACCGGCAGCGTTGCACATCAGTATGCGCTGACGCACGGCATCATGTGCTATACCGAAAAAGAGGCCAATCTCCTGCGCGGATGCAACCCGGCATTCTTTATCGAATACGGCATCCTGAAAAAATACACGCAGGAATACAATGTGCGGGATATTATGATTCCGCAGGGCGTCATCCGCATCGGCAATCACGCATTTGAGCAGAATCGTCAGCTGACTTCGGTCGTCGTGCCGGAGGGCGTGACGGAGATCGGCGCCTATGCGTTCAACGGCTGCCGCGGATTGCAGCGCGTATATCTCCCGACAACGCTGAAAACAATCGGGCGATATGCATTCCGGGATTGCTCGCTGCTGGAAGTGATCCTGCCGCAGGGCATGGAGGCGATTGAAGCCAATGCATTCCAGGGCTGTACCTCGATGCGCCGTTTCTATATGCCGGATACGGTCTCGCGTATGGAAAATGAAGCGCTGCGCGACTGTATGTCGCTGACGGAACTGCGCTTTTCTGCAAAGCTGGAAGCAATTTCGGACAGCGTCTGCATCGGCTGCTCTTCGCTCCGGACTGTCGTCATCCCCGAAGGCCCGAAGTATATTCTGCAAAATTCGTTCCGCGGATGCAGCAGCTTACAGGAAGCTTATATCCCGGACAGTATTATTGAAATGGCAGGCAATGCCTTCGCTGATACGCCGCTTTTCCGCATGACAGCAGGACATTATATCGTCGGCAGATTTTTGATTCGTGCTGACGGCTACAGTCCGATTCCGGTCGGCGTGCACCGAATCGGCCCGCGTGCATTTGAGCGCGGCGGACTGCGTGCTGCAATCATCCCGGACGGTGTCATCAGTATCGGCGACAATGCCTTTGCAAATTGCGGTGCCCTGACGGATGTTGTCATCCCGAAGAGCGTAACCGAGATCGGTGTGGATGCATTTGCGTGTACACCGTGGATGGCGCGCCGCAATGAGCCATATACGATCGCAGGTGCGAACATTTTGCTCCATGCGAATATCATGCAGCCGGAGGTCAATGTTCCGCTCGGCGTGCGCTGCATCGGCCCGACCGCTTTCTCGCAGCTGCCGATCCGCAAGGTGACGCTCCCGGAAACGGTTGTCCATTTGCAGCACGGCGCATTTTCGTACTGCGAACAGCTTGAAAAGATCGAGCTGCCGGCATCCGTCAGCCGCATCGACGGCTATATCTTCCACGGCTGCACCAGGCTGAAGGAGGTTGTCCTGAAAGAGGGCATCAACAAGATCGGCCACGCAATGTTCAGCAGCTGTACGAGCCTGAAAACGCTCAAACTCCCGCCGACAATCACGGAGATTGAGAACGAGGCATTTTATCACGCCGGTATCGAGCGCTTGCTCCTGCCAGACAGCGTGACGCGCATCGGGCACTCGGCGTTCAGCCATTGTGAGCATCTGACCGATATCGCAATTCCCGCATCTGTAACCGAAATCAGCGAAAACGCCTTTACGGAATGCCCGAAATTCCGGCTTCATGCGGAAGAGGGCAGCTATGCGGAACGCTTCGCAAAGCAGCATCATATGCTCATGACGCTGGTGCCGCTGGATATGGACGCATTGCTCCTGGAAGAGCAGCGTGCGGAAGCGGCAGCGCAGGCAGCACAAATTGCACAGTCAATTCCGACCGAGGCAGAGCCAGTCACAGAGGATGCACCTGCATTCCTTTACCGGCAGGAAACGGCGCAGACCGCCGTACAGCAGATCGCAGCACCACCAAAACAGGATCCCTCTGCTGTGCTGAACGATTTCTTCCTGAATGCAGCCGCAGAAACAGCTGCCAAGCGTGTGAAGAAGCAGGAAGAGCCGAAACGTCCTGCCGAATCCCGGAAGGCAGCGGAACCGGAACAGCAAGCAGTCGTTCAGAAAGTCGCGGAACCGCAGCAACCCGCAGAAGTCCAGCAAGCCGTTAAACCGAAGCAGCCTGCGGAAGCTCAGAAAGCCGTAGAGCCAAAGCAGCCTGCGGAAGCTCAGAAAGCCGTAGAGCAAAAGCAGCCTGCGGAAGTTCAGCAAGCCGTTAAACCAAAGCAGCCTGCGGAAGCGCAGAAAGCTGCGGAGCCAAAGCAGCCTGCGGAAGTTCAGCAAGCCGTAGAGTCAAA
>CAMNFV010000058.1 GCA_946537515.1 uncultured Ruminococcus sp. | reverse complement strand
ACTTTAGATCAACGGATGCAGGCACGGCCTGCCGGCGATTTTGTATTATGCGTGTGCATGGTGCGCTTTGCAAGGCAAAATGAATTGTGTTTATACTTGAGTACCGTCGGATTTTTGTATACCTATCTGAATACTTCCTGCAATGCTTGACAAATACGGCCGGCGGTGATATGATGATAATACAATCGGATGCTTCGCGTATGCGAAAGGGGAGCTTGTGCGGCAGGCTGAGAGGGCATGGACAATGCCGACCCGTTGGACCTGATGCGGATAATGCCGCCGAAGGGAGCCGGAATCTGAAACGAATGCCGCAGGAGTCCTGCGGCTTTTTTATGCCGTCCGGCTGCAATTTTGAAGAGAAGGAAGTCTGTAACCATGAAACACGAAAAAACAGTCCGTCTGGTGACCAGCGCCATGATGATCGCACTTGCGACCGTCCTCAGCATGATCACCATTGTCAAGATGCCGCTGGGCGGCAGTCTCACCCCGCTCAGTATGCTGCCGATCTGTATCGTTTCGCTGCGGTACGGCGTTAAGTGGGGCGTTTTCACGTCGTTTGTCTATGCGCTCGTGCAGCTTGCAATCGACCTGAGCGCCGTGCTGAGCTGGGGCCTGACGCCGCTGTCTGTTGCGGCCTGCATCCTCATTGACTATCTGCTTGCATTCACCGTGCTCGGCGTGGCGGGCATGTTCCGCAAGAAGGGCGCGCTCGGCGCAGTCTGCGGCATTGCGATCGCAATTCTGCTTCGCTATGTCTGCCACATTATCTCCGGCGGAACCGTCTTCTCAATCTGGTGCGAATGGGACAGCGCATGGTGGTATTCGGTCTGCTACAATGGCGCATTCATGCTGCCCGAGTGCCTGCTGACTGTTATCGTGTCGTTCATCCTGCTGCGCGTTCCGCAGACGAAGAAGCTGCTCCTCGGGGCACAGACAGAAGCTGCATAATCCTTCAGAATGCAAACCGCGTTCCTTTGTGGAAAAGGGAACGCGGTTTTCTTATTTGTTCAGCATCCAGACGCCGGTATTCAGATAGAGCGCGAAGCAGCACCAGAGCAGATACGGGACCTGCATCCATGCAGCGGGCTTTGATATTTTCCGGTAGAAATTGATCATCAGGATGATTGACATAATCATGCCGATCAGCCAGATCGCCGCAAAGCCGTACCAGCCGAGACCAAAGAACCAGATCATCCAGCAGAAGAAAAATGTCATCTGCAAACCGAATACAACGGCAGCCGTATCGCTTGCCGATGTGCCCATGGTTTTCTCACGGATCAGCGCGAAGCCGTAGCCGATCAGAAACAGCAGAATCGTCCATGCGATCGGGAAGACGATGCGCGGCGGTGTCAATGCAGGTTTTGCGATCTTCTCAAAGCGCTGTAAGCCTTCCCGCGTCAGGTAGCTGGAGAGTCCGCCCGCCGCTAAGCTGAATGCGATCCAGAATACGGCCTTTTTCCAGAATTTCGGAGCTTTCATGTTATCACCTCTTTGCCCTATTGTATGAGGCGCAGCATGAAAATATACATGCATGACAAAGCCGCCCCGATCTGCAAATGCAAATCAGAGCGGCTTTCTTCCGTTTACGCATAAAAGCGGGATTCCCAAGGGACAAGTCCCTTACTCCGTGCGCAGCGCGATAACCGGATCCTTCTTGGCGGCGAGTCTTGCCGGGATGATGCCGGCGATCAGCGTCAGCAGAACGGAAATCGCAATCAGAATGACTGCATAAACCGGACGCAGGAAGGCGACATCCGGAACACCGGCGGCCTTCTCAATGATCATATTGATCGGGATATCCAGCAGAACCGTGATCAGGACACCGATGACACCGGCGACCAGACCGACGATAAAGGTCTCTGCATTGAACACATGGCTGACATCACGCTTCGAGGCACCGATCGAGCGGAGAATACCGATTTCCTTTGTGCGCTCCAGTACCGAGATATACGTGATAATGCCAATCATGATTGATGAAACAACGAGTGAGATCGAGACAAAGCCGATCAGCACATAGGAGACCATATTGATGATCTTTGTCACGGACGAGAGCAGAATGCCGATATAGTCGGTGTATTCGATCGCGGCATCATCGTCGCTGCCCTTGGCCTGCTTGTCGTTGTATTCCTGTACGAAATCCTCGAACTGTTCCTTCGCCTCAAAGCTCTCGGAGTAGATCTGAATTGCGAACGGACTGTCCGGATCGCGCAGACCGAGCTTTTGCAGGTTGCCGTCATAGGTGTTGTCGGTGGACTGTGCAAGGATCTGCTCCTTGAATACCGAAACCAGCATATCCTCATCCATCGTTGCGAGCGCCTTCTTCATGCTCTCGACATCCTTTGCAGGGTTGAGCGACTGCGCCAGCGCGCTGACCTCTTCCTCGCTCATATCCGCAATCTTTGCGCGGATGGCATCTGCGGTGATCTGGGATTCCATCATGCCGGTATAGAGCTCCAGCAGCGTATCATCATCGAGTCCTGCAAGCATCGCCGGATCCGGATCGGTGCCGGCCTGCTCTGCAAGCATCATCATCAGCGCGCCCTGTCCCTCTTTGGTCGCCGCGAACGCCTTTGCATCATCGAGCGAGATGTTCTCCAGCATGGTCGGCGCAACGGCTGCGACAAGATCCTCATCGTTCATATCATTGAGCGCATCGGTGACATTTTCCGGGGTGATCGAATTGCCGTAGAGATTTGCGAAGAGCCCCTGAAGCTGTGCGAATTCTGCCTCGCTCATGTTGTCGAGATAGGCGTAAACATCGTCGATCGTCACATCATCGTGCTCCTCAAATTCATAGCCGGTGAAGACGTCAATCTCCGGTTTATCCTGCTGCTGCTTCACGATTTCGGTATCCGCGATCTCATCGAGCAGATGATCGACCAGCTCCTGTGTATAGCAGATCGTTCCGGGCATCAGCGCGCCGGTCGGGGTACCTTTCTTCTTGCGGACGATACCGGAGATATGCACCGGAACGCCGTCCTCAATCTTCTCCGCCATGTATTCATCATTGCGGCTGCGGTCCTTCCAGCAGTTTTCGGTCTGATCGAATTCATAGAGATCTGTTTGCAGGATGACGCGGAACTGCATGTTCATCAGATCTTTATAATCATAGCTTTCAGACTGTACCTCGATCTCATTGCCCGCCATGATATCCGAGAACATGCCGGAGATTTCATTCGGATCGCGCAGGCCGAGACCGTAGAGCGTCATGCCGGTGATCTCATTGTAATCATCGACAACGAGAATGACCTCATTCATATTTTCCGGCCAATGGCCGCTGACTATATCATACTGCTGATCGAGCAGCTTCTGGTCGCCGTAGAGCAGCGTCCAGATATCCATGCCGTCGGTGCTCATGGACATGATCTGCGAATAGGAAGAGGACATCGAATTCATGTCGTAGCCGAGCATACTGTAATAGGCATCGACCAGCGGATTCGGGTTGACCGGCGTGACCCGGTCGGTCGTATCCGCGAGATAGACAAGCGGCTGAATGTTGTAGTCGTATTCGATGTTATAGGCTTCCAGGCGGTCCTTGTTGTCCTCGATATACTTTTTGAAGCCGATCATATCATTCTGCTTGACCTCGGAGACCATTGCATTGAGCATTTCTGCTTCCTGACCGGTCGAATAGACCTTATCCAGCGGATGATCGTCATGATGCTCCGCCTGACCGGTGACGTTTTCGACGATGCTCGAAAGGTCAACGGACTGTGCAAGGATTGTCAGCGGATACGAGGAAAGCGTATTCTCCTGCACCTCGTTGATATAGGTCTGGAAGCCGTCCGAGAGCGAGAGGATCAGCGAAATACCGATGATGCCGATACTGCCGGCGAAGGCAGTCAGCAGCGTGCGGCCTTTTTTCGTCAGCAGATTGTTCAGCGAGAGCGAGAATGCCGTCGCGGAACTCATCGAGACTTTCTTCTTTTTCTTTTCGCCGTCATTCTTTTGATCTGCGGCCTGTTTTTTTGCGAGGTAACTGGTGCGTTCTGCGATCGCCTGTTTTTCGTCATAGGGCTTTGTATCGCTCTGGATCTTACCGTCCAGCAGGCGGATGATGCGCGTTGCATACTGCTCGGCAAGATCGGGGTTGTGTGTGACCATAATGACAAGGCGGTCTTTCGCGATCTCCTTGAGCAGATCCATGATCTGCACGCTCGTTTCGGTATCGAGCGCACCGGTCGGCTCATCGGCCAGCAGGATTTCCGGATCGTTGATCAGCGCACGCGCGATCGCGACACGCTGCATCTGACCGCCGGACATCTGATTCGGCTTTTTGTGGATCTGATCGCCGAGTCCCACGCGCTCAAGCATTTTCTTTGCGCGTTCGCGGCGCTCGGCTTTGGAGATGCCCGAAAGCGTCAGCGCGAGCTCAACATTGGAGAGCACCGTCTGATGCGGGATCAGATTGTAGGTCTGAAAGACAAAGCCGATCGTGTGATTGCGGTAGTGATCCCAGTCTCTGTCCTTATACTCCTTGGTCGATTTGTTGGCGATGGTCAGATCGCCTTCTGTGTAGCGGTCCAGTCCGCCGATGATGTTCAGCAGCGTTGTTTTGCCGCAGCCGGACGGCCCGAGCACCGCGACAAATTCATTCTGCCGGAATTGGATGTCAATGCCTTTGAGTGCCTGAACCTCTGAATCACCCGAAAGGTAATTCTTGGTTATTCCTTTCAATCCGAGCAAGATAACACAACCTTTCCTCTCAATAATATTCAGTAAAATTAGATGCTGATAACTCCCGAAATTACCCATAGAGTATACTATGCCAATGTGAATATTTTGTGATACAGAGCGGATTTCGGCGTTTTGTGCAAACCGACAATTTCAGGTGTTGATTTTTGTATGATATTACATCTAATCATGCTGCTTCCGGGGATTCCGGGACAATCGGACAGCCGCAGGCGCAGAAATCACATTGACCGCGGAGAAAGTTGTATTGTATAATGAAAGCAGAGAAACATACAACCAAACCAGAGGGATTGAGGACGCATTATGAAACAAACAGATATCAGCAGGGAACAGGCCGCCACGCTTGTTTCACGCATGACAGCCGAAGAAAAGCTCGGGCTTCTGACAACGCATCAGCACGCGGTCGGACGGCTCGGACTTCAGGAATTCTATATCGGAACAGAGGTCGCAAGAGGCTTTGTCGGGCGCGATGCCGCCGATCATTCAACGGTGTTCCCGCAGCCTGTCGGGCTTGCTTCGACCTTTGACCGCGATCTGCTGCGGCAGCTCGGCGACATCGCCGGGACGGAATGCCGTGCATATTATAACCGGGAACACAAACATGCGCTTTGTGTCTGGGGACCGACTGTCGATATGGAGCGCGATCCGCGCTGGGGCAGAACCGAAGAGGCATACGGCGAAGATCCGTTCCTTGCGGGAGAGCTGACGGCCGCCCTGACATCCGGCATGGCGGGGGAGCATCCGGTCTATCTCAAGGTGCTGCCGACGCTCAAGCATTTCTGCGCCAATAACTGCGAGGAAGAGCGCGTGAACGGCAATTCCTGCCTGCCGCCGCGCTTGAAATATGAATATTATTATGCGGCATTTATGCCCGCGATCCGCTTCGGCGGCGCCAAAAGCGTCATGACCGCTTACAATGAAGTCAACGGCATACCGGCACTCTGCAATCCGGATCTGAAGCGGATCCTCAAAGATCAATGGGGGCTGTGGTTTGCCGTGACGGACGGCGCCGATTTCGGTCAGACGCTGCTCTGCCACAAATACGGCACGTCCCATGCGGATGTCTATGCAGAGGCGATCCGTGCCGGCGGCGATATCATGACCGATGATGATGCGCTGACGGAACATGCGGCGAAATGTGCGCTGCGGGACGGCCTGCTGACCGAATCTGAGCTGGACGAAATGCTGACCAATGTAGTCTATGCGCGGATGCGGCTCGGGCAGCTCAGCGAAGACTGCCCCTATGACAGCATCACACCGGATGCGATCGACACCGAAGATTCCCGCGCAGTCAATCTGCGTGCGGCAGAGGAACAGTTTGTGCTGCTCAAAAATGACGGGATGCTGCCGCTGAAAAATCCGAAGCGCATTGCGGTCTGCGGTCCGCTTGCGGACGAAAATCTCATGGACTGGTATACCGGCTATTTCCGGGATGCGGTTTCGGCTGCGGACGGGATGCGCGCCGAATTTCCCGATGCGGAAATCCTGTTTGACAGCCTCTGGGATATTGTTGCATTGCAGGCGGAAAACGGAAAATACCTCTGTGTACATCCGGACGGCAGCTGTGCATTTGATGCAGAAACCGTGACGGAAGATGCGCAGTTTTTCTTACAGGACTGGGGCGAAAACTGGCAGAATCTTGTTGCCTGCGGCAGCGGACGCTGTCTGCGCGCTGCGGATCAGGGCGGCCTTGCGCTGCACAATCGCCGTGTGTACGACTGGTTTACGCATGAGACCTTCCGGCTGCATGAGACACCGGACGGAACCATGCTGGAAGCGCTGTTTTATAAAAAACGCATGGAAGCAGATGCGGACGGTGTCATCTCCTTTACCGATCAGACTGCGGCGACACCGGCGCGTACATTCCGCCTGAACGTCATTCGCAGCGGCGCAGACCGTGCAAAGGCCATTGCGGAACAGGCCGATGCGGTCATATACTGCACAGGCAATCATCCGGTGCAGGTCGCGAAAGAATGCTTTGACCGCAAAACGCTGGCGCTCAATATTCAGCCCGGAATGGCGGAGCGGCTGCACAGCGTCAATCCGCAGACGGCAATGCTGCTGATCTCCGGCTATCCGTATGCGATCAACCGTGAGCAGGAGATTCTGCCCGCGATCCTCTGGAGCTCTCATGCCGGTGCGCATCTCGGAACGGCTGCGGCACATGTGATCTCCGGCAAATATAATCCGGCGGGACGGCTCCCGCTGACCTGGTATCGTTCGGAGCATGAACTCCCGGAGATCGAAAATTATGACATCGAAACCACCGGCATGACCTATCTGTATTTCCGCGGAAAGCCGCTCTATCCGTTTGGCTTCGGGCTTTCATATGCGGCATTCCGCTATGAGAACATGACGATCAGACCGCAGCCTGACGGCAGTCTGACTGCATCGGTCACGCTGCAAAATATCGCTGAGACCGGCGGGGATGAGGTCATACAGATTTATTTTGCAAAGCCGGATTCCGCGGTCAGCCGCCCGATCCGGAAACTCTGCGGATTTGCGCGCGTATATCTTGCGGCAGGGGAGCGCAGAACGGCAGAGATTACCATTCCTCCGTATATCCTGCAAATTTATGATCCGCACAGCGGCCGGATGCTGACGGAATCGGGGAAATATCAGTTCTATGCGGGCGGTTCGTCGGATGCGCTTCCGCTCTGTGTATCGGCGGAGATCTGCGGGGAAACGATTCCGCTGCGGGAACGCCGTTTTGATGCAGAACAGTATGATGCTGCGTTCGGCGTGACGATCGGCTATTGCCGCGAACTGCGCCGCCAGGATATCCGCGTCCGGGGCTGGTTCGGGACGGCGGTCTATGCAGGCGTGCCGCTTGCCGGCGCAAAGACGCTGACGCTGCGGGCGGCTTCTCCGCTGCATCCGGCGGTCATTTCGGTTCAGATCGGCTCGGAAACGCTGGAGTTTCCGATTGCACCGAGCAACAGCGAATCTGAATATCATACGGTCTCTGCACCGCTGCCGGACGATTTGCCGGAAACCGGAATGCTGGTCGTCAATATGCAGTCGGGTGTCTCTCTGCTTGAATTGGAGCTGACATGAAAACAGCCGCGAAACAACAGCAGATACTGTGGCTTCGCGGCTTTGTTATGATATTCAGGTATCGGCCGGTACTTCGGCTTCCGGCTGGGCTTCGGGCTCTGTATCCTCCGGAGCATCAGGCGCTGCGGGTTCTTCCTGCGCAGGTTCTTCCGGAGCGGGTTCGTCAGCAGGCTGTGCATCCCCGGCTGTTTCGTCTTCTGCGGATTCGTCCGCTTCTTCGGATTCCGCATCTGTTTCCGATGATTCTTCCGCAGAGGATTCCTCCTTCGGCGGCATCGGCGTGTATTCCGGTGCGGGCAGGGAGACCAGCGGATCGCCCTCCTGCGAAAAATCCTTGAAGCAGAGATTCAGATCGACATTCCCGGTGATCCCGGCGACTGTTCCCGTGCAGCTGTACTGCCACATGTCATAATCATAGATATAGGTCGGGCCGTCGCCGTATTCTGCAAGCCAGAACGGAATTCCGCTGAGCCGCGGCAGATCCAGCTTGAACAGCGAGGTGCGCTTATTCTGATAGACCATTGTGCGGAAACCGAAGGATTCCATATTCTGACAATAGGCGAGCACACAGTCCGTCAGCGTATCGACCGGGACATCGTCTGTCCGTGCGCCTTCATCGTCGTGGAAAATCAGCTCCCAGTCAAATGCGACAGGAAAATCAAGCTCGCAGCCTTCCAGCTGCTGTGCGGTGAGGATCGCTTCTTCAACCGCTTCCTCTTCGGTGATCGCCTGCGAGAAGAAATAAGCACCGACCAGCAGTCCGGCATTCTTCGCGGCATGATAATATTCACGGAATTTCGTATCCTTTGTGAGCTTGCCGGTCCCGACACCGTAGCCGCGGTAGCCGACACGCAGCATCACAAAGTCAATGCCGTCCGCTTTGAGCGCCGCCCAGTCTGTAATCGTATTGTGTGCGGAGAGATCGACGCCGGTCAAAGCATTGAGATTGCCTTCCGCATCAAAGGAGAGCATTCTGCCCTTGTCAGTCTCGACCATATTTTCCAGCGGATGCGATGAGAGCGGAACATCTGCGAGCACCGGCAGCCAGATCTGCCCGAAGGTTTCATCGTGCAGCAGAATCTTATGTCCGCGCCGCTCATAGAAATGATCGACCTCGACCGGTTCATAGACCTTCGGCGGAACGTCGATCAGGTCGGGATCCTCGCCCTGCCGCTCCATGGATTCACGCAGCGCTGCGATCATATGACGCTGCTTATATGCAATGCCGCCGAGAACTGCTGTGGAAGCAAATAATCCGAGCAAGGCAACGCTCGCGACGCCCGCAAGAATGTGTTTGAGTGCCATGATATAACTCCGTTTCTGTTGTTCGACAAAATTCGATCTTACTGCGTTATTATATCACAGATCGCGGAAGTTCGCAAGGGCATCCGGGCGGTCTTTAGAAAGATTTTATAAAATTATAAGAACTCATGCGTCAGGCGGTCACTTTTTTCCGTTTCAGCAGCCGGACAATCAGCGCGGAGAACAGCATTGCTATAAGCGCGATCATCAGATAAAGCAGCATATATGTGATGATCATGTCGCTTGTAAACACGTCCTGGAAGATTCTGAACGGAATCAAGTCGCTAAGCATGTAGATTGCTTTGCTCATAGGAAACGTCGGAGATTCCACTCCTTCGTCCCCGAACTGTTGAGTGAGAAGCCAATAGTCTGCGAGGAAGAACAGGGGCTGCATCAATGGCATAAACCAGTACTTTTTGATGCTGATGCCTGAAAAAAGTCCGATGAGACCCATGCAGATCGGAAGAAGGATCACCCATGTGGCCGCGCAGACAAATAGTTTCCATGTGCTGATGAACCAGATCATTGCGCTGATCAGAATACAAGTGCTGAGCCGGATAATTGTTTTTTTCATAATATGAACGCTCCTTTTGTCAGTTGTCAGGTTTGTCGTGCTTCTTTTGAATACATGATGTTAAGGCGGCCGGGATCAGCCTTCTGATATTTCCTGATTGTTTTCGGATTTTTCCTCTTTTTTCTTTTTTGCCTGATGTACAACCGCTGTAGCTGCCGCTGAAACATACATGGAAAGAATGCAGAACGGTGTTCCGACATAGGGCAGGGCGAGCTTGCCAAGCGGAACCGGATCAAATTCGTGCGTGTGTCCGATCGGGTCATGAAGTTCCGGCGGCAATTCAACGATTGTCTCGGATTCACCGTATTGACGTGATAAATCGTAGTTGCGTTCTGACATCAGATTGATCATGCCGGAACCGTTCGGATCATGCGTATAGCTGAGATAACGTGCGGCCAACAGCAGAAGCAGCGGAATCAGACACCAGAACCAGCGCTTTTTGATCTTCATTCCTGCAAAAATGCCGATGATGACCGCATGGATCGGGATTGTCAAAAGAAAAATATAAAAAATATTCCACAGGCTTTCAAAGTGTGGCGTTACTGCTGCAATCATAAAAAGAATCGCAAAATATAGGTATATCAGAACTTTTTTGTTTTTCATAGTCATACACCTTTTGTCAGTTGGCAGATTTGTCGTGCTTCTTTTGAATACATGATGTTATGGCGGCCGAAATCAGCATGGAGATAATGCAGATTGCCATGAGAATTGCAGCTGTGATGAGAAACAGCGTAATGCTGCTGAAATCGGGTTCTTCTATTCCGAAACGGGAACAAAATGCACAGAGAAGTCTCCGGGCAACATAGTAGCCGAATGAGTTGTCGTCATAATTCATATGATTATTGCCGCCGTTCCAGACGGTTGCAAGCAGAGCCGGCGGGATGACCGGCATAAGCCAGCGATCCTCGATCTGCAAGCCGGCAAGGATACCAAGAATGATTGTATTGACCGGCAGCAGAGTGACATATCCTACGAAAACAGCCTGCCAATCATATGAATTGCTGGTCACAAGCGGAACAATAAACAGCGCAAGAATATAGAGAAATACCGGCGACGAGAATTTGTTTGCTTTCATTGCAATACTCCTGAAAGCGCGCGGCCGTCTTACGGCTTGCGCTTGTCACCGAAATAGAATACGGTCAGGAGTCCCGGGCCGCAATGTGCGCCAATGATGATGCCGAGGCTGAGAATCTCGATCTGACCGAGCGTCGGATAGGCCTTGCGCAGCTCATCGCGCAGCCATTCCGCCTCGGAGATGCAGTCCGCATGATTGATGATAATATGCATCCCGTCGGGATTGACCAGGTCGCGTTTGACGCCTTCCAGCAGCGTTTTGAGTGCCGCCTTTCTGCCGCGGACCTTTGAACTGACTGTCAGCTTGCCGTCATCCGGAACATACAGCACGGGCTTGATCGAGAGCATTGAGCCGATCATGGCGGATGCATTGGAGACTCTGCCGCCGCGCTTGAGATAATTCAGATCATCGACGGTAAAGCGGTGCATAATGTGCAGCTTGTTTTCCTCGCCCCATTCGATGACCTCTTTGAACGATGCACCCTGCTCCTTGCGCTCCACGCATTCCGATACGAGCAGCCCAAGGCCGCCGGAGATACAGCGGGTATCCATGAGATAGAGCTCCTGCTCCGGGAATTCCGCACGGACACGCTCTGCGGCGCGGTGCGAAGCCTGATAGGAGCTGGACATCTCCTTTGACATATCCAGATAGAGTACGTTTTTGCCGGTTTTCAGCAGGCCGCGGAAGAAATCCGCATAGGTTTCCTCATTGATCATAGAGGTGGAATAGACCGTGCCGCGCCGCATATCCTGATATGCCTTACTGCGCGTTTCTTCCTTGCAGTCATCCTCGAATACATCCATGCCGATCGAATATGTATAGCGGATCAGCGGGACTTTATGCGCTGCAAAAAAGGTATCCGGCAGGTCTGCCGTTGAGGCTGCTGCGATGATATAATCTGTCATAATAATTACTCCTTTCCGGGATGATACCCGTTCCGATCTGTCTGTCTGCATTATAACATACCTGCAAACCGATGTCAAGCCGATTTTTCGCGCAGGGCTTGACTTTCTGTGCGGATACTGGTATAATGACTATGTATGAAAAGATGACGGAGGTGATCCGTATGCTGCTGACAGCGGAGGCATTGGATGCGGAACTGTTTGCGGAGATTATGACAGCAGAGGATCAGGGATTTACGCTGACAAAAACGCTCGGCACGGTCGAGTGCAGAACGGATGCAGACGGCAATCCTTTGTGGGACGGCGCACAGGAAGCACGCAGAGAAGTTGAACAGAATGCCGCTGCGGTGCGGCTCTTGGGTGAGCGGCATCCGGAGCTGAAAATCACGTATCCGCAGACGGTCGTTTCGGAAAAGACTGTCCGGACGAATGAAACAGAGACGCATTTTACCGCGACACGTACCGATGCGGTGATCGAGGTGCCGGAAACATTTGTCATGCTGCATTCCGGCAGTTCATTCCGGAAGCTGCTGGATTCGGAATGGTCGGAGCAGCTGAAAAATCTGGTTGAACAGATCACAAAGAGGCTGCGGCGGCATGAGATGCGGACGGCAAGGATGTTCGGGAAGAATCCGGATGCTGCGTCTGCGCGGTTTCAGATTACAGAGGATCTGGCTGCATCGGAAATCTGGACGATCCCGCTTGCACACTGCGGCTTTTATCCGCTGCAATGGGATGCGGAGATCTGCGGTATGGCGCTGCTGCTTGCGAAACGCCTGAAGGAGACACTTGCAGATGACTGCGGCTCCATGCTGGAGACATCCGTGCGGCGCGATCCGAAGCAGAAATGCTGTTCCGTCGTGATCTACTATTCTATCAAACAGGATTGAGGCATCATGTTATCATATACCACGAATTCACCGGCAGAAACACAGGCACTCGGCTGCCGGATCGGTGCTGCCGTGAAGCCCGGAACCTGCATCGCCTATTTCGGCGGCATGGGTGCCGGAAAGACGACCTTTACACGGGGACTTGCCGCCGGACTCGGCCTGCCGGATCTCGTCAGCTCGCCGACCTTTGCGCTGGTCAATGAGTACCATGCGCCCGGCTGTCTGTCCGTTTACCATTTTGATATGTACCGCGTGACTTCTCCGGAAGCACTCGAATCCACGGGCTTCTGGGATTATCCGCTTGCGGATTCGGTCTTTGTGATCGAGTGGGCGGAGAATATTGCAGAGGAGCTGCCGGAGCCGCTTGTGAAAATCACGATCACGGGCAGCGGCGATCAGCCTCGTCAGATCACGCTGGAAGGAGAAGATCAGCTTGATGATTTTAGCGGTTGATACATCCGGCCGGACGGCTTCCTGTGCCGTTGCGGCAGACGGCGTTCTGCTGGGATACCGGATGCTCTATACACAGCGCGCACATTCGCAGATTCTGCTGCCGATGGCGAAGCAGCTGCTCGCAGAAACCGGACATTCCGTGCAGGATGTCGATGTATTTGCGGCGGCGAACGGCCCGGGTTCCTATACCGGCCTGCGGATCGGCATTGCCGCGATGCAGGCGCTCGGATTTGCCGGCGGAAAGCAGTGCGCGGGCATTTCCTCGCTGGAGGGACTTGCATGGAACCTCTGCGGCAGAAGCGGCATCCTCTGTGCCTGCCTTGCAGCGCGGAAGGATCTTTGCTATTGTGCATTTTTTGAAAGTGACGGCGTGAAAATCCGGCGGCTGACCGAGGACAGGATCCTGCCGGCGGAGGAGATCGCTGCACAGATTGCCGGATACGGCGAACAGATCATGGTGATCGGCGACGGCCTTGCGGTGCTGCGGGAATGCGCACCGGCGGATTATCTTGCGGCGCCGATGCATCTTTGCAATCAGTCTGCATGCGGCATTGCAATGGCCGCGATGCACAGCGAGCCGGTTTCACCCGATGCGCTGACAGTCAGCTATTTGCAGGCGGTGAAGATCGGCTGAGAAACGGAGACAGCTATGACTTGCAAACATTTGCGTCTGACGGCGGCCTGGCTTTCCCTGATGCTTGCGGGGACACTCTCCGGATGCAGCGTGCTTCGGGATGATGCGGCGCATCTTTATATTGAGGAACGTGCGGATTCCGATGAAAATACGGAAGCGGATTCTGCTGCGGAAACCGAAGCGGATACACAGCGGAATGCGATCGGAAAAATCTTGCAGAAGAACCGCAGCGAACAGAAGAAACGGGAAGAATCAGAGCCGGATCCGTATGATGACTATGATCCCGTTCAGACTCAGCCCGTGCAGACTGAGCCGCGGGACTACACGAAATGCTTCCTGCTGACTGTTGATGAGACAGGGCTTGTCACACGGTCGGAAAATAAGGAAGGCTTTATGAATCTCGGCTGGGTGGTCAGCATCAACGGAAGACAGATGCTCGACCGCAATGCGAATGATGAAATGAGCTATCGCCCGATGAATTACGGCAGCGGCGAATACAGCGTCTATCTCAATGCCTTTGTGGACGGCACCTATCAGCCGGTCAGTAATACGGTGACATTTTCCTCGCCGTATGAACGGGCCGCTGCGGATGATTCCGAGCAGGTCGAGGGCTTTGAAACGCTTGCTGTTCTGGAATGCAAGGAGCATCTGAAGCACCTGATCAAAAATCTCGGCGGTGCGGAATATCAGATGGGCTTTGTCATGGATCCCGATCATGACGGAATATGCAGCGGCGTTGCGTTCTATGCCGGACGTGATACGGCCGGAAATCTTTATCAGACGGTGTTTGACAATCAGGATGACGCAATTCGTTTTGATACGGACAGCTCCGTCGGTCTGGAATACGGTATCTGGTTTGATACGGAGACCGGCATGGATTACATTGTCCTTCTGCCGGGGGACGGTACTGCGCTGGATGCCGTGACCGGTGAGAAGATCGAGAATTTCAAAGAAGATGAATACTTTTTTACATATGACGGGACACGCGAAGGCGACAAAGACCATTTTTATGTGTCATATCGCGGAAAGCCTGTCCTGGAACATGCATAAATGAAGGAGGATTACGATTATGATCGCGATCGGAAGTGACCACGCTGCGGCATCGCTGCGGCATATTGTGAAGGAATATCTGGAGGATCAGGAGATCCCCTATATCGACTGCGGGACCGATGAATCCCCGAGCGACTATCCTGTCATTGCGAAGGAAGTCTGCAAGAAGATCCAGTCCGGTGAAGCGGATACCGGCATTCTGCTCTGCGGTACGGGCATCGGCATGTGCATGACCGCGAACAAGATGAAGGGCATCCGTGCGGCTGTCTGCTCGGAGACTTACAGCGCGAAATTCACCCGTCTGCACAATGACGCGAATGTCCTCTGCATGGGCGAGCGCGTTGTCGGTTCGGGACTTGCGAAGGAAATCCTTGACGCATTCCTCTTTACGGAATTCGAGGGCGGAAGACATCAGCGCAGAGTTGATATGATCATGGAGCTGGAGGCCGGCAG
>CAMNFV010000057.1 GCA_946537515.1 uncultured Ruminococcus sp. | reverse complement strand
TGACGATGCCGAACAGCAGATTTCTGCCCTTGAATTTGAACCGCGCAAAGCCGTAACCGGTGATCGCGCAGGTAATGACCTGGCAGATTGAGCAGCCGATATTCAGCACCAGCGTATTGATCAGCGGATTGTTCTTCGACTGCGTCAGTCCCATTGCGTTGATTGTCTGCTTCATGATGCGCAGCGTCGGATGCCGCGGAATCCAGATGATCGTCGGATCGGTCATGTCGATATTGTCGCGGAAGCCGTAGGAGATCATGAACATCAGCGGCGTCAGGATGACAAATCCCAGTCCGAACAGAATCAGAAACCGGAAGACCGGCCAGGCCTTTTCAATGAGCTGCTTTCGCCGGAGATACGCAATCTCCTGCTTATTCATGTGCTGCATCCGGATTTTCATGGCTTCCTTTTTGCTCATGCCGTCACCGACCTCATGTTCCTCGTGAACATCGGGTACGGCGCTCTGCGGAAGCTTTGCGGCTGGCGGTTCAGCGGTTTCCTGCGGGTGTGCATTCATGTCATCGGGCTGCGGGGTGTGCTCTTTTTCCGAATTCATCTCTGCACCCCCTTATTCCACTTCATAGAAAATGAATTTGTTGATGATCGCGGTCACGATGCCGACAACGATCATGACGATTGCAAAATAGCTCCAGGCCATAGATGCGGCATAGGCATAATCCCAGTCGAGCTGCTTGGCAAGGACTCTTGCCATGACGAGATTATCGGTCTTGGTAAAGGAGTCGATGACCGTATAGATGAAATTTGCAAGGATCATCGGGCTGACATAGGGCAGCGTGATCTTCCAGAAATATTCCCAGGCCGTAGCGCCTTCCATGGAAGCGGCTTCCTTTGCGGAAACCGGGATATTTTGCAGCGCGGCAAGGAAAATCAGGATCTGGATGCCGCTGCTCCAGACAAGCCCGAAGATATTGGTCACGACGGAATTGATGAGATCGCTCAGCTGTGCGCTGATATTCATGACACCCAGGAATTCCAGCAGCTTATCGACGATATCCGTTTCAAAGAGCGTGGAGAACTGTGCGCCGCTGTCTGCGCCGGTCGCTGCGATATTGCCGCTGATGATATTGTATACAGGGCCTGTCGCGATAATGACCGGCAGAAAGAAGATTGCGCGCGCAAAGCCTCTGCCCTTGAATTCCTGATTCAGGATCACGGCGATAAACAGCGAGAAGATCAGGATCATCGGCGTGGTGATCGCCGTATCTTTCAGGACGGAAATCAGCGATTCCTTATATTTCGGATCGGCAGCGAATGCATATTTAAAATTCGTCAGCCAATTCTGACCGGCATTCCAGAGCCAGACCTTGTGCATCCCGCCGACATCCGGTTTCAGCTGCGTATTATCCATGAAGCAGTAGCAGAATGATTCAATGAGCGGGATCAGAAACCAGAGCAGCGTGCCGATCAGCCAGACCGAGATGAACCCGTAGCCATAGAGTGCTTTTCTGCGTTCATACGGAATTTTCATTCAAACACCACCGCTCCTTCCTCTATGTAATCCTTGAGATATCTGGTCTCTCCGTCTATCGTGACGGCGCAGTCCTTGAGATCGACCACGGTTTGCAGGCCGTTTTCGTAGACGGTTGTGATGCGGTCATCTTCCCGCGTATAGCTGATGATGCAGGCATCGCTGATCTTTTCCAGGATGTCCTTTGAGAACCGGTAATACTGTGCGGCATTCCGGATCCAGTAGTCCGCGTCCGCATAATAGTAGATATCAAAATCGGTATCCTTGAGCTTGCTGGTCTCCGCGCCGAGCAGATCAAACCGCAGATTGCTGCCGGAAGCGAGTGCCAGCAGAACAAGCCGTTCCGCATCGGCGCTGCCGTTGACGGCCTTGGTCGAATAGGGGATGATCCCGTGCAGCACAAGCTGATACAGCGGAATATCACCGTCGAAAATGTTGAAGCCCGAGGAATAGAGCGGCAGATCGGTGATTGTGTCAGTATAGGGCAGCACATAGGCATTCGGATCCGCAGAGAGCACCGCGCCGACATCGGATTTCAGCAGCTTTAAGCTGTCCTCTGTGTATTGCATGGCCTGATCGCGTGAGGTGCCGGATTTTTTGCCGTAGTCACCGTAGAGCGTCGAGGAAAGTGCGCCGAGACTGACACGTTTGAAGCCTGCGGCAGCGTAATTCTTCGCGAGCTTCTGATAGAGATCCGGGAAGACGGCCGGTGAGAGCAGCGACATTGTTTTCTTGTCGCCGTATGGGACACCGTATGCGCGCTCATAATCGACAATCCGTGCAAACGAGCCGGAAACGCGCACCGCCGTATCGCTCAGCGCCCAGTAGCCGTTGCCGGAGTAATAGGCGGTGTTCGTCACGGTCGGGTACCATTCAATGCCGTCTGCATCCATGAATGCGGTCAGCTTTTTGAAATCCGAACTGCCGCCGAGTGTGCCGGAAGCTTTTGCTTTATAATCGACCTTGCCGCTGATGCCGGCATCGGTCCAGTTATTGAGCGATACGACCATGTCATCAGCGCCGGCTGCTTTCAGTCCGCTGAGAATCTCCTGCATTTTTTCATAGGAAGTCATTTCGGTTTTCATGAACACCGGAAAGCCGAGGACATTCCGCTGCTTCATGCAGCCGCCGTAAAGGTCGATATACAGCTTTGCCTGATTGGCAGAAGCGGTCTTCTGCACATGTTTTTCATCGAGCAGATACTGCCGGTAGCGCGCTGCGATATCGACGTAATCGAGCGACTTGCCGCCGTCTGCATTGACCGGATCGGCTGCCGTCATCGGATAGTACCGCACCTGGATTTTCCGGTGCGTGAGATTCCGCTCATAGACATCGAGCGGATTGAGCTGATCGGCGCCGAGATAATACTGATCGGCAGCGCGCAGGATGAATTTGAAGTAGCAGCGGTTGTATTCGGTATTGGACTGACCGGTGCCGCTGACATCCGCGCAGAGCATACAGCTGCCGTCACCCTCATCCGCAACGGCGAGCATTGCATTTTCGCCCTTGCAGATGCCGTACATCGGGAGTGAAACGCCCTCGACGACAGGCCCCTTGGTTTTCGGGACAGCGGTCGTATCGACATCGTAGACCGTCTGGCTGTATGTTTTTGCGGAATACTTCTGGTTGTTGAAGCGTATGACAGCGCCGCTGCCGTCGGGAATGACGAAATAGCCCTCTTCGGACTGATCCGCCGCACCGAATGCATTGAGGATCGAGAGCGACTGTGCAAGCACCGGCTTTTCATCAGAAGCGTCGTGCTTTTCGGTGATATCGGCGGTATCAATGCTGACGGCGAGATGATCCGGCTTCAGCACATAGGAGACCGGGATTTTGATGCCGGTCTTGCGGAAAAAGTATGTGACTTTGACGCCGTCCTGAATATCAGAATAGGTGATAACGGTTTTGAGCGAATCACCGGAGCGTGCATTGACGGTCGAGCGTTCGAGAATCTGCGCGGCCGTCAGGACAACACCGGAGCGGAGCTCTGCACGCAGAACAGCCGAGGCGATCGGATCGCCGCCCGCATTGACCGGCGAGGTCCACCAGATATAGCCGTTTGATTTGTTGACGAGCGCGAAGAGATCCTCCGGCTTTTCCTCATTTTCCTCATCGAGTTTGGATTCATCCCAGGCCCAGAATTCGAGTTTCTCATTCTCAGCGACCTTGCGCATTTTCGCAAAGACATCCTGTTCGGAGCGCTCTGTCCATTCGGGTGCTTCCTGTGAATCGACAGCGGATTCCGTATCCTGTGCGCTTTCAGTTTCAGCGGCGGATTCCGCATCCGGCTCCGCGGAAACCGGCAGCGCGGCGGCCGGGAGCATCATTGCGGCTGCGAGTAAACAGCACAGCATGGAAAGACGTTTTTTCTGCAATCCGATCACCGCCTTTCACACTCTGACGCGATACAGAATCTCTGTATACAGCGAGTAGAAGAAAACATAGACCTTCTGGAACAGCGACAGGAAGAGCACCGCCAGGAACAGAATCACCAGCATTGCAAAAAGCGTCAGGATGATCGCGGCGACGGTCTTTGTGAATGTATACTGATGCACCGCCTTGATTGCATTGAAGAGCAGCACCGCCGTCCAGATGATACCGACATAATAGACGGTATCGAAGAAGACGCCCTCTGCGCGGACAAGCACATGCGAAAGGATCACCTGTGCAAAAATCTGCACGATATAGGGAATCAGCGCATAGGAGCTGTAGATTGCGATGTTTTTCATGGTACCTTCGCCGTCCAGCAGCGTGCATACCGCCCAGTTGCCGAGCACCCATGCGGCAAAATACACCACCGACCGCATGAGATACGGCACAACGGAGAACAGTGCATCGGGCAGCGGCCGGAACTGGAATCCGCACCAGCGGTCCAATGCGATCAGCGCGACAAACAGCGCCGCAATGATGATCGCCGTATATTTGAGCGTGCCGCCCTTTTTCCAGCGCAGATCCTCAAAGCCCTCAAAGGGATGAAAGACAACATGCTTTACCCATTGCGGCTGTGTCAGATCCATCATGATGCCGTTCCCCCTTCCGCTTTTGATTCCGGTGCGTTTGCAATGGCGGGCGTCTGATTTTTCCGTTTGCGCAGGAAACGCCTGCCGCCCCAGATGCCTGCAATCAGCAGGGCAATGACGATCAGGATCGCGGTCAGATGTTCCCGCAGCCATTGTGAACGGTAGCGCTCAAATGCACGGTTATAGCGCCCGGATGCATCCGCTTTTTTCGCATATTCCATGGATTCCTTGTATCTGCCCATATTGTAGTAGGCGCTGGAGATGCCGAGATAGGCTCTGCGGTAATTGCCGTCACGCTTTAAGACTTCGAGCCACGGGTCGAGCGCTTCCTCATAGTAACCGCCGTTGTAGAGCGCAGTCGCCTCATGGACGATATTGCCGAAGACGGTCTGTCCGAAGATTGTGACGGTGCCTTTTCCGGCATCGAGCACATAGATATTCTCGCAGCCCTTCCCCTTTGTTTCGACAGCGGCGACATTGCCCTGCGTAAATGCGCCGACCTGATCGCCGGTCGTGCCCATGATAAAGAGCAGATCGGCTTCCTTGTCATACTGAAAGACTCTGCCTGTCGTTGCATCGAGGCAGTTGATCGAGCCGTCGTCCCCGATATCGAGATCGACGATTTTTGTCTTATAGCTCGTGCCGGAATACCATGTGGAGAAGAGGTCGCCCCATGTGTAATTCGACATATAGCTGAAGAGATTATAGCCTTCCGGATTGACCTTCTTGACGATATCGGTATCGGTCGAGCCGGATGAAGTTGAGGTATAGATAAAGCCCTTGACGCTGTCGATATCGAAGTTATCGAATGCGGTCGGGGTACTTCTGGAGCGGTAGCGCTTCTCCTCTTCGGATGCGATTGCGTTCCAGAAGTGGTTGGCGATGACGGTTGCCGTTGCAGCGACGGCATTTGCGCCGTAATAGCCGATGAAATCGCCGTTTGCATCGAACATCGCAGCGCCCTTTGTCGTGTTGTTCAGGACGATATAGATATTGCCCGCGTTGTCGCAGAGGATCTTCTGCGGCAGAAAGGTCAGCTGCTGATCGTAGACATTCGATTCAGGCTTTGTAATCTCCATGACGACCTTACCGTCCGGCTGACAGACGAGTGCCCGCGCATTTTCGTTATCCGCGATATAGAGCAGGCCGGTATCCGGCGAGACATAGATGCCCTTCGGATTTTTCAGCTTTGTCTTAGTGCCGTCCGGCATGGTGAAGCTGTCGTAGATTTGCAGGATCTCATCGAATTCGCTGTTGATTCTGAGGATCCGGTTGTTGCCGGAATCGACCAGATAAAACTGATCTTTCTCATCCTTGAAGAGATCGGAAGGTGCATTCAGCGCAGTTGTGCCGAGATCGAGGCCGGAGACTGCGCGTTCGGCAAGGTAGCCGGCCTGTGAGGGGACTGCTTCACCGAGATAATTATAGTTATAGACATCATAGGGTTCATCTGCCGATGCTGGGAGCTGCAATGCGGCTGCGGTACCGAGCAGCGAGAGCATTACTGCGGCCGTCTGCATCAGCCGGTGTCCGGCATTCTTTTTCACGTAATCTCTCCTCCTTTTCGGAAAATCTGCCCGTACTCAATCCTTGATGCCGGAATGCGCCATTGTCTCCATGACCTGGCTCTGTGCAAGAATAAAGAAGAGTACCGGCGGAACAAAGAGGATGACCGCCGCAGCCATTGTGACGCCCTGCCGCGAAATACCGGCAGAGGCTGCCTGCTGGATGACAGTCGGGAGTGTTTTGAGCGATTCATCATAGACGACGCTGCCGCCTGTGATATTCCAGGCACCCTGAAACGCGAAAATTGCCATTGTCATGAGCGCCGGCTTCTGATTCGGAATGACAATGCGCCAGCAGATCGTGAAGAGATTTGCGCCGTCCACCTTGGCCGCTTCGATCATGGCATCAGGCACGGACGACATCGACTGCCGCATCAGATAGAGCCCCATAGAGGACGCGACCGCCGGCAGAATCAGCGCGGACATGCGGTTGATCATATTGAGCTCCGCCATGACCATATACTGCATCAGATAGATGACATTGCTGTTATAGAGCAGCGCCAGAACAATGATCGTGTTAATGATCTTGTTGCCGGGGAAATCGACCTTCGCGAGACAGAATGCCGCCATGGATGCGAATACGCATTGCAGCACCGTGACGGAGACTGTCACGAAAATGCTGTTGAAGACATAGCGCGAGAACGGTACCCACATCTGCCCGAGGACGCGGTAGGTATCCTTGAAATTGTCGAGCGTCGGGTTCAGCGTATACCATTTCGGCGGGAAAATGAACATCTCATTGACCGGCTTGACCGAGTTGACGATCATCAGCCAGATCGGGAGCACCATAAAGAGACCGAGAATCAGCAGAAAGAGAAAAATCGCGATCGTACCGCCGATTTTTCTGCCGGCACGCCGGTTCGATGCCTTGAGTTTCCGGATATCCGGCTTCTGCTTTCCGGCAGCGGAAGTATGTGCCATATTCTGCGCCCCCTTTAATCCATATATTTTCCGAGTACTTTGCTGATGAGCTTGTTTGCGAGATACATCACAACAAACAGGATCATGCAGATCGCGGAAGCATAGCCCATCTCATAGCGGATCCAGCCGTAATCGAAGGCATGTGTCATGATCGTATGGGCTGCATAGTCGGTGCTCGGGAAGCCGACGAGATTTCGTGCGACGATATCCGCGGTAAATGCCGAAACGATCTGCATGACCGCAGCGAACATCAGCGAAGGTCCCATGCCGGGAATCGTGATATAGATGAGTTCCTGCCAGCGGTTTTTGATGCCTTCGATCGCACCGGCTTCATATTGTGCCTTGTCGATATTCTGGAAGCCTGCGCGCATCGCGAGAAATCCGGCACCCATAGAGACCCAGAGCTGCACGATAATGACCACCGTGAGGATATATTTGGAATCGGTGAGCCATTGAATCGCGGAGGTTGTGATGCCGAGATTCATGAGCGTGGAGTTTGCGATGCCGTAGCTGTCGCCGGAGAAAATCAGCTGCCAGACGGCATAGACGCCGGACGCCATGGACGGCGCATAGAAAATCAGCGTAAAGATGACCTTGAGCGTCTGATTGAGCTCATTGATCAGCCAGGCGAGCATAAAGCTCAGAAAGTAACTCAAAGGGCCGGTGAACACCGCAAAGACAAGCGTCACGCGGATCGCCTTGATGAAAATGCTGTCATTGAGAAACAGGTTATAGAAATTGCTCAGCCCCACCCAGGTCGGGGGATATCTGACCATATCAAAATCCGTCAGACCGATCGGCAGCGACATGATGACCGGAATGACCGTAAAGATGACAAATACGATCATAAAGGGCGCCAGCATGAGGTAGGCTTCCTTATTCTGTTTGATCTTCCGCCAGAGCTGTGCGCGCTGTTCCTTTTTGGTTCTGACACCAATCTGATCTTTATCCAAAAGAGGAGCCCTCCTTTCCTTCCGCAGTCAGTCCAGCCCGAGGTTTTCGCGCTTTCTGCGGATTTCATCATTCATATCGCTGTTGTAATACATGAGCGTATCACGCGGGTTTTCGTTGGAGTTGACGGTTTCGCGGAATGCGTTCATGATGTTTCTGGTGACGGCATAGGACGAGGGGAGCACCGGGATTTCGGTCAGCGACTCCCATTGTGCCAGCAGAACATTCATCTCTGCGCCGGACCAGTTGAGCTGTTTGAGCGCTTCGACATTGGCCGCCTCATAGCGTCCCATTTGTCCGAGCAGACCTTCGAGCTCCGAGCCGTATTCGGTCTGCACATCGGTTGAGCAGAACCACTTGACAAACTCCCACGCGGCTTCTTTATTTTTGACCTTATTGAAGATGACCGCGCCGGTGCCGCCGGAATTGGAAGCGTGATTGATCGTGCCGTCCGGCTGCATTGTGCCGGGCATGACGGTGAAATCCCAGAGCCCCTTGATCTCCGGCGCCGCGACAGAAAGCTGATTTGCAAAGCTGTAATTCGCAATGACGATCGGATACTGTCCGGTGCGGAAATAGCTGTAGGCATCATAGGTCTGCCTGAATTTATAATCGCGGTAGAAATCCGTCCATTTTTCAAAGCACTGGATCGCCGGAACGGAATCAAACTGTGTTTTGGTCTGCTCCGGATTATAATAGTTGAGCCCCTGCTGGAGCACCAGCGTTGCATAGGTATGTCCGGCTTCTGTTGCAGCAGCGACATTGGTTGTCGGGAGAATGAGGCCTGCGCCGAGGTGATTGCGCTGCAGCGCCGGGAGTGTGTCAATGAGGTCGTCCCAGGTCCGCGGGAGCTCTGTCAGACCGAGCTCCGTGAGAATATCGGTGCGGTAGAACATCATTGTCCAGTTCTGCGTCAGCGGCATACCGAAGCAGCCGCCGTCGTAGCTGTACTGCACGGTCGCATCGTGCTGATAATTTTTGACCGTTTCATTGAAATCCGGGAATTGCTTCAGATCGACGAGCAGTCCGCGGCAGGCGAGGTTGACGGGGAATTCGCCGCCGAGAAACAGCGCGACATCCGGCCCCTTGCCTGCGAGTGTCGCTTCTACGACGCCGCCGACGACGAGATTGACCGAGACCGGAATATCCGGGTGCTGCTGGGCAAATTCATTCTCAACAAGCTCCTTGACGACAAGTGCCTGATCTCTGCCGAGATTGACCCAGACATTGATGACATCCTCTGCATCCGCATCGACATCGGAAAGCGTTGTGTAATCCTCGGTAAAGGAGCCGAGAAACGCCTTGAAGCGGAAGCCGAGCTGCTTGAAGACATTGGATTTCAGCGAGGAGAATTCGCTGCTGCCGGATGCGATTTCGAGATAGTCGATCTCAAGCGGCTGATCGCGGTAATCGCAGATAAATGTTGAAATTGTGGAGATATTGTCCTTGATCTGCGTGACATAATTCGGGATGCGGCTGGGCTTCTCGATGCATTTATCAAGGATGACATACATTCTCTGGAGTGCGGCCGCCTCGGAGCCGAGTGTACCGGAAAGCTGCTCGATGCCGTTCTGCGCATCCTTGAGCTGCTGCGAGAGCCGCATGAAATCCTGTATGAGTGTCGGGATGCTCTCCTCGACATAGTAATCATTGTATTTATCCGGATTCGGACCGGTGATCATGAGGATCTGCTTATAGCAGTTGTTCAGTTCGGCAACGGTCCCCTCAAGGTGCCGCATATAGTCGCCGATCTCGCCGGGCATGGCTTCCAGCGTGATCGTATGCGCCTCGCCGGCGGTCAGATAGACATAGGCGGTCTCACCGTCCTTGCCGACCGGTGTCAGACTCCAGTCATTGTCATAATAGAACCGCACCTGTCCGAAGGCATCGTTCGGAACCTTGCCGTCGATCAGGACTCTGCGGTTGGAGTAGAATCCGCGCATGACATTCTGCCTTGCCTTGATGCCGATTTTATACCAGCCGTCGCCGCTGAGCGCATCCGCCGGGATTTCCCAGGTAATCGACTGTCCGGCCTGATCCCAGTTTGCGCCGCCGATCGTATTATAGACCATTTTGACCGGATCAGAGGGCGAAACGGTATACGCATTATTATCGTATGCCGGATAGAGCGTTGATGAGGATTTGTATTTTGCGGCTTCGCCCTCAATGCGATAGAGCGTATCGGGCGTATTGCGGATCGCATCCTCTGAAGGTGCCTGATAGGCTGCGGTGCCTTCCGGCTGACAGAGCTTCAGATACTCGATGCCGACAGAAGCCTTGATGCCGGAAAATGTCAGCGTATGCGTGCCTTTTTCCAGCGAGAAGATCAGCGGATCATTGAAGAGCCCGTCCTCATCATAGAGGTATTTGACCTGCCAGCCCGGCTGCTCGATCTGTGAGGGACGAACCTGATTGCCGCGTGAATCGGTTCGGATCTCCGTGCGGTTGACAAAAATTTTATTGAGGCAGATGCGCGAGGCAGATTCAAAGGGCAGCTCGCCGTCGATTTCGAGGGAGAATTCCACCTGATTCGAGGGCGATTCCAGCGCGTAATAGGAGAGCGCGAGCGCATAGATGCCGCTTTCCGGGACATCGACCGTATAGGAGAGCTCGCCCTCTGCGCTGTCCCAGACAAGGACTTCGGCTCTGCCGCCGAGTGTCCCTGCGGAAAAGCTGCCGCCTGTGGCCTCGGAATAGTCTATGCCTGCGATCTGTACTTCGGCATCGGGGCGCGTCTCCCCGATATGTGCGTCATAATAGTCGCTGTAACCGGTTTCCCGTTCAAATGTCAGGGTATAGAGATCATCCGCCGAAGCCGCCGCAGCGGGAAACGGCAGACAGAAAGTGCCTGTCAGTACGGCGCCGGCTGCCGCCGCAGTCATTCGCCGGATCATATTCATCTGACTCACGGTATCCCCGCCTTTCAGCCGGCAGACATCGGTGCGCTGCCGGAAGCATCTGATTTGCAGCAGCAAGCCGCCACAATATCCTACAATACTATATTATATCAAATCTTCAGAAACTTGTCAAGATGTTGCAAAGCGTTTTCGTTTTGCAGAAATAATTTGCAATGATGCACAATGAAATAAAAGAATATTGCTCCGAATAGTTTTATTTTGTAATGCGCAATTCTGCACAAAAGCTGTCTGAAAATCATTTCTTTCATGCAGAATCCGCATACGCCTGCGCTTTGAGCTGCCGAATCCTGTGAAGAATCCACAGCTTTCAACTTATCAGATGATACAGATCGGAATAATCTGGGCAAGGATTCTTTGCATTCTGCCGGAAATGATACCGGAAAATTCACGCAAATACGTGAAAACAATATTTTTTTGCAAAACCCCTTGATTTTTTCTGAAAATATGATACAATATTAGCAGGAACAGTATCATCGTTCCGCAAACACATACCACATACTATTATAACAGGAGGTAACAGCTATGGCATATGCAATCAGCGATGCATGCATCCAGTGCGGCGCTTGCGCAGACGCATGTCCGGCAGGTGCAATTTCCGAGGGTGACGGCAAGTACGTCATCGACGCCGATACATGTCTTGACTGCGGCGCTTGCGCAGATACATGTCCCGTCGGTGCGCCTGAGCAGGCATAAGCACCGTAAAGCAAAATGAGACAGCGGCTCCGTTTTTGGCGGGGCCGCTGCGCTTTTCCGGGCGCAATGGCAAAAACAAAAGCCGCTGCACCGTGATTTTTGCGAAATTTGGAAAAAATGCGCTGAACCCCTTGCTTTTTCAGGGGAGATGTGATATAATAATACAGCATTTGAATATCCGCCTGTACTTGTAGGGCGAGGTCAAGATGCAGTTTGCTCCGGGATCCGGCGCAAACAACACATTCTGACAAATGGGTGGTCCGCTGCATTTGCTGCTCAGAAAAAGCGCTGAGCAGCGTTCAGAGTCCGGGAAAATCCGTACTGCAATGTAAGAACATCCGTAAACAATTCAAGGAGGAATCCCATAATGAACGCTTTGGAGCAAATCAGCAAGTCCAGCATGAAGGAAGATGCACCGGAGATCAATGTCGGTGATACCGTCAAGGTCCACGTCCGCATCTATGAAACCGCAGACAAGTATCGTATCCAGGTTTTTGAGGGTACCGTTATTGCGAAGAAGCACGGCGGCATCAGCGAGACCTTTACCGTTCGCAGAGTTGCACACGGTGTCGGTATTGAGCGTGTCTTCCCGGTTCACTGCCCGACAGTTGACAAGGTCGAGATCGTCCGCAGAGGCGTTGTCCGCAGAGCAAAGCTCTATTATCTCCGCGGCAGAGTCGGTAAAGCGGCAAAGGTCAAGGGACTGGTTCGTTGATTGCAAACAAGCGAAAGGGGACTCTTGCAGTCCCCTTTGCTTTTTATCCGGAATAAATGTGGAAAAGAGGGATGATCCGTGTCTGAACAGCAATCCACTGAAGAGAAAAAATATACGCTGGAAGACTTCTGCGGCGATGTGCTTGATATTCTGGAAGCCGGCGCGATTTCAATATTTGTATTTGTTATGCTGTTTGCATATCTGATGCGGCCGGTAACGGTAGACGGCGGCTCGATGAATCCGACACTTTATAATCTCGATAAGCTGCTGATCCTGACCCCGCTCAAGGGTACGCATAACGGCAATATCGTTGTGATCAACAATGAGGAAGGCGCCGGATTTGCCGATCCGGAGCAGACGGTCGTTGCCCGCCACCCGGGACTGGAGCGCGTGCTGATCAAGCGCGTGATCGCACATGCGGGACAGGAGATCAATATTGATACGGCTGCGGGTACCGTGACCGTAGACGGCAAGGTGCTGGATGAGCCGTATATCGCGGATCCGACTTACCGTGAGGACGGCGCTTTTACCTATCCGATGACCGTGCCGGAGGGCTATCTGTTCGTCATGGGCGACAACCGCCTGAACAGTACCGACAGCCGCAATCCTGCCGTCGGGCTGATTCCCGTCGAGAGCGTATACGGCACAGCCATTTTCCGGTATGACCGCGAGGATGAGCTGATGACAAAATGGACCGACCGTTTTGCGCTGCTGTTCTGAGCCGATCTGAGCAAAAGGAGATTTACCATGCAGACTGAACAAACAATCGAAAAACCGGAAGAGGAAAACGAGCAGTATACAGTCAAGGCGTTTGCGGGCGATGTTCTGGATATTCTGGAATGTGTCGCAGCCGCGATCTTTGTAGTGATTATCGTATTCACATTTGTTGTATGTGTTGCGAGAGTCAAGGGCAGCTCTATGGTTCCGACACTGGAAGAGGGCGACCGCCTTGCTGTTTCGAGACTCTCCGATCAATATGAAAACGGCGATATTCTGATCATCAATAACTGGGAAGGACATCCGATGGACGCCGAGGGCAATATCCTGACGACAACCGGCTTTGAGGAGCGGATCGTCAAGCGCCTGATCGCACAGGAGGGCCAGACCGTTGATATTGATTTCTCTGCGGGCATTGTCTATGTGGACGGCAAAGCACTCGATGAGCCGTTTACGAATACTCCGACGACGGATCCTGTCAACAATGCGCTGCCGCTTCCGCTGACTGTGCCGGAAGGCTATGTATTTGTGCTGGGCGATAACCGCAACGGTTCCTCGGACAGCCGCAGTACGCTTGTGGGACTCGTAGACCGGAAGGATATTCTCGGCAAGGTGCTGATCCGCATTCTGCCGTTCTCAAAATTCGGCAGGATCGAGAGCGCCGGCGCACAGAACGGCTGAAAACGCCGCTGATAAACGAAGAAACGGAGGCGAGGCCGTATGGAGATTACCGGACATCCGCAGGATGAAACTGCTCCCGCAGCGGGGCAGCCGGATCCTGTATCCGAACCGGATCTGACTGAGGAAAATACAGTATCTGCTGCGGAATCGGAAGCAGCGCCCGCTGTCTCTGCGGACGCTTCTGCTGCGGCGGAAGCGCCTTCTGATACGGAAGAAACAGCGCCTGCTGAAGTGGAGAACGCTTCGGCGGATGCATCTGCTGCCGGGGAGAATCCTGAACAGCCTGCCGCCGCAGCAGCTGAACCGGAACCGGCAAAGAATCCGGAAACAGAGCAGACAGGCGGTCTGCGCGGGATTCTCTTTGATCTTGCAGATCTTGCGGAATCGGTTGTAACGGCGATTTTCGTCGTGATTATGCTGTTTACGTTTCTTGTCTGTACGGCGACTGTGGAGGGCGACTCCATGGTTCCGACGCTGGAGAACGACAACCGGCTTCTGGTATCGCGCATCGGCAGACACTATAAGACCGGTGATATCCTGATTCTCAATTCTGCAACCGCCTATCTCTTTGATGCAGAAGGAAATCTGACGGCATCACCGGGACTCGATAAGACCATTGTCAAGCGGCTGATTGCACAGTCCGGGCAGACTGTCGATATTGATTTTGACGCCGGAATCGTCTATGTGGACGGCACCGCGCTTGACGAACCCTATACCAATACGCTGACCAAGCGCGATAACCGCGCATTTACATATCCGCTGACGATTCCGGAGGGCTATATCTTTGTGCTCGGCGATAACCGCCATATCTCAAAGGACAGCCGGCATCCGGAGGTCGGACTGCTTCCGGAGGAGAGCATTATCGGAAAGGTGCTGCTCCGCATCACGCCGTTTTCCGATTTCGGCAGGATCGACAGTACCGGCGGTCAGCAGTAAGAAAGCCAGAGGATTAACATGGAAGATATGAAGGATATCCAGTGGTTTCCCGGTCATATGGCGAAAACGCGCCGCATGATCGCGAAGAGCCTGCCGCTGGTCGATGCCGTGGCGGAATTGCTTGATGCAAGACTGCCGCAGAGCAGCCGCAATCCGGAGTTCAACCGCATGACCGGCAGAAAGCCGCGCCTTGTGATTCTCAATAAGGCGGATATGGCGGATCCGGATATCACAGGCCGCTGGATGCAATACTATAAGAATAAGGGATATGCCGTGATCACGGCGGATTCCAAGAACGGCAAGGGCGTGAAGCAGTTTGCGCCTGCGCTGCGGGAATTGCTGAAGGATCAGCTTCAGCGCTATGCCGATAAGGGCATGAAAGGCCGGCCGATCCGCGTGATGATTCTCGGCATTCCGAATGTCGGCAAATCCTCGCTGATCAATCGCCTTGCCGGCGGCAAGCGCGCAAAGGCGGAGGACAGAGCCGGCGTCACGCGCACACAGCAATGGATCAAGACTTCTGACGGCGTGGAGCTGCTCGATACACCGGGCGTACTCTGGCCGAAGCT
>CAMNFV010000056.1 GCA_946537515.1 uncultured Ruminococcus sp. | reverse complement strand
CCGGCAGGACATTCTCATCATTGACGTAATTGCTCCGGATGTATTCGGAAAGATTCTTTCCGGTAAACGGCAGATCAGCATCCGAAAGTCTTGCGCTTCGGAGCGCGTCAGTCAGCGCCTTGGAGCCGCTGTATGCACGGATCGCGGTTGTATTGCAGAAGCAGAACCAGAGAATCAGAATCCCGATCACGCAGAGCATCGAGTGAAGGAATCGGTATCCGCCGGAACGCGGGCGCTTTTTGCCGCAGCCGGTACAGACGCCGCTGCTGTCATATGCAGCACCGCAGCTGCATGTCATTTGCTGTGCTTTTGCCATATGGTTACCCCTTATTCAATCGTATTTCCGCAACAGAAATACGCCGTATATTTATATTTTCGGTATCTTATATTATAGCACAAGCACCGGGGCTTGTCAACAATTCCGGCCGCTGAATATCCGGACGCTTTTGCGCAGGATTTTGTATTTTGTGCAGACAAACGAAAAACGCACCCATATGAAATGGATGCGTTTCCCGCTGGAGTAGAAATGCTTTGTCTGAGATAAGGAATGAATTGAAACCTTGATTCAGAGCGGAATATCAATCAAAGACGGAGTTATAAACCTTGTGTGCCTGTGCTTCCTTGTTGTGGAACTTGAACATTTCGGAAACTGTGCACACAGCATAACCCTGCTGCTTGAGCCACGGGCAGAGCTGCTCAACAGCTGCCGCGGTGGAGCCGTAGTTCTCGTGCATCAGAACGACGCAGCCGTCGAGCTGACCCATGTTTGCCTTATTCTGGACTGCGGAAACGATTGCCTGCGTAGAAGCACCGTTCCAGTCCTGAGAATCCAGACCGCAGTTCGGCATCGGAGCCGGAATTGCGCGAAGGACATCACCGTTCTTCTCCAGGAACGGCAGACGGACGAGATACTCTCTGTCCTCACCGACGAGCTGGTCAAGTGCCTGCTTGCAACGCTTGTACTCATTCAGAGCCTGATCATAGCCGAGGCCGCTCATATGCGGGTGAGACCAGGTGTGGTTTGCAACTTCAAAGCCTGCTGCTTCTGCATCCTTGACTTCCTGCTGGTTGCTTGCGATATGCTCGCCCCAGTAGAAAAAGGTTGCGTGGAAGCCGTTCTTTGTCAGAGTCTGTTGGATCTTCTTTGCATTCTGGCCGCTCTCCTGGTTTGCCGGGAACGGGCCGTCATCGAAGCTCAGCGCAACGACCTTCTTGTAGCCGCCGTCACGGATCCACTGTGCGTCTGCAACATTGGTCCACTGGCCGGGGATTCTCTGCGACTTCGGTGCAGTTGTGGTGGTCGTCGTCGTGGTCGTTGTAGTGGTGGTTGTGGTAGTTGTAGTGGTCGTGGTGGTTGTCAGCTCCGGATAGATGAAGAGCTGTCTGACCATGGAGAGATCTGCCGCGGTCAGAATACCGTCGCCGTTCATATCAGCAGTATCGAGATGAATCGAGCTGCCGCCGTCCTTTGTCAGGAGGTAATCGAGCACCGTATTCATATCGTTTCTGTCGATCTTGTCATCATGGTTTACATCACCCTTACGGAATTTCGGCTGTTCCGGCTGCTGCGGCTGTGTCGGAGTCGTCACGACAGAACCTGCCTCGCCGCCTGTGATCGCATCGACATAGAACTCGCAGAGATCGGTGTCGGTCTCAACATAGAGCATCATGCCGGTCGCATCGGACGGGATCAGATAATCGGTGTTGGAAAGCACGGTCCATTCGCCGCTGCTGACGGTATCCGTCGCAACCTGTACGTAGGTATCAATGCCGGAAGAATCCTTATACTGCAAAGAAAGCTTCATTGCAACAGCGCTTCCGGATTCCTGATAAACTGCACAGGAGAAGCTGTAGCTCTGGCCTGCGGAGAAGTCCGTGCCGAGCGTTGTGACGGCACCGTTCCAGGCTTCTGTTCGATTGCTGATCAGAAGACTGTAGCTGCCCTCATATGCCTTGGTATCGACGCGTTCAACCGATTCAGATGCTCTGGCAGTGAATCCGTCAAAGCCGCTCTCGAATCCGGCATTGAGGAAGGTCTGACCGGCACTTGCCGGAATGGATGTTGCGGTCAGTGACATCAGCAGTACGCTTGCACTGACTGCTCTTGCGATTGCGCGTTTGAAGTTCAGCATTACGCCATCCCCTTTACAAAAATTAGTTTTCACTCCCATATGCCCGTTTCCGAGCCCCCATGTTTTATTATTTCGCTGTCTCATGCAGCTTATATACTATTATAATATGAAGAATGCGGCATAAGCCGCTTCAAAAAAAGAGAGTGGAGCGCCGGTCGGTAGTCGTTTACCGGCACCGTGCGCCGACGCTGCCACTTAGGGGGAACTTTATGAAGCTGCGCGGTGCTGTTCTTCTGAACGGGACCCGCAGGATTGAGAACCGCGCTGCCGGACTTTGCCGGTCTGCGGTGTAACCATCTTTCACTTTCAACCGAGGTTTCAACGCCCTGTTGAATTCCTCTGATACAATCATAGCATATTTTTGTATAAATTGCAAATAGGTTTTTCCTGATAGGGGGCATAAGCAAAAACATATGGTATTTCAATACATTTATAATACGGATTGTATATTTTAAGACGGCGCAAAGAATCAAAAATTACATTCCGTCGAAATCAAGGGCAATTTTGGCTGAAATGCTGCAAGATCGGCACAAACATGTACAAAACGGACAGCAATTTTTGAGATGCAAATCGCAATTTTTGCTTTTCGCAATAATTGATAACCAACTCGCAATTATTAGTGATTTTCGCCTGGCGCCTTGCTTTCCGGCCGATGCGTCTGAATGTCCGCGCGAAATGGGCGCTTTTTGGCCGCAGAAGCGAAATTTTCCTTGACACACAGCCTGAATCATGCTATAATAAAAGTTACAATACCTGTAAAGAGAGGAGCTTTCAACATGGATAATGAAAAGCAGCTGCCGGACGCGCAGGAAGAGCTGGACGATGATGTCGTCATTCTCGAAGATGAGGACGGCAACGCAGTGACATTTCAGTTTCTGGAGCTTGTGACGGTCGGTGAGAAGCCCTATGCCATTCTGCTTCCGCTGGATGAGGGTGATGAGGATATGGGCGTCGTGATCGTTGAGGTCGTGGATCTCGGACTGGAATCCGAGCACTATGACGCGGTGCTTGACGATGAACTGAATGCACGTATTTTCGAGCAATTCCGCAAGGAGTTCGGTGATAAATACGTATTTGAGTAAGACCGGTTCGGGCTTTCGGGCGCCGATGCTTTATGGGAAAGGGGGGGCGATTTGAAATCCGGACAATATTTGCGCAGATTTTGGCAATTTCTATCGGATGCCGGAAAAAAATTCGCCTTCGATCACCTTTCTGCCTACGCTGCGCAGGCAACCTTTTATCTGATGCTCGCGGTATTTCCGTTTACGATGCTGGTCTGCATGGCAAGCCGCCTGATGCCGTTTCTGAGCGAGGATACGCTGCTGATGCTGGTTCGGCTGCTTGTGCCGGAAAGCTACCGTGCGATCGGTGTGGACCTGATCGACGGCTATTATAATGAAAATATCGGATCGGCAAAATTTGTCCTGATTATTTTTCTGATCTGGACGGCGTCCCGTTTGATCCAGGCGCTGATGAACGGCTTCAATACGTCCTACGGCATCCGCGAAAGCCGAAGCCAGACGCTGCTGCGGCTGATCGGCTGCCTGTATACGATTGTCCTGTGCGTGATGTTCGTTGCGCTCATCGTCATGTATGCGCTGGGCAGCAAGCTGATCGCGCTGATTCTGGAGCACGCACCGAATTTTGTGCTGCTGGAGCTGATTCTAAAGCTGACGCGCAACCTCGCGACGCCGGTTTTGCTGCTGATGGTATTCTGGCTTTCGTATGTGATTCTGCCCAGCCGCAAGACCAAATTCCGCTATGAATTCCCCGGCGCGCTGCTGACGACAATCGTCTGGCGCGGTGCGGCAGAGCTGTACGGCTTTTTCCTCGGGCGTTCGCTGGATCGCTATAATTATGTATACGGCACGCTTGGCGGTGTCGTCATGATTCTGATCTGGCTCTATACCTGTGTGTATGTCTGGTTTATCGGCGCGGAGCTGAATGGCTTTCTGCGAAAGAAAGCGGAGGCCGGTGCATTTGATAAGTATCATATTCCGCTGCCGTCAATCCTGAAACGCAGACAGAAACAACCCGAGACCGCCGAGCAGACGGTCAGAAAATCCGCTTAAAATAACTGCCGCAGTATTCTGATATATGCTGCGGCGGTTTTGTATCTGACAGAACAGGAGGGCAGCCAATGCCGAAACATGAATTCGGAATCATGCAGGAAGCGCCTGCGCCGGGCGTGCGCTATGATGAATATGAGCCGCAGCGTTATCGCTGTATTGCCGTTGATGATGATGTGCTGCTGCCGTTTCTGCGGAAATTCGGCGTGCTCCGCTGTTACTGGCACACGACCGACCGCCCGGAATTTGGGCTCGCGTATTACGGTATTACGCTGATTCCGCCGGAATCGCTCGGCGGCATGTGTGAGATTATCGCGCAGCAGCCGCAGCTTTCAGAATTGACAGCGCTGCTGCATGAAGCTGCACGCGAGCAGAAATATGTCATCCATTTCGGCATATAGCGCCGCGCCACTGCATATGCTCTCTCGGGAGGGATGCATATGAGACAGCAGAATACAGTTGAAACAGAGCCCCTGCGTGATGCTTTTGCCGCGCAGGGGATTCTTGCTGCCCGGCGCAGCAGCGGGATATGTGCGAGAAATCTTTTGGCGGCAGCAAATGGTTTGTTTTGAAATATTCGGGATGAGGCTTGCACTCGATTTCACCGCACCTGCGTTGTTTGCGCTGCTTTCGATGTATCTGCCGCGGGCGGCGCTGCTTCAGACTGTGTCCGCCTGTCTGCTGCATGAATGCGCGCATCTGCTTCTGATTGCGATATGCGGGGAACGGCCGGCGCTGCTGCGAATCTCGGCTGCCGGGCTTCGGCTGGAAGCATTCGGCACGGCGCTGATGCCGCTGCACAGATTTGCGGCGATCTTGCTTGCGGGGCCTGCGGCGAATCTGCTGGCGGCGGCGATTTTTTTCCGCTGCGGAATGCGGGATGCGGCGGCAGCGAATCTGTCGCTTTGCTGCTTTAATCTGCTGCCGTTCCGCAGTACGGACGGCGGGACGCTGCTCTTTGCATGGCTGGAGAAATTGCTGCTGACACGGGCGCCGGAGCTGCCGCGGCGAATTATGCGCGGGTGCGGCATTGCAACGGCGGCGCTCATCCTCGGCATTTTGCTGCCGGATCACCGGAATATCTCACTCTGCGGCATGACAATCTTCATGTTAATCGCGGAATTTGCAGATAATTAGCATTTTTTGAAGATCCTGATTTCATCAGATTTTTATGATTTCTCATTTTTTGCGATTACAAGTCTATTTTTTGCTCAAATTGCAGTTTAAAAGCAATCCAGTCCATTTTTTCAGGTTATTTTAAAGTTTCTCCAATATAATACAATTAGTGAAGCGGAACACCGCTTCCGGATTGATTTCAACCCCCATTTTCCAATTTCTATTTCCCTATTTCCCAATGTGTTGATTTTTGATGCACACACGGACTGCTGCGGCAGTCCAATTTTTTTGCCGTGTGATATCCGCTTTCTATCTCCCAATCATCGCAAAGCGATTTCGCAATTTCCCGTTTCCAATGAGCCTTTCGGCAGCTTGATTTTCCGGCGCAGACGTGCTATAATAGAAGCAATACCGGAAAGGAGCGATCTGATGTATCAGCCGAAGAAAATCATTGTCGTGACCGGGCATTTCGGCTCCGGAAAAACGAATTTTTCTACTGCTCTTGCGCTGAAGCTTGCTGCGGAGGGCAAAAAAGTCACGGTTGTCGATTTCGATCTTGTCAACCCCTATTTCCGCACCGCGGATTTTAAGGAAGCATTCGCAAAGCGCGGCATTACGCTGCGTGCGCCGGATTATGCCAATACAAATGTGGATATTCCGAGTGTGCAGTTTGATCTCGGCGGTCTTGCTGCGGGGGAGGGATATCTGATTATCGACGTCGGCGGCGACGAGGACGGTGCTGTCGCGCTCGGCAGATATTCGCATGTGCTCAACAGCTATGCGGAGACCGATGAGCTTGATATGCTCGGCGTGGTCTCATTCCGCCGCTATCTGACGCGGACAGCCGACGAGGCGGTGCAGTATCTGCGCGGCATCGAACATGCAAGCCGCATGAAGCTGACGCATATCGTCAATAACACGAATCTCGGCATGGAGACCACACAGGAGATGATTGCGGAGAGTATGCCGCTCTGCGAGGCGCTCTCTGATGCGATCAAGCTGCCGGTTGCCTGCGTGACGGTTCCGGATTTTGTCGAGCCGCCGGAAACGGTCCCGGAAGATCTTGTCATGCGCGTGCCGGTCGTGGTACGGCTGCCGTGGATGCCGAAATCCGAGGCAGTACAGTAAAAAGAAAACCGCTCAATTCAGCGTAACAGCTTGAATTGAGCGGCTTTTTTTATTGCTCTGAACGAAACGAAATCGCGGAATCAGTAAACGCCGACTTCGTCAAATGCTTCCATGAGCGTAAAGACCTGTGCCATATAGTAGCGGTTGCCGGTCTGGCCGAGGACTTCGACTGCTGCATCGAAGAATGCATCCTTGCAGTCAGAGAAGGTTGCGTTTGCGGCAGTAGACTTGTTATACTTGGAGAGAGAGGTCAGCCAGATCTTTGCGAGCGTCTGATTGCTGAATCCCATGTCGTGCATCAGGTATGCTGCGTGGGAGATAACGGTCGAGCCGACTGCTGCGTGGTTGTTTGCGTACGGATTTGCATTTACGTATGCGGTGAACTGCTGATAGGTTGTGCAGTAGTTTTCATCCGGCGAAACAGGATTGTTCGTTGCTGCCGGATTTGCGATATTGCGCAGGCAGTAATTCTTGGTCGAAGAATTGTGGAGGAAGAGCGTGGAGCCGATCTTCCAGTCATTCCGGCTGTCTGCGAGCTCTGCGAGGATATCGCTGTATGCTTCCATGAGGGCATTGCGCTCAGGCGTATTGTTGCCGTAAGAGGACCAGCCGAGCTCCTTATCGGTGACGAGGTGCATGATCTCATGCGTCACAACGTCAGAAGCGCTGCCGAGGAATGTGACTGCGTTCTCCTTATTCGGATTGTTGGAGCCCATGCCGAAATAAACGGTATCTGTTTCGCCCCATGCGCTTTCACGCTGGCCGTCGCTGCCGTCAATCGTATAGGTTGTATACGGATTGACCGCGACATAGAGCTGAATGCCGAGATTGTAGCCGTTATTCTGGAGGAAATCGTAGGTCTGTTCTGCGTTATACATCGCGCACTGCTCTGCCTGGCTCTTGTTATAATCCGAGCCGTAAAGCTTCTGCACATCATTTTTATTTGCGCTGATCGTATAGCGATTCGGGTGGCTGACGCTGACGACTCTGATGTTTCTGCCCGGGGTATAGAGGTAATCCTGGTAGTCGTCTTTGCTGGTGCAGTAGTCGAGGTGGATCGTTGTGTTTCTGTAGCTGTTCCACATGTCCGACGACTTGGTCATGACGGTTTTCGGCCAGAAGCCGAGTGCTGCGCTTGCTGTCATGGAAGAGCAGAAGGACGCTGCGAGGCAGATTGCTGAAACGGAAGCTGCGATGCGTTTGAGATGTTTCTTCATATGTGGTACTCCTTTTATAAAATTTTTTCGGATACAGCGGCTGCTGTATCTTCATTTTATTGTAACGGATATAATTTTCTTGCACAACTCAAAGATTGTGAAGTTTTGGTTGAATATTGCGATAGTGAAACTATCAAAAATTATGAAATATCGTGAATTACAGTTGATTTAATTTTGTATCAAAGTTGCTTTTTTATGCGGATGTAAGCAACTTCATACAATCTGACATGTATTTTATTTGACAATATTGCGTAATTCGCCTGCTGCGATATCATTCATCGGGATCACGAACATTTCGACGCCGTTGATGCGCATATGCACCTCGGAATGATAATTTTTCTCCTTTGAGAAATTGAACGGGAAGCTGTATGCGAGCCAGCCGGAAGGATCGTAGGGATCCTCCGGATCAATTTTGACCACTCCGCCGCCGCTGTACCGTTTGCTGTCTTCGATCTGAACGTCGAATTCAAAGTTATAGCGCGGCAGGTCTGTATCCAGATAGAACATCAGCTGCGGCTGCATCGCATTCGGCTCTGCCGCAAGATAGCAGATCAGCGTATCCTGCCCGAGCGTCCTTGTATACCGGTGATAGCCGGGCAGTTCATCGTCTGCGGTGCGGCCGTCAAGGATCGTCTCGATCTTTTCATATTCCGGCCTGAGTCCGTCCAGGACCTTGTTGTCGCTGTTGAGCCGGAGCCCGACCCAGATCTCCAGCCCGGAGACTGCCATGGTGATAAGAAAGAATGCACCGAGCAGCAGCATAAAGACCAAGCGTGCCGGCGAAAACTGCTTCTTTCGCTTCTGGCCGAGCGAATGCTCCGCGATCCGCTTGTCGAGATAGCGGCGGTAGCACGTTTTATAGATTACGAGCGCCAGTGAGATCAGTCCGAGCAGCGCGACCATAATAATGATAAGGAAAAATATGACGACAAATGCCATTCCCATAATGATACCTCCCTTCAGATACCGAGCGTATCCTTAAATATATAATAGTATGTCCGTGTGACATCGACACGCGCCCCGTCGGACATTGTCAGGATGAATTTCTGTCCGAGTGTCGGGCGGATGCTTTTGATGTGGTTGATCGCGACAATCGCAGAATTGCTGACGCGGATGAACTCTGCCGGATCGAGGATTTCTTCCAGCCGGCGCAGCGGATCGGAAAGCTTGCATTCGATACCGCCGCAATAGGCGATGATATCATGCGCATAGCTTTCGATGTGTGAGATTTCGGCGGTCCGGAGCCGGTAGATGTCCTCGCCGTTCCGCCCGATTAAATGGGAAGCATAGGTGTTTTTCTCTGATAGTATAAAGTCTGCAGCGTCGTCGATTTCAGCGCCGTGGACAGTCAGCCAGTCTGCAATTTCCGCATAATGCTCCTCGCTGACCATGAGTCGTATTTTCATGCTTTGCGCCCCCTTGCTTTTCGGTCTGATTGTATCATACCACAATCCGGAGAAAGAAGCAATATCTTTTGCATACCTTGCATATTCTGCGGCATGGATTGCGCTTTTTGCAGACTTATGTTATAATATACCTATCTCAAAATACGGAGGTGCTGCGGGGAATGCTGAAACAAATTTCCGTCAAGACGCTGCCGCGTGATATTTTTACGGGCGTGATCATCGCGCTTGTCTCGATCCCGATTTCCATGGGCTATGCACAGATCACCGGACTGCCGGCTGTCTGCGGCTTATACGGTTCGATTTTTCCGATTCTGATATTCGGCCTGCTTTCGAGCTCGCCGCAGTTTATATTCGGCGTGGATGCCGCACCGGCTGCGCTGGTCGGGAGCTGGCTTGTCTCGCAGGGGATCGCGCTCGGTTCGCCGGAAGCGATTGAGATCGTGCCGGTGATTACGCTGCTGGTCGGGCTGTGGCTCGTGCTGTTCTCGATCATGAAAGCGGGCAGAATTGCGGCGTATATTTCAACGCCTGTCATGGGCGGCTTTATCAGCGGCATCTGCACGACGATCATCCTGATGCAGATCCCGAAGCTGCTCGGCGGCAGCAGCGGGACCGGTGAACTGCCGGAACTGATCGCGCATATTATAAAAGTCTGCCGCGAATCCTTTCAGCCGATGTCGCTGCTGGTCGGCGGCGCGGCGCTCGCGATCCTGCTGCTCGGAAAGAAAATCTGCCCGAAGCTCCCGATGGCGATTTTTATTATGGCGGGCGGCGCGGTGCTCGGCGTGACGGGCTTTGCGCAGCGCTTCGGCATCAAACAGCTGGATGCGGTAGAGCCGGGACTGCCTGCGTGGCATCTGCCTGCGGTGACATTTCAGCGCATCGGTGATCTGCTGACAGTCAGTCTGACAGTTGCGGCGGTCATCATGGCGGAAACCTTGCTTGCATCAGGCAGCTTTGCGAATAAAAACGGCTATAAGCTCCGCGATAACCGCGAGATTCTGGTCTACGGCCTCGGCAATCTCGCGGCCTGCCTGACCGGCTGCTGCCCGGTCAACGGCTCTGTATCAAGAACCGCAATGGGCGAGCAGTACGGCGGAAAATCACAGGTCATGTCGATTGCGGCATCGGTGACGATGGCGGGCATCCTGCTGTTCTGCACGGGCTTCATCGGCTATCTGCCCGTGCCGGTGCTGACGGCGATTGTGATTTCGGCACTGCTCGGCGCAGTTGAATTCGATCTGGCGCACAGATTGTTTCAGCAGGACCGTAAGGAGCTGCTGATCTTCCTCGGCGCATTTGCTGGCGTATTGTTTCTGGGGACGGTCGCGGGCGTTGTGATCGGCGTGATGCTGTCGTTTATCTCGCTGATGATTAAAACCGCAAATCCCAAGCGCTCCTTCCTCGGTGTGATTCCGGGGCATGAGGGCTTTCACTCGCTGGAGCGCAATACGTATGCTGTCCCGATCGAGCATGTGATTCTCTATCGTTTTTCGAGCAATCTGTATTTTGCAAATGTCAATCTCTTTATCAATGATCTGGAGCAGGCGGTCAAGCCGGATACGAAATGCATTGTCGTGGATTCCGGCGCAGTCTGCAATCTGGATATCACCGCGGCGGACCGCATCGAGGCCTACCGCAAAACCCTCAACCGCTCCGGCATCGAGCTCTATTTTGCATCGCATATCGGCGCGCTGAATGACCGCTTCCGCGAACTCGGGCTCTCCGGCTGGGTGGAGCATGGCTATGTCCGGCGGACGATCCCGGCGGCGCTGAAAAATGCGGGCTTTGAGCCGCCTTATGTGCTGGAATCTCCGGAGCGTGAACTGCCCGATCCGCAGCGTGCCGGCAATCCGACACGCATGGAATTTGAGTGGGCATTCGGCACACATGCCGAGGAGGAAATGGAGCAGTATACAGCGGCGCTGCTGCAAAATATCGACGAGAACGCCGCACCGGAGGAGCAGCTCAGCGGGATTCTGAGGGCGAAGGGCGTCTGGAAGGATGTCAGCGATTCCGATCAGGAGGAGCTGCTGACGCATTTGCAGAAGCATATCCGCGAGCTTTCGGAAAAGCTGCATCTGAAAGAAAACGAGATCGAGGAAGCAATCGAGGCGCGCAGAATGAAGCTTGCGCTTCGCCTGATGAAGAATAATCCGAAGGCGGCAGAGGCTGTGCGCACATACAATCAGAATTATGAGGCATCGCTCCGGGAGCAGGAGCCGAATCTCTATGAAACGCTGATGCAGTACCGGCGGCAGTCGCTGGAACATCTCGAACAGATGCATCCGGAGTATTCCGATATCATTCATACATTTTATGAAAATGAAAAAACGACAGGGGAGTGATCGCGATGCGGCAGACCTTTTTGGCGAAGGTGATCAAGCTGGAACATATCCGCGAGGACGGAAAATACCACAGCGTCTATACGCTGGAATATGAGGACGAAGGCGTCAGGAAGCAGGTGACATCGAAGGATGAGCCGACGAGCACCGTAGACGTGGGCGCGACGGTCGAAATCATCCTGGAGGACGGCAAGCTTGTGCACACAAGTATTGATGAAACAACGCGGCAGCACAGCCTGCTGATGCTCTTCTGCCTGCTGCTGATATTTGCATTCCTGATCGGCTGCGGGCTGATCATGTACTTTGTCGAATCAAATGCGGTCCGCATTCCGGCATTCATCATCGGCGCCGCAGTCCTGATCATGTTCTTTAAGAATTAGGAGTGAGAAAGTGAGGAGTGAGGAGTTGCGGTATCGCCTTGCGGCGATGTATTTATAAATCGCGGCACCGCCGCACCTTATCTTCTAACTCCTCACTCCTCTCTCCTAACATTTTCTGCCCGCTGCCGCGTGAAAATGCCGAATCCAAAGCTGGAACGGCAGGCGATTTTTGTTAAATGCACAGAATTTTGTCAAACGCTTGACTTTTGGAGCATTTTCCTATATAATGTTATGTGCGCGTACTGTCCGGTCGCGCACAAATCTATTTTTTAAAGAAGGAGGAAAACCATGCCAACTTTTAATCAGCTCGTTCGTAAGGGCAGAAAAAGTCTGATGGAGAAGTCTACCGCTCCGGCACTTCAGAAAGGCTACAATGCACAGAAGAAGTCCCAGATCGACCTCAGCTCTCCGCAGAAGCGCGGTGTCTGCACTGCTGTTAAGACTGCCACCCCGAAAAAGCCGAACTCCGCAATGCGTAAGATCGCCAGAGTGCGTCTGACCAACGGTTATGAGGTTACTGCCTACATTCCGGGTATCGGTCACAATTTGCAGGAGCACAGCGTCGTGCTGATCCGCGGCGGTCGTGTCAAGGACCTGCCTGGTGTGCGTTATCACATCATCCGCGGTACACTCGATGCACAGGGCGTCAACGGCCGTATGCAGGCTCGTTCCAAGTACGGTGCAAAGCGTCCGAAGGCAGGCAAGAAGTAATTTTTACTTTCCTGCAACCAAACGTATTCGCATTTACCCACAAGGCTCTTGTGGATCTAATAGATAGCATATCCCGATGGGACGCGCAGCCGCGCTTTGCTGTCTCTGATATCTGCAATGGCGCCTGACACCGGCAGCCGCTTCAAGCTGCCAGTGAGTACCTGTGAATTCATCTTTTATGAAGGAGGGAAGCGAGTATGCCAAGAAGAGGCAATATCGCAAAGCGTGACGTTCTGGCTGATCCGATGTACGGTTCCAAGCTCGTAACACGTCTTATCAACAACATCATGCTCGACGGTAAGAAGGGTGTCGCACAGAAAATTGTGTATGAAGCATTCGATATCGTCAAGGAAAAGACCGACCGCGATCCGCTTGAGGTATTTGAGCAGGCAATGGAGAACATTATGCCTGTCCTGGAGGTCAAGGCACGCCGTATGGGCGGTGCAACCTATCAGGTGCCGATGGAGGTTCGCCCGGACCGCCGTCAGACGCTCGGTCTGCGCTGGATCACCAAGTATTCCAGACTCCGCAGTGAGAAGACCATGAAAGAGCGCCTCGCAGGCGAGATCATTGACGCTGTCAACGGTACCGGCGGCTCTGTCAAGAAGCGTGAAGATACACACAAGATGGCAGAGGCAAACAAGGCGTTTGCACACTATCGCTGGTAATTTTCTGCACATTTGCATCTGCCGTGTGCTCCCGGCAACCGGCAGATTATTCTGATTAGGAGGAACCCAAATGCCTAGAGACTGTAGTCTTGAGCAAACAAGAAACATTGGCATTATGGCTCATATCGACGCCGGAAAGACCACCACGACCGAGCGTATTCTGTTCTACACCGGTATCAACCACAAGATCGGCGATACCCACGACGGTACCGCAACGATGGACTGGATGGAGCAGGAGCAGGAGCGCGGTATCACGATCACTTCTGCTGCTACGACCGCTTACTGGAAGCAGCACAGAATCAATATCATTGATACCCCGGGTCACGTGGACTTTACCGTTGAGGTCGAGCGCTCCCTTCGCGTTCTGGACGGTTCCGTAACCGTTTTCTGCGCAAAGGGCGGTGTTGAGCCGCAGTCTGAGACTGTTTGGCGTCAGGCGGACAAGTATAAGGTCCCGCGTATGGCTTATGTCAATAAAATGGATATCATGGGCGCGGATTTCTACCGTGTCGTTGATATGATGAAGGATCGTCTGAAGTGTAATGCAGTTCCGATTCAGCTCCCGATCGGCTCCGAAAGCGATTTCAAGGGTCTGATCGACCTGCTGGAGATGAAGGCTTACATCTACGCAGATGACGACCGCCTCGGCCAGCATATCTCTGTCGAGGATATTCCTGCTGATATGCAGGAGAAGGCGGAAGAATACCGCCTCGAAATGATTGAGCACGTCGTCGAGACCGACGAGGAACTCATGGAGAAGTACCTCAACGAAGAGGAGCTGTCCATTGAGGAGCTCAAGCGCGGCATCCGTAAGGGTACTATCGCAAACACGATCGTTCCGGTCGTCTGCGGTACCTCTTACAAGAATAAGGGCGTTCAGAAGCTGCTCGACGCAATCGTCGATTACATGCCTTCTCCGCTCGATGTTCCGGCTATCACCGGTATCAACCCGAAGACCGATGAGGAAGAGGAGCGTCCTGCTGACGACAACGCACCGTTTGCTGCACTTGCATTCAAGATCGCAACAGACCCGTTCGTCGGTAAGCTCTGCTTCTTCCGCGTCTATTCCGGTAAGATCGAAAAGGGTACATCCGTCCTGAACTCCTGCAAGAACCAGAATGAGCGTATGGGCCGTATCCTTCAGATGCACTCCAACCACAGAAAGGATATCGACGTCGTTTACGCAGGTGATATCGCGGCTGTTATCGGTGTCAAGAACACCACAACCGGTGATACCCTCTGCGATGAGAACCACCCGATCATCCTCGAGTCCATGGAGTTCCCGGATCCGGTTATCAACCTCGCAATCGAGCCGAAGACCAAGGCCGGTCAGGAGAAGATGGGCATCGCCCTCTCCAAGCTCGCTGAAGAGGATCCGACCTTCCGTACATGGACTGATAACGAAACCGGTCAGACCATTATCGCAGGTATGGGTGAGCTCCACCTCGAGATCATCGTTGACAGACTGCTGCGTGAGTTCAAGGTCGAAGCAAACGTCGGCGCTCCGCAGGTTTCTTACAAGGAAACTATCCGCAAGACCGTCAATGAGGATTACAAGCACAAGAAGCAGACCGGTGGTACAGGTCAGTACGGTCACGTTAAGATCACCGTTGAGCCGAACGAGCCGGGCAAGGGCTATGAGTTCATCAACAACATCGTCGGCGGTGCAATTCCGAAGGAATACATCCCGGCAGTCGATGCAGGTATCAGATCCGCTATGCAGGCAGGTACCGTCGCAGGCTACCAGGTCGTCGATGTCAAGGTCACCCTCTATGATGGTTCTTATCACGAGGTTGACTCCTCTGAAATGGCGTTCAAGATCGCCGGTTCTATGGCATTCAAGAACGCAATGCGCAAGGCAGATCCGGTTCTGCTCGAGCCGCTCATGAAGGTTTCCGTCTTCGTACCGGAGCAGTACATGGGCGATGTCTTCGGTGACCTCAACGGCCGCCGCGGTCAGATCCAGGGTCAGGAAGTCCACAACGGCGTTGCACAGATCGACGC
>CAMNFV010000055.1 GCA_946537515.1 uncultured Ruminococcus sp. | reverse complement strand
GATATGTTCAATACCTTTAATATGGGCGTCGGCATGATCGTTTCCGTCGCGGCTGAGGATGCAGACAAGACGGTCGCAGTTCTTGAAGCTGCCGGCGAACACGCCTATATCCTCGGCGAACTCGTCGAGAGCGATCAGGGCGTTATCATTGAGTAAGAAGATAATTTGGAGGACATCATAATGAAAAGACATCATGTCGTATTGACAGCAGCCGTTCTGAGTGCAGCACTGCTTCTGACAGCATGTGACAAACGGTACGGGGCGGATTATCCCCAAAAGTACAATGACTATCTGACATATTCGCTCGGCTCTGATTATCAGATGAAGCTGGATCGCTCCGAGTATTTCCCGGAATATAAACTCCACAGCAGCTACTGGACTGTCAATTATCATGACAAAACCGGTGCAGAGCGGAATTTTGAGCTGGAAACCTATGATTATAAGGAATCCAAATCGGATGAGACCTACTCCTCGGAGCAGATGTTTGATGACTGCACCCTGCTGAACAAACTCTACGAGGAAGCGGGAATTGTTGCGGAGGACAGTCTGAAAAATCAGATCATTGCAAAGGTCATGGACAGCGAAGAACCCATGCAGCCGGAAGAGGGCGTTAATGTTTTCTGCTTCTATCTGCCGGTGCTGTTTCATGATGATGCACTCGCTCCGGTGATACAGGAGGCGCTGAACCCGCAAACCGGTTTGCAGGTATGCAAAGCCGATATGCAGAGTCTCGCACAGGATCCGAATGTTCTGACGGTCGTTTCGATCGCCCTGACAGATCAGGAATCGGAGGGCATTCATCCGGATCCGGATTTCTATGTTGAAAAAATGCAGCAGATCTATGAAGAATATCTGCGCGAAAATGAGAATCCGCAGAATTATTATTTTGTTGTGAACCGCACCGGCAAGGGGGCGGAAAACGAGATCCGTTCAGGAGAATGCCTCTTTGAGAAGGCGGCGCTCACAGGCATCGGTGAATTTGATCCGCAGGAACGGTATGCGGATGTCACGGATGTGAGCACACAACTCGCGATCCGGAACGAATTGATTGATATCCGGAGCGGACAATCCGGTACTGCATAAGGTGAGACCGGATGACCGGAAAAGTATCGAAAAATACGGAAATACGTAAAATACGGAGGTGCCGCATGGCACAGAAAAACATCATCGTTCTGGTGTCCGGCGGCGGCACCAATTTGCAGGCGCTGATCGACGCACAGGCGCGCGGCGAGCTCGGCGGCGGCAGAATCACCTGCGTCATCAGTTCAAAGCCCGGCGTTTATGCGCTGGAGCGCGCTGCAAAGGCGAATATCCCGACGCGCGTGATTGTGCGGAAGGATTATCCCGATACGGCGGCTTACAGCGCGGCGATGCTGGATGCATTCCGCGAGGAGCAGGCCGATCTGATCGTGCAGGCGGGCTTCATGACGATCCTCGATGAGACGATCTGCCGCGCCTATCCGAATCAAATGATCAATGTGCATCCGGCGCTGATCCCGAGCTTCTGCGGCAAGGGCTTTTATGGGCTGCATGTGCATGAAGCTGCGCTGAAAAAGGGCGTCAAGGTCACGGGCGCGACGGTGCATTTTGTCACCGAGGTCTGCGACGGCGGCCCGATCATCCTGCAAAAGGCAGTTGCCGTTGAACAGGGAGATACGCCGGAAACGCTGCAAAAGCGCGTCATGGAGCAGGCGGAGTGGCATATTCTCCCCGAGGCTGTCAGACTCTTCTGCGAGGAGAAGCTGACCGTTTCGGATGATATTGTTTCGATTGCAGAATGAAGAAACAAGTGAAAATCGCGCTTGCGCTGATAATAGGCGCTGCGGTGCTGTTCAGCCTGATGCTCGATGCGACATCGTTTATCATGGGCGGACAGTTCGGGCGCGGCGAATATCCGGAGGACCGCAGCTCGGAGCAGACTGCGTTCGGCTGGTATCCGGCATTTGCGGCGGATTATCCGCGTGAAGAAGTGGAATTTCCGTCCGGCAAGCTGATGCTGAAGGGCTGGATTTACGGCGCAGAGCATACGGACAAGCTGCTCGTATTTGCACACGGCATCGGATGCGGCTCAGAGGCCTATGTCAATCAGTTCTGCTGGTTTGTCGATCAGGGCTGGTGTGTTTTTGCCTATGATGCAGCGGGCTCCGGCGACAGTCCCGGTGATTCGTCTGTCGGATTGGTGCAGTCGGCGCTGGATCTCAACAGCGCGCTTACATTTATCGAACAGGATGAACGGCTGAATCAGATGCCGAAGGTGCTGCTCGGCCACAGCTGGGGCGGATTTGCCGTCGGCGGTGTGCTGAATTTCGATCATGATATCAAAGCAGCAGCGTCGCTTTCCGGATATGCGTACCCGCTGGAAATGCTCGATCAGGGCGCGGTCAATGTGCTCGGCAAAGGCGGCGCAATGCTGTTCCGGCCGTTTTCACATATCTATAACAAAATCGTCTTCGGCAAATATGCAAAGCTCAACGCCGTAGACGGCATCAACAAGGCAAATATCCCGTTTCTGGCAATGCACGGCGAATCGGATGAATTCGTGCTTTACAGTCTCGGTATTATTTCGCAGCAGGATCGGATCACGAATCCCTATGCGGAATTTTATACGATCAGCGGCGATTTTTCGCATCACAACGATTATTTTCATACCGATGAATGCAATCGTTATGTGGCTGCGCAATATCCCGGTGATGAAAGTTCGCAGGAATACCTGCTCTCCGTATTCAGCAACTCTCACAGCTCGGATGCGGACAAGGCGCTGTTCCGCGCAGTCAATGAACCGCTGCTGGAACAGATCAACGCTTTCTATGAGAAGGCACTCTCATAAAAGCGGCAATCTTTGAAACTCAGGAGGAAATCATTATGGCCATGATCTCACTTGCACAGGAATTGCAGAGCAACAGCTATCCGGGCAGAGGCATTATCCTCGGCCGCTCGGCTGACGGAAAGCACGCTGTTGCGGCATATTTCATCATGGGAAGAAGTGAAAATTCCCGCAACCGCATTTTTGTTCCGGACGGAACCGGACTCAAGACACAGGCATATGACGAATCCAAATGTACCGATCCCTCGCTGATCATCTATTCGCCGGTGCGTGTGCTCGGCAATAAGACGATTGTTACCAACGGCGACCAGACCGATACGATCTATGAGGCGCTCGATCATCAGTTTACCTTTGAGCAGGGTCTCCGCGCGCGCAAGTTTGAGCCGGATGCACCGAACTATACCCCCAGAATCTCCGGTATCATCCGCTGCGAGAAGGGCAGCTTCAACTATGCACTCTCTATTCTGAAGAGCGCAGAGGGCAACCCCGATTCCTGCCAGCGCTTCACCTATTCCTATGAGAATCCGCTCGCAGGCCAGGGCCATTTCATCCACACCTATGTCGGCGACGGCAACCCGCTGCCGAGCTTTACCGGTGAGCCGAAGCTGGTCTCCATTCCGGACGATATCGACGGCTTTACCCAGCTGCTCTGGAGCAATCTGAATCCGGATAACAAGATCTCCCTGTTCGTTCGCTATATCAATCCGGAGGATCAGAGCGCGGTGACAAAGATCGTCAACCGCTACGGCAGCGAGCCGAAGAAATAATCAGCTATGAACGAGCTTTTGACGTTTCTGAGTGCTGCCAAGCAGGAGGATTATACGATGTTCCGCTCGATGTTTTCCTTTTATTCGGCGGATGAGTCCACTCCTGCCTTACAGCAGAGTGTTGCGGTGATCAATGAGCTCCGGCAGACGGAGGCGAAGAAATTTGTGCCGCATCCGGATAAACCGGATCCTGCTGCCGGTGCAATCAGAGAAATGCGCAGTCTTGTACCGGAGCAGACAGGCCTGCTGCTCTGCACCGTTCCCTATGGGGAAGGCTTGCTTTCTGCGGCTGATGATTCGCGCTATGTATTCTGTACTGAATCCCAGTATACGGTCGTAAAGGCCTGCAAGGACATAAACTCTGCCGTGATCCAGCTGCCGCCGGGTCAGCATAAGCTGATGATTGCCGTATTCGGCTCGGCTGATGAAGATCCGGATTTTAAAGAGGAACCGTTCCTGACATGCTTCGGTATGATCGAAGCGGCGGCAGGTGCTGTGACAGAGGTCATATGTGCGCGGAAAAATAACTTCAAACAGCTGACATATCATGTTGTAAATCACTAAAACGGCAGGCAGCCCGTTTGCTGCCGGAAAGGATGTTATCATGGAAACCGAACGTCTTTTGAAATACGGATGCAATCCGAACCAGAAGCCTGCAAGAGTCTATATGAACGACGGCAGCGCACTCCCGATCACCGTGCTTTCGGGCAATCCGGGCTATATCAATCTGCTCGATGCCTTCAACGGCTGGCAGCTCGTCCGCGAGCTGAAGGCTGCGACCGGTATGCCGGCTGCAACTTCCTTCAAGCACGTTTCTCCGGCAGGCGCTGCAATCGGCAGACCGCTTTCCGATACGCTCAGGAAGATCTATTTTGTGGATGATCTCGGTGAGCTTTCTCCGCTGGCCTGCGCATATGCAAGAGCAAGAGGCGCGGACAGAATGTCCAGCTTCGGCGACTGGATCTCGCTCTCCGATGAGTGTGATGCCTGCACCGCAACGCTGATCGCACGCGAGGTTTCCGACGGCATCATCGCCCCGGGCTATACCGAGGAAGCACTTGCGATCCTCAAGACCAAGCGCAAGGGCAATTATAACATCGTTCAGATTGATCCGGATTATGAGCCGCCGAAGGTCGAGCATAAGGAAGTGTTCGGCGTGACCTTCGAGCAGGGCAGAAATGATCTCGCGATCAATGAGGAGACCATGCTCTCGAATATTGTCACCGAGAATAAGGATATCCCCGAGGATAAGAAATTTGATCTCATCATCTCGCTGATTACCCTGAAGTATACCCAGTCGAACTCTGTCTGCTATGTCAAGGACGGCCAGGCAATCGGTATCGGTGCAGGTCAGCAGTCCAGAATCCATTGCACAAGACTCGCAGGCACAAAGGCTGATAACTGGTGGCTGCGTCAGGCACCGCAGGTTCTGAATCTGCCGTTCCGCGATGATATCAAGCGCCCCGACCGCGACAACGCGATCGACCTCTATATCGGTGAGGATTATATGGATATCCTCGCAGACGGCGAGTGGGAGCGCGTCTTTACCGAGAAGCCGCCTGTCTTTACAAAGGAAGAGCGTCAGGCATGGATCGCAAAGAATACCGATGTCTGCCTCGGTTCGGATGCATTCTTCCCGTTCCCGGATAATATTGACCGCGCTTATAAGAGCGGCGTCAAGTATATTGTCGAACCGGGCGGCTCGATCCGCGATGATATCGTCATCGAGCAGTGCAACAAGTACGGCATCGCCATGGCCTTCTGCGGTCTCCGGTTGTTCCATCACTAAGTTTATAGTGGGGGCGCTGCCCCACACCCCCCGCCGGAGGGATTCCAAAGGACCCTTTGGCAGGGTTTGGGGCGGGGCCTCATTATGAATTCAACGAGGGTACAATCAGAAGCGGCAGGAGGACACAGCAATGACGGTATATTTGATGCGGCACGGAGAACCGACTTACCGCGACACGGCGGCGATGCAGCTGCCCGGCATGGGTGCAGAGCTCGGACAGCTCAAGCCCGAGGGCATTCAGCAGGCGGAGGAAGCCGCAAAGGACAGCCGCATTCAGGATGTGGATCTGATCGTCGCTTCGCCCTACCCCAGAGCGCTGCAAACGGCTGCGATCGTTTCGCGGCGGATTGACAGGCCGATCGACGTGGCAGTCGGCATTTTTGAATGGCTGCCGCGCATAGATTATTCCGCGCCCTCTCATACCGAGATCAAGGAAGCGTGGGACGAATACAAGCAGAACGGCGGTGTGCATACTCCGTCGGATAAATACCCGAACTGGGAAACCCATGTGCAGATGCGGAAACGTGCGCTTGAAGCAATCCGGCCGTATCTGGAGCGTAAGGATATCAGCAAGCTGCTGATCGTCTGCCACGGCGGCATCATGCGCGCGCTGATGAATCAGCCTTCGCTCAAAAAAATTCATTTTTGCGAAATTCGCGAACTGACACCTGAAATGCTCGAAGAATAAGGTGCAGAAACTGAAAAAAGGGGAAACTGCGCGACATCCGTCAGACGGATACCCATTTGAAAGGAATTAAAAAGTATGAAAGTATTAGTAGTCGGAGGCGGCGGCAGAGAGCACGCCATTATCATGAAACTCAGCGAGTCTCCGCTGGTCACCGAACTCTACTGTGCGCCGGGCAACGGCGGCATTGCAAAATATGCCGAGTGCTTCCCGGTCAAGGCAACCGATCTGGACGGTATGCTGGAGCTTGCGAAGAAGCTTGCCGTTGACTGGGTTTTCGTTGCGCCGGATGATCCGCTCGTACTCGGTATGGCCGATCTGATGCGCGAAAACGGCTTCAAGGTCTTCGGACCTTCCAAGGCGGCAGCGATCATCGAGGGCAGCAAGGTGTTCTCGAAGAATCTGATGAAGAAATACGGTATTCCGACGGCAAAGTATGAGGTCTTTACCGATGCGGAATCCGCGATCAGCTATGTCAAGGAACAGGATACCTATCCGACGGTCGTCAAGGCGGACGGTCTTGCACTCGGCAAGGGCGTTATCATCGCGCAGACCGAGCAGGAAGCAATCGACGCGATCCGTTCCATTATGGAGGATAAGATCTTCGGCGAGAGCGGCTCGAAGCTCGTCATTGAGGAATTCCTGACAGGTCCGGAGGTTTCTGTGCTCGCATTCACCGACGGCGAAAGCGTTGCACCGATGATTTCCTCGATGGATCATAAGCGTGCGCTCGACGGCGATCGCGGCAAGAATACCGGCGGAATGGGTACCGTCTCCCCGAATCCCTATTATACCAAGGAGATCGAGGAGCAATGTATGCGCGAGATCTTCCTGCCGACCATGCACGCAATGAACGGTGAAAACAGAACCTTCCGCGGCTGCCTCTATTTCGGCCTCATGCTGACGCCGAACGGTCCGAAGGTGATCGAATATAACTGCCGCTTCGGCGATCCGGAAACACAGGTCGTTCTGCCGATGCTGAAGACGGATCTGCTCGATATCATGGATGCCGTTGAGAACCAGAAGCTCGGTGATCTGCCGATTGAATGGAAGCAGGGCGCCTGTGCCTGCGTCATTCTCGCAAGCGGCGGCTATCCGGAGAAGTATGAGACCGGCAAGGTCATTTCCGGTCTGAATGAAAAGGGTCAGCTCGAAAATGCTGCTGTGTATCATGCCGGAACAAAGCTTTCCGAGAACGGGGAGTTCCTCACGGCAGGTGGCAGAGTACTCGGCATTACGGCCTCTGCGGAGAAGCTCCGCGATGCGCTTGCTGCGGCATATGAGGCCGCAGAGCAGGTCACCTTTGAAAATGTCCATTACCGCAGAGATATCGGCCAGCGTGCACTTGCTGCCAAAAAATAAGCCGCCTCTGCCGGAAACGATAGGAGACAGCAATCATGGCGAAGAAACAAGCTGAAGCAAAGCAGCATCCAGCCGAAAAAAAATCAAAAAAGCGCCGGAACGCTGCTGCGGAGGAAAAGCCGCGGAAGCAGCGCCGGAGCCTTGAAGATATCCGCGAGGAAAAGGGGCCGCGCAAGTATACGCTGATTGACTGTATGCGCTTCGGCCGCATCGCAAATATTCTGTTTGTTGTATTTATCATTATCTGTCTGATCTACTACTATTCGATTGCAAATAAGGGCAATTATTCGATCCCGTTTGAGGTCGTTGCCTATTCGGTAGAATTTGCTGCGTTTGTACTCTTTTCGACCAGTATCATCTGGCTGGAACGGCTTGTCCGTTCCAGAAAAATCATGAAATTCCTGATGTTTTTCTATATCATCGTGGAGATCATACTGATGCTTCTGGAATTCCAGCTGCTGCCGTTCAAGGCTTATAACGGCCTGTCGGTGCCGCTGACGGTGGTACATGTGCTGTTCTCAGCCGGTGCATCGTTCTCGCTGCTGTGTCTTGATTCCAATAACAAGCGTCTGCAATGGATCGTCGGCATCACGACCTGCATCGTTCTTGCGGGAATGCTGCCTGCGATTGCCGGATACCGCGTTTATGCGAGTATTCTGGTGAATGCCTTTGCCTATATTTTCTTCTTTACGGCAATGGAGTATCAGCTCCGGCTGGAGGAAATTGATATCGACTGCTACGGCGACAGCGCAAAGGTGCAGAATTTTGAATCCACCTTCTTTGCAGATACGCCGACGATGGTCGAGAAACCGGTCAAGGAGAAAAAGACGCTGCGTGATACTGCAAAACAGATTGCGCAGGATCTCACAAGCGAAGAGCAGATCGTCCTGACCGATAAGGATGAAAAGTTTGAATATGAATTCGGCGTCGAGGAAGATGATGACGACGATGAATATGAGGACGATTATGAGGGCGATTCCGACGGAGAGGATGATGACGCGGAATGAATCCGAGACTGCCCTATTTGCAGCGGAAAACCGCCGTCCTGACGACGGAGCCCGGCGTCTATATCATGAAGAATGCGCAGGAGAAGATCATCTATATCGGTAAGGCGAAAAATCTGCGCAACCGCGTTACAAGCTATTTCCGGGATCATCCCGATCATACCCCGAAGACCGCACAGATGGTCTCGCAGGTCTATGACTATGATTTTATTGTCACCGCTTCGGAATATGAGGCGCTTGTGCTGGAATGCTCGCTGATCAAGCAGCATAAGCCGCGCTATAATATCCTGCTGAAGGATGACAAGGGTTATCACTATATCAAAATCTCGCCGCCGCCCTATGCGCGCATTACCGCGGAGCTGCGGGCGGACGGAGAGGGAACCTTCCTCGGGCCGTATATGAGCGGCTTTACCGCAAGGCAGACGGTCAATGCAGTCAACCGGATGTTCCAGCTTCCGACCTGTACCCGCCCGTTTCCGGAGAGCTTCCGCAAGGAGCGCCCCTGTCTGTATTACCACATCGGGCAGTGCATGGGCGTCTGCAAGGGCAATATCAGCGAGGAAGCCTATGCCGAAGCCGTCAATGATGCGGTGCGCTTTATCAAAAACGGCGGCGATCATACCGTCACGGCGCTGGAGGAGCGTATGCACGCTGCTGCGGACCGGCTGGATTTTGAAGAAGCTGCGCGGCTGCGCGACCGCATTGCTGCGATCCGCAAAGCAGGCGAAAAACAGGATATCATGGATGCTGTTACCGCCGATACGGATGTCATCGCGACAGCGGAATCCAATGATACAACAGTCATTGCCGTGCTGATCTACCGCGACGGCAGACTCTACGATCAGAATACATTTCAGATCTCCTCGGAGGCGCTCTCGGAGCAGCCGCTCGATGATTTTCTGCCGCAGTATTACAGCACACGTTCCGGCGGCGATCTGCCGAAAACCGTGCTGGTGGAGCATCTGCCGGCAGAACCGGAGCTGCTTACTGCCATGCTCGCGGAAAGAGCCGGTCACGCGGTCTATATTGAGCAGCCTGTGCGCGGCGCGAGACACCGCCTTGTCCTCAAGGCGAAGCAGAATGCCGGCGAAAAGCTCTCGATCAATGCGGGACGCACCGGCAGAGAGCTGCTTGCACTCGAAGAACTCGGAAGGGCACTCGGCCTGGAAAAGCCGCCTGTCCGCATTGAATCCTATGATATTTCCAATCTCTCCTCATCCGCAATGGTCGCGGGTATGGTCGTCTTTGAAAACGGCAGACCGCTGAAAAATGCGTATCGCCGGTTTTCGATCAAGGAGCTGACCGGCCAGAATGACTATGCGGCCATGCAGGAGGTCATCCGCAGGCGCTTCAGCGAATACTTTAAGGCGCAGGCGGAAACCGATGAGACCGCAAAGGCGGTCAATGAATTCGGCGTTTTGCCGGATCTGATTCTGCTGGACGGCGGCAGTACGCATGTGGGAGCGATTGCGCCGATTCTTGCAGAGCTTGGTCTGGATATCCCGCTGTTCGGTATGGTCAAGGATCAGAAGCACCGGACACGCGCGATTGCGACAAACGGCGGCGAGATCGCCGTGCGCGAAAAGCAGGCCGCTTTCAATCTGCTGACGCGCATTCAGGATGAGGTCCACCGCTTTGCGATCACCTATATGAAAACCAAGCATAAGAAATCCAGCTATGCGCTGACGCTCACGCAGATCCCCGGGATCGGTGAGAAAAAGGCGCAGAAGCTTCTGCTGACCTATAAAACCCGTGCGCAGCTCAAAGCGGCAACACCGGAACAGCTTGCGAAAACAGCAGGCGTCCGGCCGGAAACCGCACAGCAGCTTTTCGCGCTGATTCAGGAGCTGCCCGACACCTGAAATCAGAAACAGTCTGCGATCTGAGGGGAGGATCATCCATGGAGCCTTTGAAACTGAAACCCGCCATTCAGGATTATATCTGGGGCGGTACACGCCTGCGCGATGAATTCGGGAAGGAAAGCGATCTGGAACGTCTTGCCGAAAGCTGGGAGCTCTCATGCCACCCGGCCGGTCAGGCTGTGATCATGAACAGCGTGAATAAGGGCATGACGCTCAAGGAGTATCTGGAACAGGACTGGACTGCGCGTGTCGGAGAAGGCTCTGCGCGGTTTTCGACCTTCCCCGTGCTGATCAAGCTGATCGACGCGGACCAGGATCTCAGCGTGCAGGTGCATCCGGATGACCGCTATGCAAGAGAGCATGAAAACGGCGAAAACGGCAAAACCGAATGCTGGTATATCGTGGACTGCGAGGAGGGTGCAGCGCTCGCCTACGGCTTCAATCGCGAGCTGACGAAGGAGGAATTCCGCGCCAGCATCGAAAACGGCACGCTGCTCGATGTTGTTCAGCTTGTACCGGTCAACAAGGGCGATGTGTTCTTCATCGAACCAGGTACGCTCCATGCAATCGGCGCAGGGATTCTGATTGCAGAGATTCAGCAGAATTCCAATATCACATACCGTATCTATGACTACGACCGCATCGGGCTCGACGGCAAGCCCAGAGAGCTGCAAATCGACAAGGCGGTTGATGTGACAAAAACATGGTCCGCACCGCCGCGCAGACGGCGTCCCTCTGTGCAGTTCGACGGTTACAGCGCGGATGTCATTGCGGACTGCCAGTTCTTTACAACAACAGAACTGCATATCACAGAGGAAGCGGCGTTTCCGCCTTCCAACGGCATTTCCTATACGCATCTGCTCTGTACGGACGGCGATGCGGCGCTGATCTATGATGACGGCGTGATCATGCCGATCTCCAAGGGCGATTCGGTATTTCTGCCGGCGAATTTCGGCGCATATACGCTTCGCAGCAAGGACTGCACATTGCTTTCGACGCAGACTTTGCCGCGGAAATAAGGAGGACATATGGATCTTAGCAAACTGCTTGGGATGTTCGGAGCCGGTAAGGACGAGATCGACAGCATTATGGGTGATTCGCAGATTCAGGAGATGATGCAGAATCCGCAGGTGCAGTCGATCATGCAGAATCCGAATCTGACAGATATGATCGGCAAGGCAGCAGAGCTTGCTGCGCAGGGCGGCATTATGCCCGATGACGTGGACAGCATCATGGACAGCGTCAAGGGCGCGGAAATGGGCGATATGTTTTCTCAGCTGGGCGAGATGTTCGGTGGGCCCGGATTTGATGAAATTGACCTTGATGAAGAGGTCGAAGCCTATGAGGCAGAGGCTTACGATGCCGGTGATGAGGCATTTGTGATTGAGCTGAAAGCGTGGCTCAAGGATGCGCTGACGGATATCCCCGCAGCGGATGTCTGTATGCTGGAAATCGGCTATCATCTGGGCTATTCGGAAGACAATGTTCCCGGCGGTGACCTCTGGCTTGCCTACAATACGCCGCAGACCGATGCGGAGAACCGCGCAAACAAGATCGAGCGCTGGAATTTTGCCAACTGGACGGACAACTGCTTCCGCTCCATGGACGCTGAACCGCTGACAGAATGGCTCGAATCGCAGGGCTATGATCTGGAGGAAGATGACGACGAGCTGACAGAGCGCATCTATGATCTCGCGGTGGTTGCCGTCATGGAACTGCATCGGGAAAAATGCACCGAGCAGCGATTCGGCAAAAAGCTCCCGTTCATCATAGAGGATTATGAATACAATCAGAAAACTGCGATCCGCGCAGTCAAGGCAAACGGCGGCAAGGAGCTTTTCGATCAGGAATTTTTCGCATACTGCGGATTTGAGGATGACGAAAAGTCCGGGAATGAATAATTCAGATCAACCCACCCAGAGGGTGTAAAAATATGGAGGAACTTATGAAATATTACATTGGCATTGACCTTGGCGGCACGAATATTGTCGCCGGACTTGTGGACGAGAATTATCAGATCCTGAAGAAGGTCTCGCGCAAGACAAACCGTCCGCGTCCGGCAGATCAGATCGCTGCCGACATGGCTGCCTGCGCACTCGATGCGATCAAGGAGGCCGGTCTGACAAAGGATCAGGTTGAGTGGATCGGCATCGGCACACCGGGTATCGCAAATTCTGCGACCGGTATCATCGAATATTCCAATAACCTCGATTTCCATGATGTCCCGATGGTCAAGTGGATTTCCGAGGCGACCGGTCTGCCGGCATTTGTTGAGAATGACGCGAACGCTGCTGCATACGGCGAATATGTCGCCGGCGCTGCGAAGGGCGCAACGAATGCTGTCTGCATCACGCTCGGTACGGGCGTCGGCGGCGGCATCGTCATCGACGGAAAGATCTATGCAGGCTCGAATTTTGCAGGCGCAGAGATCGGCCACACCGTTCTCAATATGGACGGCCCGCAATGTACCTGCGGCAGAAAGGGCTGCTTTGAGGTCTATTCTTCCGCGACCGGTCTGATCCGTATGACCAATGAGGCAATCGAGGCACATCCGGATTGCGAAATGGCAAAAATGGCTGCCGAGCAGGGCAAGGTCTCTGCACGTACCGCATTTGATTGTATGCGCAAGGGCGACAAGGCCGCAAAGGAAGTCGTCGATTTCTATATCAAGGCACTTGCTGCCGGCATCACCAATACGATCAATATTTTCCAGCCGGATATCCTCTGCATCGGTGGCGGCGTCTGCAATGAGGGCGACGCGCTGCTTCTGCCGATGAAGGAACTGGTCGCAAAGGAGATCTATACCAAGAATTCCGAGAAGAATACCGAGATCGTCATCGCAAAGCTCGGCAATGACGCAGGTATCATCGGTGCTGCATTCCTCGGCAAGGCAAAATAATCGCTATGGATACGCAGAATCACGACCTGCATCCGGAGGAGCGGGAGCAATCCGCCGAAGAAAAACGTCTGCGCTATATGTCAGATGCAGAACGGCGCGAATGGAGCGGCGTTTCCGAATGGCGGGATCCTCTCGAAAAAGAACAGCCGGAACCGGATGAACATGACGGCAAATTCGCAATGGCATCGCTGTTTTGCGGGATTGCCGCGCTTTTGACGCTCTGCACCGGCTATGTCAATGCGATCTTCGGTGCGGCGGCTGTTATCTGCGGCATCATTGCAAAGAAAAAGCAGGAGAGCGCCGATAAAATGGCGCTCATCGGCATCATATTCGGGATCATCGGAATCGGCGTGGCGCTTGTGCTGCTGCTGATCCGGCTCGCTTCCAAAATGAGTGCGCCTGATGTTCTGGTGCCCGCGCCGACTTTCTGAACGCCTGCGTGAATTGTACCCTGCTGACATGCAGCAAATCCAAATATCTATCTGAAAAGGAGTAATTTTCATGAGCAAAGCACCTGTGGCACTTTTGATTATGGACGGCTTCGGTATCAATCCGAGCGAATACGGCAATGCGATCAAAGCCGCAAAAACCCCGAATCTTGACCGCTATTTCGCGGAGTATCCGAATAATATCATCGGCGCATCCGGTCTGGATGTCGGTCTGCCGGACGGTCAGATGGGTAACTCGGAGGTCGGTCACACGAATATCGGTGCCGGCAGAATCGTCTATCAGCAGCTCGTCAAGATCACAAAATCCATTCAGGACGGCGATTTCTTTGAGAATCCGGCGCTGACTGCCGCCATGCAGAACGCTAAGGATCAGGGAACCGCGCTGCACCTCATGGGTCTGCTCTCGCCGGGCGGTGTCCACAGCCACATGACGCATATGTACGGCCTTGTGGAAATGGCAAAGCGTTTCGGCCTCGAAAAGGTCTATATCCACGCATTCCTCGACGGCAGAGATGTTCCGCCTTCTTCCGCAGCGGAGTACATGGAGGAAGCCGTTGCAGAGCTGAATAAGATCGGGCTCGGCAAGATCGGCGTCATCTCCGGCAGATTCTACGCAATGGACAGAGACAATGCATGGGACCGCGTCGAGAAGGCTTATGCAGCACTCGTTTACGGCGAGGGCGTGCAGGAGGATGATCCGGTTCAGGCGATTAAGAATTCCTATGCAAACGGCGTCACCGATGAGTTCATGATCCCGGCTGTTGTCTCGAAGGATGCGAAGATTCAGAAGAATGACAGCGTTGTATTCTTCAACTTCCGCCCCGACCGCGCTCGTCAGATCACCCGTGCATTTGTCGATCCGGAGTTCAAGGGCTTCGAGCGCAAGAACGGTTATTTCCCGGTGCATTTCGTCTGCATGGCACAGTATGATGCAACCATGCCGAATGTTTCCGTTGCATTCCCGCCCGAGGAGCTGACCATGACCTTCGGCGAGGTGCTCGCAAAGCAGGGCAAGACGCAGCTCCGTATCGCTGAGACACAGAAGTATGCACATGTTACATTCTTCTTCAACGGCGGCGAGGAGAAGACCTTTGACGGCGAAGAGCGCATCCTTATCAAGTCGCCGGATGTTGAGACCTTTGATATGAAGCCGGAAATGAGCGCATATGAGGTCACGGAGGCTGTACTCAAGGAGATCGCTGCGGATAAGTTCGATGCGATCATCCTCAACTATGCAAACTGCGATATGGTCGGTCATACCGGTATTTTCGATGCAGCAGTCAAGGCTGTTGAAGCGGTTGACGACTGCGTCGGTCAGGTGACAGAGGCGATTCTTGCCAAGGGCGGCAAGGTCATCATCACCGCTGACCACGGCAATGCGGATAAGATGATGGAGGATGACGGCTCACCGTTTACCGCACACACCACGAATCCGGTCCCGGCGATTGTCATCGGCAGCGATGCGAAGAAGATCCGTTCCGGCGGTGTGCTCGCAGACCTCGCTCCGACGCTGCTTCAGCTCATGGGCATTGAGCAGCCGAAGGAAATGACCGGCAAGACGCTGATCGAGGAATAATAGAGGTATCTCCGATGGATCATAAATGAGGGCTCTACAGTATTGCTTCGCAAACTGTCCCCAAACCCCGTCAAAGGGACATTGTCCCTCTGGACTCCTGTTTTTTATGTATGGATAATATTAAGCCGCTCCAATCAGCGAAAATTGGAGCGGCTT
>CAMNFV010000054.1 GCA_946537515.1 uncultured Ruminococcus sp. | reverse complement strand
GATTACCCGGAGGATAACGAAGAATATTCCGAAGAGTCCGACGATTACCCGGAGGATAACGGGGAAGCGGACGGCGAGCTGATACAGGGGACGCTTTTTGATCCGGATGAGGAATCCGGAGCGGATGAGCCGGCGCCTGTGCCGGATGCTTCTGCGCGCCGCCTGACGCTCGATGAGACCGATCAGCTGCTTCAGGAAGCCGCCGCTGCACTCGATCTCGAACCCTTTGCCGAAGAGCAGCCCGAAGAACCGGAACCGCTGCCGTCTGAACCTGCGCCGCAGCCCGCACCCGCTGCCCCGGAGCCTGAACACAGACGTCCGCGCCGGATCGACATGGTGCCGATCGACGAGGATACGATGGATATCCGAATTTAACCTGAATTTAACATTCGCAATACATACATTTGATTTTTTTGTATTATGATAAATTCGGCTTAGAATGAAAGTGAATTTATCAGGAAGAAAAGAAGGAAAAATCAGATGAGTATTGCGAATGTTCTTGCTTTAATCGGCGGAGTTGCGTTGTTTTTATTCGGTATGCAGCTCATGGGCGACGGTCTGAAAAAGGTCGCCGGAAACAAACTGGAACTTGTGCTCTGGAAGCTTTCGGGCACGCCGATCAAAGGCGTTTTGCTCGGCACATTTGTTACGGCGGTGATTCAGTCATCGTCCGCGACATCGGCGATGGTCGTCGGTTTCGTCAATTCCGGCATGATGACTGTTGCACAGTCGATATCGGTCGTTATGGGCGCGAATATCGGCACCAGCGTCACCGGCTGGCTGCTCTGTCTCTCAATGCTCGGAAAATCCGGCGGTCTGCTGAGCCTGCTCTCGACGGACACGATCTCCGCAGTCGTCGCGTTTATCGGCATTATCTGGCTGATGTTCTCCAAGAAGGAAACCAAGCGCTCTGCGGGCAGCATCATGCTTGGTTTCGCCGTTCTGATGTACGGCATGGCGGCGATGAGCGACGCGGTTGCGCCGCTGAAGGAAAGCGAAAGCTTCCGCTCCCTGCTGACGATGTTCGATAATCCGCTGCTCGGCATTCTGATCGGTATTCTGATCACCGCGCTGCTGCAAAGCAACTCGGCATCGGTCGGTATTTTGCAGGCGATTTCCGTGACGGGCGCTGTCAGCTATGCGGCTGCATTCCCGATGATCATGGGTATGGGTATCGGTGCTTCGATTCCTGTTCTGCTTTCGGCGGTCGGCGCCGGCCGCGACGGCAAGCGTACCTCGCTGATCTATCTGCTGATCAATGTTTTCGGTACGGTGATCTGTACCGTGGTCTTCTACGGCGCGAATATGATCCTGCATTTCCCGTTTATGCAGAATAATGCCCCAATCAGTATGGTCGGCATTGCAATGATGAACACGCTGTATCGTATTGCCGCGATCATCGTTCTGATGCCGTTTATGAAGTATCTGGAACGCATCACCGACAGAATGCTCCGCAATACACCGGAGAAAAAGGAAGAAACTGCTGCGAAATCCTATGATATCGGACATCTGGAAGAGCGTTTCCTTGAAAACCCGATCCTTGCGCTGACGCAGAGTAAGGAAGCCATGCAGCGCATGGCGGAGCTGACGAAAAACGGACTGTTCGGCGCGTTCGATCTGATCGGCAAATATGATGAAGCAGAAGCGAAAAAGGTGATTGAGGCGGAGGATGTCGTCGATCACTATGAGGACATGCTCGGAACCTATCTGATCAAGGTTACGGGAAAAGAACTGAATCATGAGCAGACGCTGGAAGTTTCGCTCTATCTGCATACCGTCAGCGACTTTGAGCGCGTGAGCGACCACTCGGTCAATATTCAGGAGGTTGCAGAGGAGATCTTCCAGAAGAAGGTGCAGTTCTCCGAACCGGCGCTCGATGAGCTTCATGTGCTGGAAGCTGCACTCCGCAAGATCGTCGGGATGACCTTTGAAGCATTTGAAAAAGGCGATCTGGAGCTTGCAGGCAAGGTTGAGCCGCTGGAAGAGTGCATAGACACGCTTTGCCAGACCGCAAAGCTGAATCATGTTGCACGCCTTCAGACGCAGCTTTGCACATTGAAGCAGGGTTTTGTGTTCAATGATCTGATCGGCAACTTTGAACGTGTTGCAGACCACTGCTCAAATATTGCGGTTGCGCTGGTTGAGCTCCATGCGGATTCCTTCGATACGCATGAATATCTGAACGATATCAAGAGCCGCCAGAATTCCGAATTTCAGCGGCTTTATGAGCAGTATAGTGAGGAATATTCGTTCATGTCGTAAGCTCGCATACGGACAATTTGATATCTGTAAACCGGCAGCTTCTTCTGGAGCTGCCGGCTTTTTGTATCGAAGAAAATTCATATTTTATTCATATACTTTTTACGAAATCTGCACGACTCCGGCGGCGTGGTTTGCTATAATAAAAAAATAAAATGGGAAAATAGGGGGTGCTGCGTTTGGAACATGCCTATACGGACGTTGTAGAAGAGTTTAAGTATGATTCGCTGCATGAACAATACAACATGGATTTCCTGCAATGGCGCAGACATTCGGACTCAAAAATGGTATTCCGCTTTTCTGAGAATAATCTGGAGAATGTTTATGTTTCCGGTGATGCAGCCGTGAAGCAGAATGCTGCTTCGGCAGAACGCAGTGCGCTGATGCGCTGCGGGCAGGCGATCGGCGCGGCGCTGCTGATTTTCTTTATCACGGATGTTGCAGGCGAATCGCTGCTGAATGCGATCTTGCGGCTCTTTGGCGTGGAAATCCGCATGGATTTTATCCCGATTCCGATTACGGGCAGCCAATGGGCGGTTGTTGCGGCGCGCTGCGTAATTCAGATATTGAAATATGTAATTCCGATGCTGCTGCTGATCCGGATCAGCAAGCTTCCGCGGCATATATTTGCGCCGGTGAATTTCGGCGGGATTCCGGAATTTTCGGCAGCAGTCGGTGCTGCAATGATGATTTCCGGCATTTATGCGATGCTTGCACAGCGCGATGCGGTGGAGCTCGCACAGGCAATCTATACATATAAAGATACGGCAGCGGTTTTTGCATACGGCGCATTCGATACGCTGGTGGCATCTGCGCTGGCGGAGCTGTTTCTGCGCGGTGCGATTCTGACGCTGCTGCGGCAGTTCGGAGATCCGTTTGCGGTCGGCGTGACGGCGCTTCTGGCGTTCCTGTTTCCGAACAGTATGCCGGATCGCTTCGGCAATCTGCTGATCGGACTTGCGGCGGGCTATCTGCTGATCCGCTCCGGCTCGCTGACCAAATGTATCACGCTCCATGCTGTTTATACAGGACTTAATTATGCACGGCTGGTTGCGGTCTATACAACGAGAACGCTTCAGCGCTGGGAATACAGTCTGCTGCTGATTTCGATCGGTACGCTTGCGCTTTCATTCTATGTCATTATGCGCAGGCATAAGCTGCATCTGAATAACCGGCGGATTGTGCTCTCGGAACAGCAGAAACTGGGCGCAATCGCGCAGACCGTCACAATGCTGCCATGGCTGGCGGTATCGGTGCTGCTGACGGTCGTACAGCTCTTTTATTGAGAAGCGGCGGGGACAATCGGATGTTTGATGATTTTGCAATGATGCGCGAGGCAATCAGGCTCGCGGAGGAGGCTGCTGCGGACGGCGAGATCCCGGTCGGCGCAGTTGTCATGGACCGGGAAACCGGCGAAATCTTAGGGCGCGGCAGAAACCGCCGGGAACGGGATCATTCCCCGACGGCACATGCAGAAATCCTCGCGATCGAGGAAGCGGCAAAAAAGCGCGGATCCTGGCGGCTTTCCGGCTGCAATCTCTATGTGACGCTGGAGCCCTGCCCGATGTGCAGCGGCGCAATCATCAATGCGCGGATCGACAGAGTGATCTTCGGCGCATATGATGAGAAGGCCGGCGCGGTCTGTTCGGTGCAGGAAATGTTTGCGCTCCCGTATAATCATAAACCGCGTGTGACGGGAGGCTTGCTGGAGGAACCGTGCGCCCGCCTTTTACAGGAATTCTTTTCACATCTTCGGGACAAATCATAGGATTCATCCTTTCTGTTATTTACTTTTTGTATAACGTTGTTAATGTTATACAAATAAACAGCGCCCGGATAATCCAAAACGTCGAATTTCTGTTCTCTGCTTGCAATTCTTTGCTGACTGTGATATAATAATAATGTAATATTGTAGGGTAGTATGCAGTCATGTCATTAGGGGGACATGATCTCATCCCGCCAAGGAAAGGACTGTATGTTATGGCAACTATTCTCGTTACCGGCGGCTGCGGGCTGATCGGCGATCATGTTTGCTCCGGTCTGTTGAAAAAAGGCAATACCGTCATCGCAGTTGACAAAAAAGAATCCGATTACAATACCGGAAAGGATAACTATTTCTTCCGCGAAGCTGCCCCGCAGGATCAGGGCAAATACGGTGAGATTTTTGACGAATTTGAAGTCGAGTATGTGGTCCATCTGGCGTGCACCGTGGACAATGACCTCGGCCCTGAGATCGGTAAGGCACAGATTGACGAATGCGCCGCCTGTGATAAATTTATCTATAAGCTCGCGATTTCCAAAAATGTGCAGAAGTTTATCCTGCTGAGCACAACACAGGTCTATAAGCAGCCGGACAGCCGTGAGCCGGTGCGCGAGGACGAAGCCGTCAAGCCTGTGACCAATTACGGCAAAATGAAAGCCAATGAAGAGATGGCATTCTCGAACGATGTGCGCAAGACCAAGAATATGATCTGCTGCGTCGCACGAGTCCCGATGGTCTATTCTCTGAATTATACCGAAAACCTGATGTCCCGGATCCGCGATCCGAAGGATAAATCTATCTTTGTGTTCCGTACCGGCGAGTACGGCTACCACATGTGCTGTATCCATAATATTTCCGATTTCATCATCGGGTTTCTGCGGCAGGCAGACAGCTCGAATTATACCGGTGTCTACAATGTTGCAGATTCCTCGCTTGTCATGGCGTCCGAGATTGTAACCTTCATGAAGGAAAATCATCGCCTCGGGCCTGTCCTGCAAAAGACGAGCCTCTCCGGCGGCCTCAAGCTCAAGTTCTTCGGTGATCCGGAGCAGAAGACCAATTACCGCTGGCTGGATGTCACGACAATCGACAAGAATTTTATGTATGATACGACCAAGGCATCCCGTATCTGCCCGTTCCGCTGGAACATAAAGAATACGAAATAATTTGGGTTTGCATACAGGCAAGCGACGGTTCAAAGCCGCCGCTTGTTCTGTTGTATTCATAATCATCAATATCAAAAATGAAAGGAACTTCAGCCAATGATTCAGCCGATTCTTGACCATGATTTTGTCCCGGCGGTGTATTTCAACCGCGATTTCCTTGCGAAAGCAACAAGACCGTTTTCGATCGCCGTTGAGCGTGAGGACGGACTTGTCTATCGCCGCGATACAAAGCTCGGTGACAACAAAGAGGAAAACTGCCGCTATGCAGAGCGCCTGATCAAGACGATTCTCTGGTGTGCCGGCGGCTGGAAGGTCATGCTCGCGGGCGATCACGATGTATACGAATACATCCGTGATGCATATACGAAAGAAGGACTTCGTGCATTTGATGTGGATTTCTGGAGCACGACCTATGAGCGTGATTTTGTGGTGGAGGAGCGCGATTTTGCCGATATGCCGGAGAATCATGTGCGTCCGCTCTCGATCGGCAGAAATCTCGACGGCTGCCGTGTCGGCTTTGACGCAGGCGGATCGGATATGAAGGTCGCTGCCGTTGTCAACGGCGAGACCGTCTGGGCAGAGGAGATTGTCTGGCTGCCGAAGCTCGCGGAAGATATTGCATATCACCATGAGCATATCAAGAATGCGATCCTCAAGGCAGCAGAGCATATGCCGAGCTTTGATGCAGTCGGTGTCAGCACCGCAGGCGTGCTCGTTGCAAACCGTGCAATGGTTTCGCATCTGTTCCTGAAGGTTCCGAAGGATACGCAGGGCGAAGCCTGCAAGAATGTCTATGTCGATGTGCTCGAAGAACTCGGCGTTCCGTATGCTGTTGCAAATGACGGCGACGTTGCAGCGCTTGCAGCATCTATGGCAATGGATGTCAACGGCGTGCTCGGCATCGCAATGGGTACTTCCGAGGCGGGCGGCTATGTCGATATCAACGGCAATGTCACCGGCTGGCACAATGAGCTTGCATTCGTTCCGGTTGACTACAATCCGGCATCGCCTGTCGATGAGTGGTCCGGCGATTACGGCTGCGGCGTCAAGTATTTCTCGCAGGATGCTGTCATCCGTCTGGCACCGAAGGCCGGCATCGAGCTCGATGAGAGCCTGACGCTTGCAGAAAAGCTCAAGGCTGTTCAGAAGGTGCTGAGCGAAGGCCATGAGGGCGCGAAGGATATCTTCCGCACGATCGGTACCTACTTCGGATATGCAATCGCAAACTATGCTGATTTCTATGATATCCGCTATCTCCAGATCTCCGGCCGTGTGACTTCCGGTCTCGGCGGCGATCTGATCATTGAGAAGGCGAAGGAAGTCCTCGAAAAGGAATTCCCGGAGCTGTATAAGCAGGTCCAGTTCATTCTGCCGGATGAAATGGACAGAAGAGTCGGCCAGGCAGTCGCTGCGGCTTCTCTCCCTGCAACGAAATAAGGTATCTCCGATGGATTTTGAATGGGGACTCTGTCCCCAAACCCCTGCCAAAGGGACATTGTCCCTTTGGAATCCCATTTTTATTACGGCGATGTATGGAGCTTGCTCCATTGTTGATACATTGCACCAATCAATCCCAATAACAGAAAGGCGGTAGAGAAATGGTTCTGAAAAATCTGCTCTTTGATGGCAAACAGACCGATATCACCATTGAAAACGGTACGATCACCGCGATCGCACCGGCTTCTGACAAGACCGTTGGCGAGGACTGCACAGGCTATTCTGTGATTCCCGGCCTGGTTGATATGCACGCACACGGCTGCGTCGGCAAGGACACCATGGACGGCGAATTTGAGGAGATGTGCGCATTCCTCGCGAAGAACGGCACAACATCCTGGCTCCCGACCACGATGACGCAGAGCTATGAGGCGATCAAGAAGGTTACCGAGGGCAAGACCGATGTCCCCGGTACGCAGATTCTCGGCTTCCATATGGAAGGCCCGTACATCAATGCGAAAAAGAAGGGCGCGCAGAACGGTAAGTTCATCCGCAACCCCGATCTCAAAGAGTTCAAGTCGCTGCCCGGTATGCGCGTTGTCACGATCGCACCGGAGCTTGAAGGCAGCATGGAGTTCATCAGGGAATGCGGCGCGGTTGTCTGCATCGGCCATACAGATGCGGATTATGATACCTGCATCAAGGCAATCGAAGCAGGCGCAAACTGCCTGACGCATACCTTCAACGCAATGCCCGGCATCCACCACAGAGAGCCCGGCCCGATCCCGGCAGCGCTCGAAAAGAATATCTATGTACAGGCGATCACCGACGGCCTGCATCTGCATCCTGCGATTGTCATGATGCTCTATAAGATGTTCGGCCCGGATCGCATGGTCATCATCAGCGATTCCATGCGTGCGACCGGCCTCGGCGACGGCATCTATGAATTCGGCGGTCAGGATATCGAGGTCAAGAACAGCGTTGCCCGTACCATGGACGGCGCAATCGCGGGCTCTACTTCGACGCTCTGGCGCTGCGTCAAGCAGGCGGCAAGCTTCGGCGTTCCGTTTGCAGATGCTGTCCGCATGGCGACCAAAACACCGGCTGACATGATCGGTGCAGAGAAGAAGGGCAGAATCGAAGTCGGCGCCGATGCAGACCTCATCCTGCTCGACAAGGACTGCGAAATCGCCAAGGTCATGATCGCAGGCGCATTTTTTGAGTAATTCAGGTATCTCCGACGGATTTGCAATGCGGCTCTGTCCCGCTGCGATCCGTCGGAGAAACCGCTAATAACGAAAAGAGGTAATTTTTCTTATGCAGACAGTTCTGGTACTGTTTGGCGGCGTTTCGCCGGAACACGCAGTTTCGCTGGTATCGGCGGAGGCAGTTCTTCGCAATCTGAACAAGGAGAACCGCAGAATCCTGCCGGTCGGCATTACGCTGGAAGGCAAATGGATGCTCTTCGGCGGCGATGATTATAAGGATATTGCGGAAGATAAGTGGGAGCAGAATCCTGCAAACTGCACCGCATTTCTCTCGCCGGAGCGCGGCGCGGGGCTTTGCGTCATTCGTGAAAACGGTGCGGAGACTGTGCCGGTTGATGTGATCTTCCCGGTGCTCCACGGCGAAAACGGCGAGGACGGCTCGATTCAGGGCCTGTTCCAGCTTTCCGGCATCCCGTATGTCGGCTGCCATGTCTGTGCGAATGCAGTCTCGATGGATAAGTCGGTCACGAAGCTGATCGCAGCGACAACAGGCGTTCGGCAGGCAAACTGGCTTACGCTGCGCCGTGCGGATTTCAAGGCGGATGCCGCTGCAATGTGCCGCGATATTATGGAACATATTGCGTTTCCGGTTTTCATCAAGCCGTGCAGTACCGGTTCTTCTGTCGGTGTCTCGAAGGTCAAGACGGAAGCTGACCTGATGCCGGCGCTGGAAAATGCATTCAAATACGACAAAAAGATCCTTGCCGAGGAGTTTATCAACGGCAGAGAGATTGAAGTTGCGGTACTCGGAAATGATGATCCGAAGGCTGCAACTGCCGGCGAAATCGACGCAGGTGCTGAATTTTATGATTATGAAACGAAGTATGTGACCTCGACCTCGCAGGCATTTATTCCGGCACGCATCAGCGAGGAACTGAATGCAAAGGTCCGCGAATGGGCAGTCGCCATTTTCAAGGCGCTGGGCTGTTCCGGCCTGTCGCGTGTCGATTTCTTTGTCACGCGCGATACGAACGAGATCGTTTTCAACGAGATCAACACGCTGCCCGGTTTTACGCCGATTTCCATGTATCCGAAGATGTGGGCGGCAGAAGGTTTGCCGTTTGCGGAGCTGCTCGATCGCGTCATCGCGCTGGCAATGGAGGCTTAATATGGCGCTGCTGCAGGAGGATATGCATGTGCGGATGACGTTCGGCGAGATCGCTGACCGCATTCATGCATCGCTTGTGAACTGCTCTGATCCGTCGGCGGAGGTCTCCGGCTTCAGCACGGATACCCGCACGATCGAGCAGGGGAACTGTTTTATTGCGCTGAAAGGCGAGAATTTCAACGGCAATGCGTATGCAAAACAGGCGGCGGAAAAGGGCGCTGTGCTCTGCATTCTTTCCGAGCAGCCGCCGGAGGATCCGGGAGTGCCGTATCTGATTGCACCGGGCGATGCTTATGGTGATCTTGCGGAAAGCTGTATCCGGACATATAAGCAGAACGGCCTGCGGGTTGTCGGCGTGACCGGCAGCAGCGGCAAGACGACTGTCAAGGATATGACGGCACATGTGCTTGCTGCGAAATTTCGTACTTACGCGACTTCCGGCAATCATAACAATCATGTCGGCGTGCCGTTTACCATTTTGCATATGCCGCCGGAAACGGAAGTTGCCGTCATCGAAATGGGCATGAACCATGCGGGCGAGATCCGGCATTTGTCGGATATTGCGGAGCCGGATATGGCGATCATCACGAATATCGGTACGGCACATATCGGCAATCTCGGCTCGCAGGAGAATATTTTCCTTGCTAAAACTGAAGTCATCGAAAATATGCCGGAGGAAGGCCGCGGCGGAACGCTGATTGTTCCGGCGGAGGACAGCTATCTCCATGGGAATATGGAGGCGCTGCGTGCGCGGACGAATGTGGTTTACAGCACGCGCAGCGGAAGCCCTGATGCGGAAGTCTGTGCGGAGAATATTGTTGAAAGTGCAGAAAATACGCGCTTTACGCTGCGGTATACCGCAGACGGCAGCACGGCGGAGGCGGTGCTCCCGATGACCGGTCTGCACAATGTCACCGATGCGCTGCTCGCTGTTCATACCGGACTGCTGCTCGGCATGACGCTGAAGGAATGCGCGGATGCGCTCAGCAGCTTTGTGCCCGGCGCGATGCGCTCGGAGCGTGTCAAATACGGAAATATCACGATCATTCGCGATTATTATAATGCAAATCCGGAGGCCATGGCAGCGGCGCTGCAATCCTTCGGGCTGATTGCCGGTGATGCGCAGAAATGGGCGATCCTCGGCAATATGAATGAGCTCGGCGAATTTGCTGCGGCGCGGCACCGTGAACTGGGCGCGCTTTGCAGAAAGTATACCGATGAGGTATTCTTCTGCGGAGAAAATTATAACGATTTTGCGGAAGGATACGACGGGGAAGTCTGCGCATTTCCGGATCAGGATACGCTGATGGAGGCGCTTGATGCTTTGCTGCGCACCTATGCCGGGGTTCCGATTTGCTTTCTTATTAAGGGCTCACGCGGAATGCACATGGAGCGCGTCAATGATATGCTCGAAACGATGTTCGGCGGCAAATAAAGGACGGGATTATGAAACTGGAATATCTTGCTTCCGCGCTGGAAGCGGTGCTGTTTGCGGCGGGTGAGCCGATGGAGACCGATCGTCTTGCGGAGGCGCTCGGCGTGACTGCGGAAGAGATCACGGCGGCGGCCGGTGCGCTGATGACGGCGCTGGAGGAATCCGGCAGCGGTTTGCAGCTGCTGACGCTCGGCGAGAGCTGGCAGATTACGACGCGCGCTGATTTTGCGGAGGAAATTCGCGCAGCGCTCGAAGTCAAGCGGAATACCCCGCTCTCCAATGCGGCCATGGAAGCGCTGACGATTATCGCATACAATCAGCCGGTAACAAAGGGCTTTGTCGAGCGCGTGCGCGGCGTGGACAGCGGCTCTGTTGTCAATACGCTCGTGGAACGCGGCCTGCTCGAAGAAGCCGGACGCATTGAGGTGCCGGGACGCCCGGTGACATACCGCACGACCGCGCATTTTCTGCGGACCTTCGGGATGCAGTCGCTTGCCGATCTGCCGCCGCTCCCGACGAGCGGTGAGGCAGAGGATCTGTTTGAGGTGCAGTCGGATGCCGATGAGGATATCGTCGAGGAACCGACGGATGATCTGCCGGAGCTCGATAATCTCGAGACGGTTGAATCCTCTGAGCCGGATCCGGAATAAGATTCAGCCGCGAAATCCAGCGTAACAGCTTCGATTTCACGGCTGATTTTTCATTGTGATTCTGCGGATTTTCGGATTCGCCGCAGCAGGAATTCACAGGCGATGCAGGGCAGAATCCCGAGCGTATAACTCAGCATATCGGCATTGGAATAGCCTGTTCCGATGATGATGCGCAGCAGGCGATTTGTAATATGCAGCTTGTCGCAGAAGCCCCAGAGCTGCAAAAATTCCACGCAGAATGCAAAGAGCAGGATGCCGACCGGAAGCAGCAGGCCGAAGCGCGGCTTTTCCGGCGAGACCGTGCGGCAGATCGTGTAGAGCAGGATGACGACCAATGCATCGCCGAACTGATTGCGCACCCAGCCGTGTGCATACATGCCGATCAGAATTTCGATACCGAGCAGTACGGCCGACGCAATGCCCATCCCGATGCGGATGCGGCGACTCATGAAGGCATCCCCACGGTCACGGTGACGGTATTATCCGGAATAATCCAGTTAGGGTTTGATGCAACCGTCACTTCCATGATGCCGGTTTTGTTTCCGGGAAGAATCGCCTGTCCGTCTTCCGTGATGACCGGCAGATCCGGATCGCCGTCCTGCCAGACTGCCGATGTGATATACATGCAGGGGATATTCTCATAGCAGCAGAGGTCATTGATCGAAATGACAGTATCCGGTGCGGTCTGATGATCATAGAGTGTGACTGTCGGCATTCCGCCGCGCATATTTTTTACGCAGATTTTTGCTGCGCAGAGCATAAATCCGTCCAGGAGCAGAATGCCTGCCGCAGTCAGCATGATCATTTTCTTGTTAATCATAGTAATATCCTTTCAGATTCAGATGTAGAGTCCGGTTTGATCGTGGATGCCTTTCATTTTTGCTTCGCTGCCGCAGAATCCGGCGGGATTTCTCATTTGGCCTGCGGGAATTCCGGATTCTCCGCATGGGTGACATCCTTCGGAGCAGCCGCTTTTTGTGAGACAATGCGCGCCAGCAGAATTGCAAGCAGAAGCAGCATAAATGCGCCTGGGAGAATGATAAATACCATCTGCACGGCATCCCCGATTGCGACTTCGGTACCGGCGGGATGCAATAAATCAAAAAAGAAATCTATCATACCGCTTTTGCCATATAGCATCTGCGACGGAAGAAACAGCAGAATCGCTGTGACGCTCCGCAGCTGCCGGCGTCCGGTTCTTGCGGATTGCAGCAGCAGAACCGCAAGCAGCAGAATGATTGCGGCGGCCGGAAGCGTGATCCAGAGAATGCCACCGTGTGCGATGCTGACAAGCAGTCCCGTCAGGAGTGAGACTGCTGCACCGCGCAGAATGTCGGTCAGGATGTTTCTGAGATTCATATTGCGTTACCTCGTTGTGTCCGTATGGAGCTGCTGAAGCAGGATCTGTGCAGACATATTCCACTTGCGGTATTGATCCGAGCCGTATTCGTAATCGGTTTTCATTTCTGCTTTTTCGAGGAAATAGTCCCACAGACCTTCCTGTTCAAGCAATTCCCGGTTTTGTGCCATAATATTGTAGGCATCCTCAGAGAGATCGCAGAGCATGTCGATGTCCATGTCCTTGAGCGTGCCTTCCGCGCAGCGGCGGAGATTGTATTCTGCGATGCGCGCATCGGGACGGCTGAAGCAGAGTCCTGCAAACATCACGATAAAGACACCCGTCAGAACAGCGGCCGTCGGCAGCTTTGCCGTAAACTGCCGCAGAAGCAGGACCAGGAATACCACAGCGAGCAGCACCATAAACCATGTCGTAAAAATGCGGAGCTGCGTCATGCCGTATGCGTGGATGTAGAGTACCATTTTTGCGAGGGCTGTTGCAATGATAAAGAGCGTGAAGATGCAGAGAGTGACTGCATAGACGGTCAGCAGTTTCGGGCGATCTGCGCCGCCCTTTTTCGCGCAGCCTGTCAGCACGAGAATCACAAGCAGATTGATGACCGCGATTGCGCAGAGCTCAAAGAATCCGCGCCGTGCGTATTCGGAGTAGATCATGCCTTCGGGCAGCCTGCCTGCGAATGCGGAGAGAAAATAATTTGTCTGCGAGATGACATATGCAAGATACAGCAGGCAGATCGGCGTGACACCGGCATAGAGCCCCGCATTCGGGATCATGCGCAGCGCGGCGAGCTTGCCCTCATAGAATGCGTCAACGGGGAACGGCTGCTCTTTGCGCTTTGCAGCGCTGTAGAGGATCGCGAAGAGCCAGATTCCGAGCGGAATGCCGAAGACGACCTGCCAGAAGATCTCTCCGATTTCGATATCCGGAAGATCCGATAAGAATTCAAACATATCCGCGATACCGGAATCCGCGCTCGCGAGCAGCATTCCGACAACGATCGTCAGCGGAATGGTCACGAGCAGGCCGATCAGAATGTGCTTGACCGTGTTGGTCGCAGCGCTGTTTTTCTGCGATGAGAACATTGCCTGCGGACCGGCCGTGAAATGCTGGATCGGCTTTGCGATGCCGGAGCTGCCAAGGTCAAATGGGAAAAATCTTGTGACGAATCCCTTGCCGCCGCAGACTGCATGTGTCCGCCAGATGATTGCGGGCAGCAGGAAGCAGAAGCAGAGCCCGTGCAGAAGCGGGGATGCTGTCAGCGAGAAAACAAACGTAAATGCGCAGATAACACAGCCGAAAATCCGCTGGGAAAGCGTCGGCTTGCAGCCGGAGAACCGGATATAAAGTGCGCTGACGAAATACAGCAGCAGGAAGCAGCCCGTTGTGAAGAAACCGTCTGCATAAAAGAACGCATAGCGCATCAGCAGGAAGCCGAGCAGTACGGCGATCCATGCAAAAGGACGGTCAAATGAATGCAGCTCCCATTTCTTTTTCTCCGGTTTTGCTGCCGGATAGGGATACAGGACCTGCCCCGGCGCACCCAGCGTATCCGGCAGAACCGGCGGCGTCATCTGCGGTTCAGCAGCTGTGTTTGACTGAAAGTCTTCCATGATTTTTCTCCTTGTCACATGTATTTTGCAAGCTGTTCGCCGATTTTGCCCATGCGCTGATAGGTGATGAGCTTGCAGATTTTGTCGGTAAATTTGCCGTATCTGCGATAGAGCAGATTGAAGATCAGGTAGGGCATTCGCTGCGACCTTGTTTCCGGCAGCCGCCTGAAGATATTTTTGAGGCTGTAGACGCTGTCATAGACATGCAGATAGCCTTTGTAGAGCTCTTCCGCGGTCATGCCCTGCGGCTTGAATACCACATGCGCGGTATTATAAAGTGAGAGGTCATGCGAAGTAATGCGGCCTGCATCGCGCATCCGCGCATAGAGTGCCGTGCCGGGATAAGGTGTCAGGATATGCGAGGTCACGGTCTCGATGCGGTTTTTCACGATCCAATCGACCGTTGCATCGAAGGTTTCCGGCGTATCGCCGTCGAGCCCGAAGACGAAGCTGCCGTTGATCATGATGCCGCGGCGGTGGATCGCCTCGATCGCCTGTTCATATTCCCGGGTGCTGTTCTGCACCTTATGCACATTCTGCACGGATTCCGGATTGATGCTCTCAAATCCGATAAAGAGGCTCTGACATCCGCTCTTCCGCATCAGGTCGAGCAGCGCGCCGTCCTTTGCGGCGTTGATCGAGACTGCCGCCTGCCATTTGAGCTTCATCGGCAGGATTGCTTTGAGGAATTCTTTGGTCCATTTCGGATTGCCCGCGAAATTGTCGTCAATGAACATGATATGTCTTGTACCGGCCTGCCGGATTTCGCGCAGGACATCGGGAATCGGGCGGTTGACGAAGTGGTGCGATTTTGCGCTGTTGTAGCAGAAATCGCAGCGGAACGGACAGCCGCGGCTTGTGTGAATGACGCTGGTATAGAGGTATTTGCCGCGGTCGATCATATCGTAGGCAGGGGAGACAATGTCCTCGCCGCGCAGCTTGCCGCTGCATTTGTAGATCTTTTTGAGACAGCCGTTTTCGGCATCGCGGACGATATCCGGCCAGGTTCCCTCTGCCGCACCGATGCACAGCGCATCGAATGCGTTTTCCGGGATTGTCTCATAGGCAGTCGTAACGTGGATGCCTCCTGCGATGACCTTTGCGCCGCGCTTGCGGAAGCGTTTTGCGATCTGCATGGCATGGGGCAGCGTATCGACCGTCACGGAGATGCCGACGAGATCGGGGTGATCGTCATAGTGAACCGGTTCAATATTTTCATTTTCCAGCACGACACGGTGCTCGCCGCGCAGGATATTCGCAACGGTCAGCAGGCCGAGCGGCGGCGCCATGTGCAGCTTTAAGTCTGTATCCATCGGGCGTTTGATCATTCCGGGCTGGACGAGTTTGATATACATGA
>CAMNFV010000053.1 GCA_946537515.1 uncultured Ruminococcus sp. | reverse complement strand
TGAATCTGATAAAGGTTATCATTTTCATTTTTGGAGGTGACAGATATGCCGCGCGGAGGCGGATATCAGACAAAACAAAAGGCGCAGGTGCTGAAATATCTGGAAGCACACAGCACCGAGCATATCACCGCGGCGGAGCTGCTGATCGCGCTGAATACAAGCGGCGCTGCGATCGGCTCGGCGACCGTCTACCGGCAGCTCGAAAAGCTTGAGGCGGAAGGTCTCGTCCGGCGCTATGCGCTAGATGACCGCGGAAGCGCCTGCTGGCAGTATGCAGGGGCGGAAGCAAAGGCGGGAACCTGCCATAACCATTTCCATTTGAAGTGTACCGTCTGCGGGACGCTTTTTCATCTGAACTGCGATCATCTGCATGAGATCGCACGCCATGTCGCTGCGGAGCATCAATTCTGTATTGATCCCGCACGAACTGTTTTTTACGGTGTATGCAGCGCTTGCAGCATCGCTGAAATGATCGCAAAAGAAGGGAATCCGAATGAAACAGAAGAATCTTTGTAAAATTGCTGCTGCGGCAGTATCTGCTGTGCTCTGCGGCGCATTGTTCACCGGCTGCGGCGGTCAGAAATCCGATGCGCTGACAGTCGTCACGACCGTCTATACCACCTATGACTTTGCAAAGCAGTTGACAGCGAAATATGAGAAGCCGGTCGAGGTCAAGCTGCTCCTGACGCCCGGCGGCGAAAGCCATTCCTATGAGCCGACGCCCTCTGATGTTGCGGCGATTCAGAGCTGCGATCTGTTTGTCTATATCGGCGGCGCTTCGGAAACTTGGGCAGAAAAGCTCATCGAAACAAGCCGCCAGAATAAGGAAAATCTGCGGATGTTCGACTGTGTGGATCTGCTCGATGAGGAAACCGTCGAGGGCATGGAGCCCGAGGAAGAAGAACATGACCATTCCGACGGCGATCATGCCGATGTCGATGAGCATATCTGGACGGCGCCGCTCAATGCTGCAAAAATGCTCTCTGCGATGCATGACAGCCTCAATGAAATTGCGCCGAAGGAAAAGAAAGCATGCGATGCGGCATATGATTCGCTCTCCGATACGCTCCTGAAACTTGATGAACGTGCGAAGAGCATCCGTGACAATGCGCAGAATGATACGCTGATCTTCGCGGACAGATTCCCGTTCCGCTATCTGACCGAGGCCTATGGCTGGAAGTATTACGCCGCATTTGCCGGATGCAGCAGCGATACGGACGCTTCTCCGGCGACGCTCTCGTTCCTGATTTCCAAGGTGAAAGATGAGAATATCAAGACGGTCTTTTATCTCGAAAATTCTTCGCAGAAAATCGCTGATGCCGTTTGCAGCGCGACCGGCGCGAACGCGGTAATGCTGCAATCCTGCAACAATGTTTCCCGTATGGATTTTGATGCAGGGATGCATTATCAGCAGCTTATGACCGAAAATCTCGATGCGATCGAGGAGGCATTGAACTGATATGGCATACATTACCTGCGAGGATCTCACGCTGCGGTATGAATCGCTGATCGTTCAGGAGCATCTGAGCTTTACCGTCGAGAAGGGGGATTATCTCTGTATCGTCGGTGAAAACGGCTCCGGTAAGAGTACCCTCATGAAATGTCTGCTCGGCCTAAAGCAGGCCGACGGCGGAACGCTGAAATTCGGTGACGGCCTCAAACGCAATGAGATCGGTTATTTGCCGCAGCAGAGCCAGATCCAGCGAACCTTTCCCGCGTCTGTGCGGGAGGTCGTGCTCTCTGGATGTCTCAACGGCCGAGCAATTCATCCGTTCTATTCAAAAGCGGAAAAGGCACGCGCTGCCGAGCAAATGGAATGTCTCAATATCACGCAGCTTGCTGACCGCAGCTACCGCGAACTCTCCGGCGGACAGCAGCAGCGTGTTTTGCTCGCAAGAGCGCTCTGTGCAACCAAAAAACTCCTGCTGCTCGATGAGCCGCTGACCGGTCTTGATCCGCTTGTCGCGACCGAATTGTACGGCATTTTGCAGCATATCCATGACGATCACGGCATTACGGTCATCATGGTGACACATGATGTGGAATGCGCGGTGCGCCACGCAAAACGGATTCTGCATATTGGCAAAAATGAAAGCTTCTTCGGCAGCTGCGCTGACTATGAGAAAAGTGACGTCGGCAGGCGCTTTCTCGGTGAAAATGCCGTGCCGGAGCATTGCGCGAACTGTGCGCATCAGCATACAAATGACGCGGAGGAGGGCAGCGGAAATGACTGATCTTTCCATGATCCTGACACCGGAATATGTTTCGGTGATTTTGCTCCCGGCGCTGATTGCCGGCATTGCTGTGAGCCTCTGTGCGAGTCTGCTCGGCGTCAGCCTCGTGCTCAAGCGATGCTCCATGATCGGCGACGGCCTTTCGCATGTCGGCTACGGTACGCTCTGTATCGCGATTGCGCTCGGCTGGGCGCCGATGCAGGTCACGATTCCGGTCGTCATTCTTGCGGCATATATTTTGCTGCGGCTCTCCGAAAACAGCCGGATCGGCGGCGATACGGCGATCGCGCTCTTCTCGACTTCGGCGCTCGCGCTCGGCATTCTCGCATCCTCAAAAGCCAACCTGACAACGGATGTCAGCCACTATATGTTCGGCAGCATCCTTGCCATGACGCGCGGGGACGTCATTTTCAGCGTGATTCTCAGTATCTGCGTGATTCTGGTCTATCTGCTGTTCTATGACAAAATTTTCGCCGTGACCTTTGATGAGAATTTTGCGCGTGCGACAGGGCTGAATGTACGGTTCTATAATCTGCTCATTGCCGTTCTGACGGCCGTAACGGTCGTGCTCGGCATGATGATGATGGGCGCGCTGCTGATCTCCAGTCTGATGATTTTCCCGGCGGTGACGGCAATGCGCATCAACCGGCATTTCCGCGGCGTTGTGCTGACGGCTGTTGTGATCTCTGTCGGATGCTTCCTCGCGGGGCTTTTCCTCTCGCTCTGGATTGATACCGCGGTCGGCGCGAGCGTTATTCTCATGAATCTGGTCGTTTTTGCGGTCGCTTCACTTGTTGCTGCAATCCGGAAGCGTGCTGTCAAAGTATGAAGGAGAAAAATATGAAGCGATATCTTGCGCTGCTGCGCGGCGTCAATATCAGCGGCAAAAATCAGATCGCCATGCCGGAACTGAAAACCGCTGCCGCGGCACTCGGCTTTGACGATGTCCGAACGCATCTCAACAGCGGCAATCTGCTCTTTACTGCACCGGAAGCCGCGCCGCTTCAGCGGGGCAATCAGATGCGGGCGATGATCCGCAGCCGATTCGGGCTTGACATTCCGGTTCTGGTCCTGCCGCAGGATGAATTGCGTGAAATTCTCGCAAATGCGCCGGAATGGTGGGGGACTGCCGACCGGAGCATCTATGATAATCTGATCTTCGTGCTGCCGGGCAGTACGCCGGAAGAAATCGCGGAACAGACCGGTGCACCGTCGGAAGGACTTGAGCAAATCATGATCTTTCGCCGCTGCATCTTTTGGTCATTTGACCGTGCAAAATATGCAAAGGCAAACTGGTGGAAAAAGACCGCCTCTAACGGAATCGCGGAGCTGCTGACGATCCGGACGGCCAATACGCTCCGGAAAATCGCAGAGATGTGAGCGAAAATTTATGCAGAAAATATAAGTCGCTTCGATCGGTTCAATCCGGTCGGAGCGACTTTTTTGTATTATGTTGCTTCGGATTTCAGGCGGTGCCGGATGCCGCGCATGATCTGTTTGCGGGCTTCAGCGGCTTCTTCAACCGTGACCGGCGGGGTATCTGCGAGCGGATATTCCATGCCGAGTGCGGCATATTTCTGCTTGCCGAAATCGTGATAGGGCAGGACATCAAGGCCTTTGAGCGTCCGCAGTCCGCCGATGAATTCCCCGAGACGGAATTGTTCCTCTGCATCATCCGTCCAGCCCGGTACAATGACATGCCGGATCCAGACGGGGATGCCTTTTTCGCTGATATACTGCGCAAATGCGAGGATATTCACATTGGAATGACCGGTCAGACGACGGTGCGCGGCATCGTCAATATGCTTGATATCGAGCATGACAAGATCGGTCACGGCGAGCAGCGCATCATATCGCGCCGGATTTGCAGGATCAAAACAAATGCCGGATGTATCGAGGCAGGTGTGGATTTTCTCCGTATGTGCAAGCGTGAAAAGCTCTGTCAGGAACGGCAGCTGCATCATCGGTTCGCCGCCGGTCGCCGTGATGCCGCCATTGCGGTAAAACGCTGCATTGCGACGATATTGCGCAAGCAGTTCTTCGGCCGGAATCTGCTGATTCGGCGCAGAATTCCATGTATCGGGATTGTGGCAGTAAAGACAGCGCATCGGGCAGCCCTGGAAGAAAATCACGAAGCGAATGCCCGGGCCGTCTACCGTTCCGAAGCTTTCTGTTGAATGAATATTGCCGAGCATAATTCCCTCCAAATGCAAAGCCCACGCCTTCATGCGGTGTGGGCTTTCCGGATTCAGATTTTTTCGTGGAAGGTGCGCGAAATGACGTCGTCCTGCTGCTCTTTTGTCAGCTTGATGAAGTTGACGGCATAGCCGGAGACGCGAACCGTCAGCTGCGGATATTTTTCAGGATGTGCCTGCGCATCCAGCAGCGTTTCGCGCGTAAATACGTTGACATTCAGGTGGTGGCCGCCTTTTTCGACATAGCCGTCAAGCAGCTCTACGAGATTATCAATCTGCTGTTCATTTGCCATGGGAATTCTCCTTTCCGGTCAGTCATCCGTCCGCGTTTCGGCTTCCGGATCCTCGTCATTCCAATCAAAATTCGGGACCGCACATGCGCCTTTCGGGCCGCAGTCGGTGCTGTTGACTGTCTGAACCTTCGTCTTGTCTCCGACAGTCAGGTTGACATGCTGGGTGCCGTTTTCCATGAGTTCATCGAGCATCGCGACGAGCGCATCTGCATCGGGCTGCGGCTCATTCGGTCTCATCTTCCGCCTCCTGCCGCAGCGCATCCAGATCGAGATCGCCCGAGAAGATCTTTGTATTCTTTCCGAGCGCATCCGGGATGATCGAGAAGGTGTTGGAGATACCGTCCTGTGCGTGACGGAACGGGAGCTTCGAGACAGAGGTCAGCGAGGCGACTGCGCCGTGCGTATCTCTGCCGTGCATCGGATTTGCGCCCGGTGCGAGCGGAACGCCGTGCTTTCTGCCGTCCGGCGTATTGCCGGTCTTTTTGCCGTAGACAACATTCGAGGTGATCGTCAGGATGCTCATGGTCGGGATGCTGTCGCGGTAGGTATGATGCTTGCGGATCTTGTCCATGAAGGTCTTGACGATGCTGACCGCGATCTGATCGACTCTGTCATCATCATTGCCGTATTTCGGGAAATCGCCCTCGACTTCGTAATCGACGACAATGCCGTTTTCATCGCGGATGCACTTGACCTTTGCGTATTTGATCGCGCTGAGCGAATCGGCAACGACCGAGAGTCCTGCAATACCGGTCGCAAAATAACGCTTGACATCACGGTCATGGAGCGCCATCTGCACCTTTTCATAGCAGTATTTATCGTGCATATAGTGAATAATATTCAGCGTGTTGACATACAGTCCGGCAAGCCATTCCATCATCTGATCGTACTTGTCCATGACGTCGTCATAATCGAGATAATCACCGACGACAGGGCGGTATTTCGGGCCGACCTGAACCTTCATGACCTCATCGACACCGCCGTTGATCGCATAAAGCAGGCACTTCGCAAGGTTTGCTCTTGCGCCGAAGAACTGCATTTCCTTGCCGACGACCATGGATGATACACAGCATGCGATCGCATAATCATCGCCGTGCGTGACGCGCATCAGATCGTCATTTTCATACTGGATCGACGAGGTCTTGATCGACATTTCCGCGCAGAAACGCTTGAAGTTGATCGGCAGTTTCTTCGACCAGAGTACCGTCAGATTCGGCTCCGGTGCTGTACCGAGATTATTCAGCGTATTGAGGTAGCGGAACGAGTTCTTTGTGACCATGTGCTGACCGTCAACCGAGACACCGCCGATCGACTCCGTAACCCAGGTCGGATCGCCGGAGAAGAGCGCATTGTATTCCGGTGTACGCGCAAATTTGACCATGCGCAGCTTCATGATGAAGTGGTCGATCAGCTCCTGCGCTTCGCTTTCGGTCAGGATGCCGCGCTCCAGATCGCGCTGAATGAAGATATCGAGGAAGGTCGAGGTTCTGCCGAGGCTCATCGCCGCGCCGTTCTGCTCCTTGACTGCCGCAAGATAGCCGAAATACAGCCACTGCACCGCTTCCTGCGCATTCTTCGCCGGGCGGGAGATATCAAAGCCGTAGATGCGGCCGAGCTCTTTGAGTTCGCCGAGTGCGCGGATCTGTTCGGAGAGTTCTTCACGCAGACGGATATTATCCGATGTCATCCGGACGAAATGCGTTGCCTTCTGATGCTCCTTATCTTCGATCAGCAGGTCGATGCCGTAGAGTGCGATTCTGCGGTAATCACCGATGATTCTGCCGCGTCCGTATGCATCGGGCAGACCTGTCAGGATCGCGGATTTTCTTGCAAGACGCATCTCGGGTGTGTAAGCATCGAAAACGCCCTGATTATGCGTTTTTCTGTACTTCGTAAAGATTTCGACGACTTTGGGATCGACCTCATAGCCGTATTCTCTGCAAGCATTCTGCGCCATGCGGATGCCGCCGAACGGCTGCAGCGAACGCTTGAACGGCTTGTCTGTCTGGAGACCGACGATTTTTTCAAGATCCTTGTTCAGGTAGCCGGGGCCGTGTGACGTGATCGTCGAAATGATCTTTGTGTCCATATCGAGGACACCGCCGGCAGCCCGCTCCTGTGCGGAGAGATCCATGACCTGTGCCCAGAGTTTTTTGGTTGCCTCCGTCGGGCCGGTCAGAAACGAGGCGTCGCCGTCATAGGGCGTGATGTTCTTCTGGATGAAATCTCTGACATTGACAGAGGTATTGCTCCATCTTCCGGGGACAAAGCCCTCCCATTCCGGTGCAAATTCATTGAACACTCACTATCATCCTTTCTCAATCTGCGTATGCAATGCAGCGCGGTAATCAGACTTCTTCTAACATATTATTATACCATATTTGCCGTCAAAATGCAACCGGATTTCCGGAAATATGATTTTTCGATCGCAATCTCTGATCATGTGTCAGTAATCTCCGGCAGATTTGACGAATACAAAGCGCAGTTACAATCTGCTTACAGTCCGGATACAATCTGCCGAAAGGGATTGCATCAGCGCGGCGTGTATGATATGATTGGAACAGATACGGAAAAGAGGTGCCCTGAGATGTCTGAATTATCCAAACGACAGAATTTTTCTCTGCTGATGCTCGGATTCATTGCAGCTGCATTCGGCGGCTGGGTCTACGAGGAGATCTGCGTCTATCTGCTCTATCATCATATCTATAACCGTGGAATGCTTCACCTGACGCTCTGCCCGATTTACGGCTTCGGTGCCTGGGGGCTGTATCTGCTGCTGCACCGCATCCGGAAGACCTGGCTTTATTTTATATGCAGCGTCCTGATCGCAAGCGCATTTGAATACGGATGCTCCTATCTGCTGGAGTTCCTTTTTCACCGCAGCTACTGGACTTATCAGGGCTGGCCGCTCTCTGTGCAGGATCGCATTTCGCTCATCAGCAGTCTGATTTTCGGGCTGCTCGCCGTGATCTTTGCAAGACTGATTTTGCCCGCGCTGAAAAGGGCTGTCTGTAAAGGAAACCGGAATCTTTGGTTTGGAATCAGCCTATTGTCGCTGGCTGTCATGCTGGGGGATTTTTGCCTTGTCGTGCACGGGAACTGACAGCCAATTTGAAATGCCTGCGGAAAATAGAAGCCGCAGGCATTTCTGTTTTTGCGGAATCGCTCCGCGATGATTTTAATTGGGCGCTGCCCAAACCCGCCAAAGGGACAGTTGCTCCTTTGGAATCCCATGTTTATGCCAAAATAGAACGAAGCCGCTCCGATCAGCAAAAATCGGAGCGGCATATTTTTTATCATTTCAATATTCTTATTTGAAAACGGATTTGAAAGCCTGATAATTCTTGCTGTCCTCGCTGCCGTATACGGCAAAGCAGACCGTATCAAAATACAGCATCAGCGAATCGGCGGCGAGTGCCTGCTGAAAGCATTTTGCAACCATATCAGGATCATTGCCGAATGCGCCGCAGCCCCATGCGCCGAGCACGAGATTTTTGTAGCCATACCGCACGGCTGCACGCAGAATGATCGCTGCACGGCGCAGGAAGGTCTGCTCCAGCGTCTTTTTGCCGGTGAGGACGGCGGCGCCGCGGCGGTTCGGTGCCGGGGCGGTGATCACAGCGGCGGAAAACGGTTCCGGCAGCAGTTCACAATTCGGATCGCGGAAGACGGAGACATCCCGCGAGAGCAGCATATAATCCGAATCCGTTGCGCGGATATGCAGATTGTTGTAGCGGTACATTTCAGCAGCAGCAGTCGAATTGATCGAGGCATAGAGCGTGCTGCACCGGCAGAGCGCTTCTTCCTGCGCGGTCGCACCGAGCAAAAATCCGCCGCCGGGATGATGCGCATTTGCAAAATTCAGCACGAGTGCTTCGCCCAGACGCTGCGCCGCAGAGAAGGTGTCTTCTGTTGTGACTTCGATTTTGCAGGGGGCGTTCTGTTCAGGATCGGGCAGCGGTTCATCCAGCAGCTCCTGCGCCTGCGTCGGGGTAATCACGACGACCGAATCAAAATCGGCAGCGGGCAGAAGGACTGTCTCCGAATTGTACTGATATTCTCCGGCGGCGGTGATTTGAATGGTTTCCTTTGCGATTGCAATTCGATTCATAAAATCCTCCTTTTTGAAAAATCACCGATGCAGAGGACACCGGTGATTTTTGCTGTTATTTCTTCTTCAGTTTCGATTCGATTTTCATGGCAGCAGGGCGGATCAGCAGATAGGAAATCAGCGCAGTTACGAAATAATCTGCAATCAGGATCAGAATGCGCAGAATGGTCGAATGCACGACCTGACGCAGCAGCAGATAGATCCCGAGGAAGATCGCCAGAAAGCAGATCAGCTGGATCACAGCCGCGAGCTTCCCCATATTCTGCATCTCTTCCGGAATCTTCGGTGTTTTGATGTTCATATGCGGCCTCCTCAGAAAATCTTGGTTTGCAGCCATTCAGACCATGTGACATAATATTTCGCGTAAGGATGCGTGTTATCGCTGGTGTACTGTGCATCGAGGCAGCCGTTTGCGTCATCAAAGACCGGGTTGACATCCAGATAGAAGATCGTCGTATTATCGGCCTTTGCCGCGAGCAGCGCATTGAAGCTGTCGATCTTGGTGTTATTGACAACCGGATCGCTGTAATGCCGTGCAGCGGAAACATGGAGATTTGCCATGAGGATGATCTTTGCGCCGGGCTGTGCGGCACGGATCTGCGAGATGATGTTATCCATATTCTGCATGGTCGTTGTGAAATCCATGCCGATTTCATTGATGCCGAGCATGATGTAGACCTTGCCGTATTTCTTTGCACCCAGCACCTGTTGGAACGTCTGCCCCTTGGTATCGGGCACTTCGCTGACGGCCTCTGCAATTTTATAGGTGCTCAGGCCGACCGTTCCGAAATTGGTTGCGCCCTCGATCGGTGCATACGTCGCGATACCGACCATACGGGAATCGCCGATGAACAATGCATCATTGAAATAACCTGCCGGAGCAGCAGCGGCTGAATCGGTCTGCGGCGGCTCTGTTTCGGTTGTTTCAGCAACGGTTGTTGTCGTCGTTGTCTCGGAGCTTGTCGTTGTCAGCAGGGAATCCTGGCCGGAAGCAGTCTCTGTCGGCGCGACGGTCTTGCCGTTATATGTGACAACATAATCCGGCGGAATCAGCTCGAACCGGCTGAATTCGGTCGTTGTCGTTGTGGTTTCGGTCGTCGTGGTTGTCGTTTCGGTTGTGGTCGATTCCGAAGGCAGGGTTTCGGAGAATGCGGGGATATATTCGCCCGGATTATCCAGCTCGATCTCCGGCATCGCAGGGGATTTGTCCGCGGGCTTCCAGACGAAGATCCGGCCGGTAATCAGAAAGGCTGCTGTCAGCACGAGCGCGAGAACACTACGATGCGATTGATTCAGATTCATTTGCAATGTTCTCCTTTCTCAGAACCGGAAATACAGGAACGGATCGTTCATGCCCATGTAAATGCAGTAACATGCTGCGCCGAGGATGACCGTGAGTTCCGGAATCCAGAAGCATTGATTGAATGCGGCTCTGCGCTTTTTCGGGGTTCTGGTATACAGCACCTCGCGCGCGATCACCGGGACAATAAACAGCAGCCAGAGCCACTTGCGGAAGATGACCGAGAGCAGAACGACTGCGGCTGTTTCGATCAGCCAGAAGAACTGTCCGAAATTGCTCTTCTGCCGGTTCTTCATGGTCTTGAAGATATTTTCCGGGAGCGCCGTGCAGAAGATCAGGCCGATGATCAGCCATTTGCCGTAGGTGCTGAAGTAATTGGCGTAATCCTTCTCAAGGAGCGCCGGACCGCCGAAGCCGAAGAGCTTTGCAGCGTAAATACCGAGCTGCTTCATGTCACTGATCGCGAACAGCATCCACGATACCGGAATCCAGAACAGCATGTAAAGGTGGCCGAGCCATTTTTTCTCGTTGAGGATTTTGCCGATCTTTGCCTTTTCAATGGAGAGCAGCCCGAAGAGCAGCATACCCCAGAGAATGAAATTCCAGTCGGCGCCGTGCCAGAAGCCGGTCAGCGTCCATACGACCAGCATATTGAGATACATCCGTCTTTTGCCCTTGCGGTTGCCGCCGAGCGGGATGTAAACGTATTCACGGAACCAGGTGCCGAGCGTCATGTGCCAGCGGCGCCAGAATTCCGTCATTGTCGTGGACATATACGGGTGGTTGAAGTTCTGCGGGAAGTGGAAGCCGAACATCAGACCCATGCCGATCGCCATTTGCGAATAACCGGAGAAGTCAAAGTAAAGCTGCATACTGTATGCGAAGATGCCGAGGATCGCGGCGCGTGTCGAAATGGAATCATAGCCGACCGTCTGGAGATCCGTCCAGAGACCGCCGAGCGAATTTGCAAGCAGGACCTTGCGGCCGAGACCGATAATGAAAATCTGCACGCCTTCGATGAATTCGTCACGGCGCACTCTGCGGTCGTGCAGCTCCTTCTGCACATCGGAGAAGCGGACGATCGGACCTGCGATCAGCTGCGGGAACATCAGAATATAGGTTCCGAGGTCGATCAGATTGTATTCGGGTTTGACATCTTCGCGGTAGACATCAATCAGATAAGAGGCGATCTGGAATGTGAAAAAGCTGATGCCGAGCGGCAGAATCAGATTTGTCAGCGGCAGATTGACACCGGGCAGCACATTGAGATTTTTGATGAAGAAATCTGCGTATTTGAATACGAACAGATTGCCGAAATCCCAGATCAGGCCGAGCGTCAGATAGAGCTTTTTGTGACCGTCCTTTTTGCCGATCAGCATACCGAAGATCCAGTTGATCACAACCGAGGCGAGAATCAGCCAGAGATACAGCGGCGTTTCCTTTGCGCCGTATGCGTAGAATACGATACTGAAAAACAACAGCGCAAGATTCTTTGCACGCTTTCGTGCAAGCATGTAGACAATCAGGCAGAAGGGCAGGAACCACAACAAAAATTCAAAGCTGCTGAAAACCATGTGCAGCCTCCTAATCTGTAAATTTTATTCGCTGAAATCGCGGTCGATGTTGATGAAGAACTGATAATCCGGGAAGCGCTCTGTCAGCTCGCTGCTGACGGATGCCGTCAGATCGGATGCGTTTTCAATATCATAATCCAGCATGATGTCGAAGGATACTGCACGCGCCGCCTCTTCCACATAGAAGCCGTGCATTTGCAGGATCTCCGGATACTGCCCGACAACGTGGCGGACGGTCTCGCGGATCTGGACGGCGGTATCGCTGTGCGTATTGGTCGCGTAAATACCGATCGTCAGCAGGACGCCGAATTCCTGATAGATCTGGGGGACGATTGTCCGGGAGAGCGCGTCGATTTCCCGCGCCGTCATGTTGTCATCGACCTCGATATGCACCGAGCCGAAATATTTCTCCGGGCCGTAATTGTGCAGGATCAGATCGTATGCACCGTGGACGGCGGGATTTGCGCAGATGCAGGACTTGATCTGTGCGGTGAAATCATCCTCTGCGCGGATGCCGATGATGTGATTGAGCGTTTCGGTGATGATCTCATAGCCCGCCTTTAAGATGAACACGGAGATCACGATGCCGAGCAGACCTTCCAGATTCCAGCCGACTGTCATACTGATGACGGCGGAAATCAGCGTTGCGAAGGAAAGCACCGCGTCAAAGAGTGCATCCGTACCCGAAGCGGTCAGCGAATCGGAATTCAGCGCCGCACCCTTTTTCTGATAATATTTTCCAAGTACGATTTTTGCGCCGACTGCTGCTGCGAGTACCAGAACCGAGAGCAGCGTATGCTTTGTTTCTGCCGGATGAATCAGCTTGACGACGGATTCCTTCATGGAAGTCAGTCCGGCGAGCAGAACAAGGAGCGCGATGATTGACGCGCTGACGTATTCAATTCTGCCGTGACCGTATGGATGCTTGCGGTCGGCGGCTTTTCCGGCGAGCTTTGCGCCGACAATCGTGATGATAGAAGACAACGCATCGCTGAGATTATTCACCGCATCGAGAATGACCGCGATCGAATGTGCAGTCAGTCCGACAATCGCCTTGAAGATCACGAGCATCAGATTGACCGCGATGCCGCGGTAACTGACTCGGATGATCTCTCCCGTGCGGCTGGTTTCCTGAGCCATAATTACCTCCGTTTCAAATGCGGAAAACGGCATATTGCCGTCTAAAATAAGCCAACCTATATTATAGCATATGTAAGCAGAAATGTCAAGAAACAGCGCGTTTCGACATTTCGTCCCCTTGCCCGTACCTCTGCCCCAAAAATATGAATCCGCAGAAAAAAACATGCATCTCCGGAAGGGGATCGGAGATGCATGTGATGTATCAGTTTTCATTTGCAGCTGAGGGGATCACCAGCCCATGCCGCCTCTGCCGCCGGGGCCGCCGCCGGACGATGCCGAACCGGTGATCTGTGTGCCGCCGGCTGCCGTGCCGCCGAGCGTGACGCCGTACGGGCAGTCTGCGAGAATTTCCGTGCCGCCGGTGACCGTTGCGCCGGAATAAGCCGTGGAGCTGTCCTTCGAGGAGATACCCGGATTGCCGCCTGCGCTCTTGAAGGTCGCGACAACGCTGCCGGATTTATCCTTGATCGTATAGGTGGTATTCAGATTGGTGTTGCCGGCCGTCATGGTGATATAGGTACCGCCGGTCTGCGAGAGGCTGTAGCCGTCGCCGCTGTCAAGCGGTTCCTGACCGTTGCAGAGATAGTAGCCGCCGCTCATATTGATCGGACCGTTGGAATCAAGGCCGTCATGGTCGCCGTTGGCGGAATTCACCGCGACAAGACCGCCGCGGAGCCAGAGTTCGCCGTAGGATGTGCTCATGCCGCCGCGTCCCCAAGGGTTCTGATTTGCGCTGCCGGAGCCGTCTGCGCCGCCTGCTGCATTGTAGCCGTCATCGGTCGAGACAATGTAGACTGTGCCGCTGTTCTGGTAGATATTGACGCCCTCAATGCCCTCATATGCCTTCGAGATGTAGATTTGTACATCGTCATAGGTGCCGGCATTTTCGGTGCCGATTGTCAGATTATGGTCGGCATGGAAGCCGTCGTCCGCTGTTGCAATGGTGAAGACACCGCCTGTCAGCGTCATGCTGCCGCCGCAATGCAGCGCGTCATCAGAAGAATCAATGGTAATATGACCGCCTGTGATCGTGATATCACCTGCGCTCTGCCATGTTGTACCGGCTTCATCGTAGATGCCGACCGACTTGATGCCCTTTGCGGAGACATCGGTTTTATTGGGATTGCCGTCCATGCCCATACCGCCGCCCCAGCCGCCGCCTTGCTGTCCGCCGGTGCTGCTGCCTGTGAACGAGGAGCCGGTATAGGTCTTGATCGAGATATCACCGCCGCTGATTTCGACATTCTGCTCGGCCTGGATGCCGTCAAGATAGGATTCAATGCTGATCGTGCCGCCGTTGATGCGGACGAAGCCCTGATTGACTGCGGTGCCGTCAGATTTGGCGGTCGTGGTGCTGGTGGATTTGATGCCGTCGCCCTGCTCGGCCTTGACCGTCAGCTTGAGGGATTCATAATTATCGGTTGCATCCGGATCGCCGATGCGGACGGAATCCTTGCCGCGGATGCCGTCATCGGCTGCGGTGACCTGGATATCGCCGTTCCAGATTTTGATATCATCTTTTGAGACAATGCCGTCTGCGCATTTGCCGTTGACGATGAGCGTGCCCTTGCCCTTGAATTTCAGATCGTCACAGGAATAGATCGCGCCGGAATCGCCGTCCGCGTTCTGATACTCCGTGCCGTCCGTGATCGTGTTGACGGTATCCTTCTTGACGGTGATGACACATTCTTCCGCGATCGACGCGACATAGATCGGGGAATCCTTCGGATTGGTCAGCGTCAGGCCGCGCAGATTCAGCGTCACCTGACCTTCCGGATATGCCGTTTTGTCTACTTCAACGCAGATCTGACCGCTTGCACAGGTGCCGTCTGCGTCGATCTCGCCGGGCTGCGTGATCGTGACGACTGTGCCTTCCGTGACCTTGACGTTTTCTGCTTTGTCCGCTGCGACTTCATTGCCTGCCGCGTTTTTCAGCGTGACGGCGGTATCAGCGAATGTCACCGATGCGACCAGATTTTCAGATTCCGGATCCGTGCTGGGATTATCCGGCGTGTCAGGCGTATCCGTACCGCCCTGCGAGGCAGACATGATCGCACGCTTGACGAGTGTCAGGTCAGCTGCATTGATGATGCCGTCGCTGTTGTAATCGGCGGAATCTGCATCCGCGAGCGTGCCTTCCGTTGCAAGGTACTTGCAAAGCATGACAGCGTCTGCGACGCCGATTGAGCCGTCGCCGTTGACATCGCCCTTGACAGCTGCCAGAACCGGAACCGTCAGCGCGAGCGCCATTGCGGAAGCCGCGATCGCTGCCGCATACGTTTGCTTATTCTGTTTCTTTTTCATAGCTTTCATCCTTTCATATGGTAACATAATTCCTTTCACAGGATCAATTTCCCTTTCTATGTCTGTATTATAGCATGCATTTCTGAAACAACGCTGAAAATCTCGCATTTATTGCGAATTTATATTGCGGTGCAATAAAATTCAAATTTAAGAGAATATTCGCCTGACAGGCGGAAAGCCTGACCGCACGATTGATACAAATTTCAGAAACGGTCATTTGTTCGTCTAAAAATATCCTAAAAATTGCGAAATGGAATGCCG
>CAMNFV010000052.1 GCA_946537515.1 uncultured Ruminococcus sp. | reverse complement strand
GTATCTTGGCACAGCAGAAGAAAAAGGTAACCACGATCAGACGCCGCAGAGAGCGTAAGAACATCGAAAACGGCGCGGTGCATATTCAGTCCACGTTTAACAACACCATCGTGACGATCACTGATACGCAGGGCAATGCGATCTCGTGGGCTTCCGCCGGTGAGCTTGGCTTCCGTGGTTCTAAGAAGTCTACGCCGTTCGCTGCGCAGTCCGCAGCAGAGACTGCTGCAAGAGCAGCAATGGAGCACGGTCTCAAGACTGTTGAGGTTTATGTCAATGGTCCCGGCTCCGGCAGAGAGGCAGCAATCCGTGCGCTCCAGACTGTCGGTCTCGAGGTTCGTATGATTAAGGACGTTACCCCGATCCCGCACAACGGCTGCCGTCCTCCGAAGAGAAGACGCGTATAATTATTGGAGGTGAACGAAAATGGCAGTACAGAAAGAACCGATTCTGAAGAAGTGCAGAACCCTCGGAATCAGCCCCGGAGTCATGGGCGTTTCCAAGAAGGAATCTAACCGCTTCAAGAATGCAAACAACCGCAAGAAGGTTTCTGAATACGGTCTCCAGCTGAAGGAGAAGCAGAAGCTGAAGTTTATCTATGGTATGCTCGAAAAGCAGTTCTATCACTATTTCGAGATCGCATCCAAGATGGAAGGCAAGACCGGTGATAACCTGATCACCTGCCTCGAATCCAGACTGGATAATGTTGTTTTCCGCATGGGTCTTGCGCTGACCAGACGTGAGGCAAGACAGCTCGTTTCACATGCGCACTACACCGTCAACGGCAAGAAGGTCAACATTCCTTCCTACCGCGTAAAGGTCGGCGATGTGATCGCTCTGTGCGAAAAGGACAGAACTTCCGAGAAGTTCAAGGCCACCGTTGAGGCGACTGCAGACAGAGTTGTTCCGCTTTGGCTCGAAGCCAAGAAGGACGATTTCTCCGCAACCGTCGTCCGTATGCCTTCTGCTGACGATATCGAGTACGAAGCACAAACGCACCTCATCGTTGAGTTGTACTCCAAGTAATCTCGGGATTATCCCTGAGCGGCTGTTGAGCATCTGCTCCGGCCGTACCACAACTGAATGCACAACAGGAGGGTATTTATGCTGAAAATGGAAAAGCCGGAAATTGAGACAAAAGAACTCCACGCAGACGGCAAATACGGCAAGTTTGAGATCCGTCCGCTGCCGCGTGGTTACGGCATCACGATCGGTAACAGTCTCAGAAGGATTCTGCTCTCCTCGCTGCCCGGTGTGGCAGTCTATGCTGTCAAGATTGACGGTGTTCATCATGAGCTCTCAACCATCCCCGGTGTCAAGGAGGATGTCACCGAGATCATCCTTGCAATCAAAGGCCTGACCGCGAAGCTTCACGGCGACGGCCCGAAGACGATCTATATTGACGCCCAGGGTGAATGTGAGGTCACCGCTGCTGATATCCGTACAGATTCGGAAGTCGAGATCCTGCCGCCGTTCCCGCATATCGCGACAATCGGCAAGGGCGCAAAGCTCGAAATGCAGATCATGCTCGACCGCGGCAGAGGTTATGTTTCCGCAGAGCGCAACAAGCAGACCAGACAGAATCTGCCGCTTGATGTCATCACTGTGGACAGTATCTACACCCCGGTCTTGAAGGTGAATTATAAGGTCGAGGACACCAGACTCGGTCAGGTCACAGACTATGACAAGCTGACGATTGAAGTTTGGACCGACGGCACAGTCGGCGCAAACGATGCACTTTCTCAGGCGGCAAGCCTGCTGACTGAGTATCTCCAGCTGTTCGTCAACCTCTCGGATGAGAAGGTTTCGGAGCCTGTTCTGCAGGATACCACCGACGGCGGCCAGGAGAAGAAGCTTGAGACAACGATCGAAGAACTGGATCTTTCCGTTCGTTCGTTCAACTGCCTGAAGCGTGCCGGCATCAATACGGTTGCCGATCTCATCAGCCGGTCTGAGGACGAAATGATGAAGGTCAGAAACCTCGGCAGAAAATCGTTTGATGAGGTCAAGGAGAAGCTCCAGTCTCTGGGCTTTGACCTTTCCTCGGATGACAACGACTAATTCCCGATTTCAGGATCCGTATCCGGATCGCTGAATGGATTTACAAAGGAGTGAAACACAATGGCGGGTTCCAGAAAGCTCGGCAGAGCCACGGATCACAGAAAGGCAATGCTTCGCGGCATGGTTACCTATCTGCTTGAAAACGGCCAGATCGAAACAACCGAGACCAGAGCGAAAGAAGTTCGCTCGATGGCAGAGAAGATGATCACCATTGCGAAGGGGATCTCCGGCAACGATACCGCTGCAGATCTTCACCTGAAGCGTCAGGTCTTTGCTTATGTGACCAAGGAGAGCGTTGCGAAGAAGCTCTTCGACGAAATCGCACCGCGCTACGCAGAGCGCAACGGCGGTTATACCAGCATGGTCAAGATCGGTCCGCGTCGCGGCGACGCAGCTGAGATGGCTATCATCAAGCTCGTATAATCCGATTATGCAACAACAAAGCACCCTGTTCGCAGGGTGCTTTTTGCATATTATTGCGAATTCCGGCATAGAATCTTAGCACATGTCATCCTGTACAAAACATGCAGATGCGGCCCGGACAGAATGTGCAGATTCATGAAGTTTGCAGCGGTTTCTTGCATTCATACGCCGAAAAAGTGTATAATAAAACCATAAGATATAGACAGATTGTAAAAGAAGGGAGCGCTTTTCTTGCAGCGACTTACAATCAAATCTGTGCTTGCACGGCTTGGAAGATGCGGAAAAGCCGTGATCTTTCTGTTCCTGCGTGCGGTCGGGCTGATGCTCTGGGGCATTCTGATGGGCGCCGCAGAGATATTCGGCGTGATTCTGCGGGGATTGGCGCGGATTGCGGATGCAGGTGTCGGCTGGGTTCGCAACAGACGCCGGAATGCGGCGAAAGCTGTCCGTGCATACCGGCAGCCGGCAAAATCCCGCTTTCAGGCAGTTCTCCGGATGCTTCGGGAGATCGTGTTCGGCCGGCAGGGGATGCTGCTGAGCTTTCTGCGGTTTGCGGTTCCTGTGACGAGCTGCCTGGTTCTTTGGGCGGTTGTACGGCAGTTTCAGAACCGGCAGTATGCGATCGCGGTTGCCGTGGACGGAAAGGCACTCGGCATGATTTCTGAGGAATCGGATTATTTTGCTGCGGAAGCGCTTGTCCGCGAGCGGCTTTCCGGCTCGGAAACTGCGAATGATGTTTCCTTCAAGCGGAGCTTTCAGCTGGAGCAGTATGACGGCAGCGGGAAGCTTCTCTCCGCAGGAGAACTTGCAGATAAAATGCTCGAAGAGGCTGATATTGCGCTGACGGAAGCATACGGCGTCTATGTCAATGACGAATTCAAGGGCGCAGTCGCGGACCGGCACCCGGTTGAAGCGGCGCTGACGCGGCTTTTGAGTGCGGTCAGCGACCAGTATCAGGGTGCGGTCGAAGAGGTCAAATTTGCAGACAACATTACCTATGAGAAGGGGATGTATCCCGAGGACAGCCTGATTGCTCCGCAAAAGCTTGCAAATCAGCTGACTGCCGCGGAGCATACCACCAGAACGTATACTGCCGGTAAAACAGATACGATCTATTCCGTTGCAGACCGATTTTCGACAACACCGAAGGAACTGCGGAAATTGAATCCGAAACTGCCGGATGTCATGCCGCAGGCGCTGCGGATCAAGGTGCCGGTTGTTCATCGCGTTTTACCGGTAATTGTCACAAAAAAGGCGTTTGCGCTGACATTTCAGGATTATAAAACCGTGCGCAGGGAAACTGCCGAGCTCCCGAAGGGGCAGGAAGAACTCGTGCGCAAGGGCATCAAGGGCGAGAAGCAGAGTCAGGTTCTGATCACCTATACGGACGGCGTGGAGACCACGCGCCGGGAGCTTCAGTCAATACAGGCTGTATATCCGGTCGATGCGGAGATTGCAGTTGGCACCTTTGAGGCGCAGCCGTACAGCACCGATACCGTGGTTGACGGAAACGGCAAATATGCATGGCCTGTTGACGGCGGAAAAATTACAGACCTCTTCGGCGGCGAGCGCAATCACGGCGGCATGGATATCGGTGCGGCAGAGTATTCCGAGATTTACGCAGCAGACGGCGGAACGGTACTCTATGCGGGCAGCGAGCCCGGCTACGGCAATTTCGTCATCATTCAGCATGACGACGGCTATTTTACGGTTTACGGCCATTGTGTTGAGCTGCTTTCCCAGCCGGATATGAAGGTGAAGCGCGGGGATGTCATTGCGCTGGTCGGCAACACCGGCGATTCGACGGGTGCGCATCTGCATTTTGAGGTGCGCGATCCGAACGGCGTCCGGATTAACCCTGCACAATTCCTGCGCGTCAATGCTGATTAAACAAAACACCGTGAAATCATTGCAGATGCTTTGATTTCACGGTGATTGAATCAATGCTGAAAATGCGCCTTCTGCTTTTTCTTCCGGTGTAAATGCCGCACAAGCAGCAGCGCACCGATGCAGACGGCACCGCCGCCGAGCATCCACGGCAGATCATTTGACGGCGTATCCGCGTCATATTCGCCGGCCTTCGGTTCTGTGACGGCAGTTGTCTGCGCTGCGGTGGTTTGTGTGGTTGTTACGGTTGTTGTTGTCGTTGTTGAGGTTGTCGTTGTTGAGGTTGTCGTGGTTGTTGTCGAAGTTGTCGTCGTGGTGGTTGTTGTCCAGGCCATAGTTTCCGGTGCGGGCGGCTGTGTTTCGGCCGGATATTCTTCCGGTGCGATATTCTCAAAGAGATCGCCGATGCCGGTATCTTCGCCGACTGTTGAGCGCCAGAGTCCGTAATTGCAGGGGCTGTACTCCTCAATTTCAGAGGCAGCCGTTATCGGTTCCTCATCTGTGCCCTTGAGCCAGTTTGTGAACCAGGTCCAATGCTGCGTGTAATGGCAGCCATAGCCCTCGACGCTGACCTGATAGGCTGTCCTGCCGCCGAAATAATCAAGCGGCGTATCAAAATCCAGCGTGATCGGGTTATCTTCCAGAAGATGAATATAGGTCTTGGGCACATCCCAGACGCCGTATTTTTGCGCGGTGTCCTCATACATTTCCGGATGCGGCGCGATTTCAACCGCTTTCATCAGCGTTTCGGCATTCAGACAATGCGTCCCGTGGCCGTATTCGCCGTTAATATCATGGCCGCAGATGACGTTCGGCTTGAATCGCCGGAGCATCTCGACCTGACAGGCGATGATCTGATCCTCGTCGATGCCGTTCGCTGCATACTTATTTCGCGCTTCGTCAATGGACTCCGAATAGAGATCGGGGAATCTGCCGATGAACGGGTAATGCGTGCAGCCGGATGTCCAGAGCCCGTTGAGCTGCTCATGCAGACGCAGCGGCTTGTCATTATGCTGACAGAAATAGATCACCTGCAAGCGCTTGCCCTGCGCGGCGGCGGTCGGGATCAGGCCGAGCAGAAAGAGCGTTTCATCATCGCTGTGCGAGGTGAAGAGCGCGATATCCGCTTTGTCATAGGGCGGCTGCCAGAGCTGCACATTTTCCGGCGGCTTGCCTGCGCTGAAAATACGCAGCTCACAGATTTGCGTATCTTCCTGGAATGTCAGCGTAATTTCGCCGGAATCCAGCGGCGAGACATCCGCATACTCATGCAAAAAGCCGTTTGTGCCGAATTGGATGGCGGCTTCTCCGGCTGATGCGACCCAGCGGGTCTGCTTCATATCGAATTTGAGATAGATGCCGCCGATCGGTGATTCACATTTCAGCTTGAGCGTATCTCCGGCAGAGAATTCGCAGGCCGTGGCTTCCATGCCGTCTGTCAGCAATTCCGCTTCAACTTTTTTTGGTGCGGTCAGCTCGGTGACATATGTGTACTCCGCGGCTGCATAGGATAGATCAACGGCGTCTGCCGGTGCGGCCAGAAACGGGATCAGCATAAGCAGCGCTGTAACAAAATAGAAAAACTGATGCTTCATGACTGCTCCTTTCGTGTCAGATGATTGCGGGATTGAAAGAACAGTTATCTGCCTCTATCTTATCACATTTTGCGTGAAAAAGCAAGTGCGTATGTCCTTTTTACAGAACATACGCAGAAATCCGTGTCATTTTTTAGCGGAAGGACGCAGCCTTGACCACAGAATAATGATCAGCTGCGCCGGAATGCCGATCAAAAACAGCTTCCAGATGCGGATGCCGTTGAGGTAGAAGGTCATGAACAGCGCGGCCAGAAGCGACCAGACTAAGAATGAGATGATGATATAATTCCAGCGCGGATTGAACCAGATCGAGTTGAATACGAGCAGCACGATCGCCGTAATCGGTGCTGCATAGATGAACAGGAACGATGTATATTCAAGCTCCGGAACGGCCGCATCCAGCACGACAAAGATCATGGAGGCGATCAGCCAGACCAGCAGCGCTGCCATGCCTGCGATAATCAGGCGGTTGATTTTGGTTTGTTTGCCGTCGGCAGGGGATACGTCTTCGGCGGGTGTTTCCGCTGCAATCTCCGCAGCCGGGGTTTCGCGTGCAGCTTGTTGCTCCGCACGCTGCTCCGGCGTCAGCAGAAAATCGTCGATCAGGATGCCGTAGAAATCTGCAAGCTGTTTCATGACGGCCAGATCCGGCAGCGATTCGCCGCGTTCCCATTTGGAGACTGCTTTATCAGAATAATGGAGCTGCTCGGCGAGCTGAAGCTGTGTCAGGCCCTTTTCCTTCCGCAGCGCGGAGAGATTTGCGGCGACAATATGTTTCCAGTCGTCCATGCACATACTCCTTTCAGTTTATTTTTCTCTGTTCCTATTATAGCATATTTTACGTGAAAAAGCAAGATAAGAGAATTTCAGCATTTGATGTAAATAATCTTCCGGCGGGCTTTAGAGCATTGGAAGCCGGTACTGCCGGCCGGCGGGCTTTAGATCAATACCCGCGGGCGCTGCCCGCTTCCGACAGATGAAGGGCGATTGCTGCTGTAAAATAATCAGCGGCAAAAAGGACGTGTTTGCACAGAAAACAGAGACTCTCCCAACAGTAGAGCCGGTAGAGTACGATTCTACTGCCGATTCTCAAAGCAGTTTCCGGATTCCGTCAGAAAGTCCGTGACTTTTTCAATGGAATCTGTTACAATAATCCTGACGGCACGGCCGTACAGAAACTACAGAAAGAAAGTGAGCATATCATGAAACCGAATGAAAGCTATGTACTGGTAACGGACAGCGGTGCAGATCTCTCTGCGCATATGCTGGAGTCGATGGGCGTTCGCTCGATCCCGCTGAACGTCTTTATGAAAGAGAATCCGGCGCTGCCCTGTGAACTGCGCGGCGCAGATTTTTATGATGCCCTGCGCGGCGGACAGGTCGCCTGTACCTCTGCGGCAAACCTTGCACGCTTCCGCGAAACCTTCGGGGAGATTCTCGAATCCGGAAAGGATGTGCTGTATCTCTCCTTCTCATCGCCGCTGAGCTGTATGTGCGCAACGGCACGGATCGCGGCAGAGGAGATGCAGGAAGAATATCCGGAGCGCAGAATCGTTGTCATTGACACACTCTGTGCAAGTCTCGGCGAAGGACTCCTGGTCTATCATTGTGCCGAGCAGAAGGAACGCGGAATGTCATTGGACGAGCTGGCTGCATATGCTGAAGAAACACGCCTGAAGATCATGCATTGGTTCACAGTCGATGATCTGCTGTTCCTGAAGCGCGGCGGAAGAGTCGGCGCAGTCTCTGCGTATGCCGGTGCGCTGCTCGGCATCAAGCCTGTCATGCATGTCAGCAATGAGGGCAAGCTCGTGCCGGTGCAGAAGGTGCGCGGCAGAAAGAATGCGATCGCGGAGCTCGGCAAGCGTTATGCAGCCGAATGCACCGACAAGGATTCGACCGTATTCATCGCTCATGCCGATGCGATCGAAGCGGCGGAAACACTCAAGGATGCGCTGCTGCATCAGCACGGTGCAAAGCATGTTGTCGTCGGCGAGATCGGCCCCGTGATCGGTGCGCATGCGGGACCCGGAACTGTTGCGCTCTTCTATCTCGGCGCATCCCGCGAGCAAAGCAATCCGTAATCAGCTGCCGGAACCGTGCAGCGAAAGGAGAACCCGTTGATTTCGTTGCTGTTGGTTGTTATTTATCTGTCGTTTATCAGCCTCGGGCTGCCGGATTCGCTGCTCGGTGCCGCATGGCCTTCCATGCAGCCGCTGCTCGGTGTTCCGCTTTCCTATGCGGGCTGCCTCTCGATGATTATTTCCTTCGGGACGGTGCTTTCGAGTCTGTTCTCTGACCGTCTGCTGCGGCGATTCGGTACGGGACTTGTCGTATCGTGCAGCGTTTTGCTGACGGCTGTTGCGCTGTTCGGGTATTCGGTTTCGGGGCATTTCTGGATGCTGTGTCTGTTTGCCGTGCCGTACGGACTCGGTGCGGGCGCTGTGGATGCGGCGCTGAATCACTACGTCGCACTGCACTATGCATCCAGACATATGAGCTGGCTGCATTGCTTCTGGGGCGTCGGATGTGCGCTCAGCCCGTATATCATGAGCTTTTATCTGCACCGCGGCGACGACTGGCAGGGCGGATATCGTGCGATTGCGATTTTACAGATTATCCTGACGGCAGTTTTATTCCGGTCGCTGCCGCTCTGGAAGCGCAGTCTTTCCGCAGATGAAGAAGCAGATGCAAAGCCGATCCCGAAGAAGAAGCTGCTGCGGGAACGCGGTGTCATACAGGCGCTCGTGATTTTTTTCAGCTATTGTGCGCTTGAGAGCACAGCCGGACTCTGGGCGAGCAGCTATCTGGTCGGAGAGCGCGGCGTTGATCCGCAGACGGCAGCGCGGTACGCATCGCTCTTTTACATCGGCATTACGCTCGGGCGGCTGCTCGCGGGATTTGTGGCGGATCGCTTCGGTGACCACAAAATGACGCGCTTCGGGCTCTGCGGGATTACCTGCGGGGTGATTTTGCTCCTGCTTCCGCTGCCGGATTTCTGTGCATGCTTCGGGCTTGTCATGATCGGATTCGGCTGTGCGCCGGTCTATCCGTGTCAGATTCATGCGACGCCGGTTCTTTTCGGTGCTGAGCGGGCGCAGTCGATGATCGGGATGCAGATGGCGAGTGCGTATATCGGCACGACGCTGATGCCGCCGCTTTTCGGTGTAATTGCGGATCATGCCGGACTTCGGATGTTTCCGCTGTTTCTGGCGCTGTTTCTCGTGCTGATGGCGCTGTTGACAGAACATGCGGGAATGCAGCAAAAACGAAAGAAATGAAAGGATTCCCTATGCCGAATGTATATTTGATGTGCGGAAAAATATGCAGCGGGAAAAGCACCCGTGCGCAGATTCTGCGGGAGCAGTTCCATGCGGTCGTGCTCTCTGTGGATGAGATCACGCTGGCGCTCTTCGGGCAGAATGCCGGCGATCAGCATGATACGTATGTTGAGAGAGCCGAGGCCTATCTCTATCGCAAATCTCTGGAGATTCTCGAAACGGGAATCAATGTTGTGCTGGACTGGGGATTCTGGACGAAAGCCGAACGCGATGAAGCACGGCAGTTTTATCGTGCGCACGGCATTCCGTATGAATTTCATTATATTCAGATTGATGATGCCGAATGGCGCCGCCGTATTGAAAAGCGGAATGCGCGGATTGCGGCCGGAACGCTCGATGCATATTATGTCGATGACGGCCTTGCTGCAAAATTTGCAGCGATTTTTGAGCCGCCCGCGCCCGATGAAACCGATATCCGGATTACGCGGCAGGGGGAGTGAGCAGATGCAGATCATTGAGATTGGATATCAGTCGCTGCTGCGGCAATCGGAGACCGTGTTTCATCCGGACGGGCTCTCCGGGATTTTGCTGCTGCTGACCGGCGGTGCGATGCAGCTGACGATCGGGGATGCCGGATTGCAGGCAGAAGCGGGCGATACGCTGCTGATCTCGCCGGAGACTGCGCTGCGGATGACAGCGGAGCAGGATCTGCTCTATGACTGGGTGCTTTTTGTGCCGGGCGGCGACGACAATTTCTATCAGGCGCTGCAAATCCCCGAAAATACGCTGCTGCGCTTCGGAGATACGGCATTTCTCTCGGTGCTGATGCAGCAGCTTTGTGCGGAATTTTATGCGTCAAATGCAAAGCGCAGCGAAATGACCGAGTGTCTGATGAAGGCGCTGCTCATCCGGATCGCGGAGACCGGCGGCCCGATTGTCAGTCAGCAGGCGGCGGCAAACAGCGATCCGCACTATGCCGCGCTGGTGCGTCTGCGCGAGAAAATCTACGCAAATCCGCAGGAAAAATGGTCAGTGGAGATGCTCTGTTCCGAGCTGAATATGAGCCGCAGCTATTTTCAGCTGATCTACCGCGAGACCTTCGGCATGACCTGTATCGCCGATGTCATCAACTGCAAGATGAACCGTGCGCGCGATCTGCTGACCTCGACAAGCTACACGATCTCGCATATCGCGCAGCTCTGCGGCTATGACAATGAGGAGCATTTTATGCGCCAATTCAAGAAAAACAACGGCGTCACGCCGACGGTATTCCGGCGCGAGCACCGCACATAAGGAGAAAACGATGCAGACAATCACAGAGCAGATCCGTGCGCTGGCTGATCCGAAAAATGCGGAATTCGTCAGCCGCCTGATGCCGCATATCCCGCCGGAGCAGATTCTCGGTTGCCGGACACCGCCGCTGCGTGCGCTCGCAAAATCACTCGGAACAGATGCGCCGGAAGTGCAGGCATTTCTGCAAACGCTCCCGCATTCCTTTTTTGATGAAAATCAGCTCCATGCATTCCTGATCTCGCGCATCCGCAGCTTTCTGGAATGCATCGCAGCGGTGGAAGCATTTCTGCCGTATATTGATAACTGGGCGACTTGCGACCAGCTTTCTCCGGCGGTTTTCCGCAAAGAGGCGGCGCAGCTTCTGCCGTATATCGACCGCTGGATGCAGTCGCCGCATACCTATACCGTGCGGTTTGCGATCGGGATGCTGATGCAGCATTTTCTGGATGCGCGGTTTGATCCAGCCTATCCGGAACGCATTGCGGCGATCCGCTCGGACGAGTATTATATCAACATGGAGATCGCCTGGTATTTTGCGACTGCGCTCGCCAAGCAGCCGGACGCGATCCTGCCGTATCTCGTGCAGCGCCGTCTGCCGGAATGGGTACATAAAAAGACGATTCAGAAGTGCATCGAGAGCCGCCGGATTCCGGATGAAACAAAGGTTTATCTGCGCACGCTCCGATAATCAAAGAAAAACCGCGAAGCTTTTTCAGGCTCCGCGGATTCTTTTTACCGGAAATGATCTATGAGTTTCGCAATATATTGCAGGATGCGGATGGTATCCGCGCCGGAGAGATCGCCGTCACCGTCGCATTCCGCATTGACTTTGCCCTGCGCGGTGATATTGGCCTCGCTGTCCTCTGCAAGGAATCGCGCCAGCAAAACGGCATCCGCAACGTCAATCTGGCCGTCACAGTTCACATCACCGTAATCCGGTTTGCTGACGGCCGAGGTTTCGGTCGTGCTGCTGACGGTTTGCGATTCCGTCGTGACGGTCGTAATGGTTGCGGTCGTGGTTTCCGTTGTTGTTGTGGTTGTTTCGGTCGTTGTGGAAACGGTGGTTGTCTCCGCAGGGCCGGCGGCCTGAAGCAGAACGGAATAATTGATGCAGTTGCCGTTCATATTGTTGCTGCCGAGCGAAACGGTCTCGCCTGTACGGAAGAGCTTTTCATAGACTGCGAATTTGACCTCATTGCTGGAAACTGCGGTCTGATCGGTGCGGGTATATTCGCTGAGCCAGGGCGGGGTTTTGCCGGCATCCTCAACGCGTGTATCGAGCACGATGCTGACCGTGATATCCTGCGCAGCGGTGAATTCTGCATAATCGGTGAACACATTTTTCGCATTGCAGGGCGTGATGATCTGCTCTGCACCGATGAGCGAATCCGGCAATGCGGTGAATGTGAAATCGCGGTCGCCGTAGATCAGCGAGCCGACCTTTGCATTGTCCGTGAGCACCCAGTCATTGGGATAGGCGGTCTCCGCGATCAGCAGATTCCGGAACAGTCTGCCGTTGACGGGCAGTGCATCCCTGCCGAATACAAAGCTGTCGGCATTGAGCAGGTAGCCTTCTCCGCCGGTGAATTTCACATAGAGACTGTGCTGACCGGTCAGCGCCGGGATCGTCCACGAAACGGTCTGATAGTCGTCAAAGCCGCTTGTGCCTGCAAACTGCACGGATGCATCCGGTGCGCCGGAGATGCCGTCGAGATAGAGCTCGATGCCTGCCGCATTGCCGGAAAGAACGGCACTCAGCGAACGTGCGCCGCTTCCGAAATCGACCTTGCGGAACATCATATAATCGCCGTTTTCGATATAGCCGATATTTTTGCCGCCGGATGCCGCTGCATTGTCCTCTGCTTCGATGCCTTCCTGTGCGGTATAGGATTCGGCTTCGATTGTTTCAAAAGCGGAGACTGCCTCGACCTTTTCCACATCGGTCGGAGAGGGCTTCACAACGCCTGCGGGGAACGCATTGACGGTCAGGTCGTTGATGTAATACTCGATATTCATGTAGCCCTGACCGCAGTAATCGCCGCGGTAATCCTCGGGATCATTCGGATCGAGGCCGCGCGCGGTCTCCCATGCATCATCCATGCCGTCGCGGTCCTTGTCGGTGATTTCCGGTGTATTGACTGCCGCCGGATACTGATAGGTCACGCCGCACTTGATATTATATTTTGTGAGATTGGCCTCTGAGCCGTCAAAAGCGGCGGTACCGCTGCATTGGCCGGTTCCGTTTTTGGCATCGGCCGCGCATTGCCTGTCGATCGCGGTGCGTTTATCGGGAGAGATGCCGTTTCCGGCGAAGCTGACGACATGATCGAAGGATGCCGCAGCGCTTTCGCAGGTTGTGGCCGTGGAGACATTTTCGCCGTCTACGATTGTCTGGAATGCAGCTGCGCTGTAGAGATTATTCTTTGTAATGCCGATGCCGTCCTTGACGGTGACGCCGTTCCAGTTATCGTTGGTGATGCCGTTGACAGAGCCGTCCTTATTGAACATGCGGTTGCCCTGACAGAAGACCTTGAAGTTCTGCGGGCTGGTCGTGCTGTCCACATACATCCAATGATAGCCGCCTGTGGTAGAGTTGCCGGCCTTGAGTGTATTGTTGACATAATTGAGATGTCCGATCGTGCCGTAGGCGGTCTGATAGCCCCAGTCATAGATGACATTATTCGTAAAATCGGCCGTTTTCTGCTGCGGGATCTTGCCGCGGAAATTGCGGGAGACATTGTGAATAATAAGATTGTGGTCGAATGTCAGCCAGCCGTTTCCGAGCATGATGCCGAAGCCGTGCAGGCCTTTTTTATGGCCGCCCCAGGAATCCGCCGGGCCGAGCACAGAATACTGCACGGTGTAATATTCATTGTTGGAGTACAGTCCCCATTGTTCATCGGTTGTCCAGCCCATAGAGCAATGGTCGATGATCGAATTGGAGCCCTTTGCGCCGCCCCAGGCGTCATTGCCGGAGCTGGTTGCGGCATAGGGGCCGGGACGCGAACTGATAAAGCGGCAGATGATATTGTCGCCGGACATGCCCATTTTATAGTTTTTGAGGGTAATGCCGGAGCCGCCCGGTGCCGTCTGACCGGCGATGGTCACATTGCTCTGGCAGAGAATATTGCCCTTGAGCTCGATCGTTCCGCTGACATCAAACACGACGATTCTGCCGGATTTGCTGACCGCATCACGGAAGGAGCCTTCGCCGCTGTCATTCAGATTCGTGACATGATAGACCTCGCCGCCTCTGCCGCCGGTTGCGTATTTACCGGCACCGACAGCGCCCGGAAATGCGGGCAGCTTTGCAGCAGCAGCGGTCTCTGCCGGGAACATGCCGCCTGCACCGGCGAGCAAAACGGCACATGCCGCGAGTATGGAAGTATATTTTTTATATCTCTGTTTCATCGGATTTCATCCTTTCCCCGAAATCAAATCAAAGCGGAATTCCGCTGAAATAATCATATCATAATCTTCGGTTGCCGTCAATTCCGATTCTGCGAAGGATTATGTCATATTGTGCTCAATTCTGTATGATAGATTTATGAATAATTCATGAATATTTCCGGCGTTTCACATAGCTGTCACAACTGCCGCATATAATAGCATTAACGCCTGCATCAGACCGCACACGAAACATCGTGTGCAGATAACAGATCTGATGCAGGCGTTGCCAATTATTCTGAATATTATGCGTATTTAATCAACTGCGGTATAGGTAGAGCTTCCGAACAGATCCTGACTGTTATCCGGCAGGAAAACTGCGCTGAAATCGAGTCTCTGCGGTCTTGTTTCGTAATAGGTCGCCTCATAGATCTTGTTATCCAGAAAGACGATCGCGGCTGCACCCCAGTTGCTTTGCTGCGTCCAGTCATAGGTCAGGGAATAGACGTTGACAAGCCAGCTTCCCTTGAGTGTGGTGCCGTCAGAGCTGTATGTCAGCGTTCCGTCGCTGTGGAATCGGATCTGTTCTTCCAGCTTGCCGTTCCGGGCTGTCTGGATTTTCCAGGTCTTGTGCAGCGGGGATTCACAGCTTGTTGCCGACATATAATCGTTGAGGGCGATTGGGTTGAATATGCTGTTTTGCGTGCATTCAAAAGTTTGCAGGATGCCGCTGCATTCATTTGCAAGCATACGGTATTCGCGGCGCAGGACAGCATTTTCCGGTTCAAAGCCGCTTGAATCAACAACACAAATATAAGTATCGTCTATAAACCCTATAATCTGCGAAGGAACAGGCGATGCTGCGACTTCTTCTGCGTTCCGGAATTCGATTGTGAACAGAGAGCTTGCAGCTTCTGCACGTTCAAAGCACATGAGACTGTAAACGGTAGTTCCGCGAATGATAAAACGCGATTCCCAGGATTTCGGGAAGCTGATGGAGCAATCGCCGTCATGAAAATTCCAGAGATAGCCGTCTTCTGTTTCGCGCAGAACCGAGCTTTTATCTGTAATCGGCACAACAGCGCCGTCATGCAGTGTCAGCATGATTGCATCCGGATCGGGTGCTTCAGCGCTGTCTGCTTTGCTTTGCTCCGATGTGCTTTGATCTGCTGCGCCGGATTGTGCAGCGGCGGGCTGACTGTTTTCATTGCTGTCGCCGCAGGCTGTCAGGCCGCAGACGAGGAGACAGACAGCCGCATAAATAAAGAGTGTTCGCTTCATTTTGAAACTGCCCCCTTTCATATGGTCAATCAGATGCAGTCTATCAACAGTATAGCATGAAAATATAAATCTGTCAAGCATATACGGTTTTTGAAACCGGAAGCGCTTAATTTTTGTATATACCCCTGCGGGCGGGCAGCGCCCGGCCGGCAGAACCGGCATCCATTGATCTAAAGGCGGGCAGCGCCCGGCCGGTAGAACCGGCATCCATTGATCTAAAGTCCGCCGGTAGGTAAACTGCGGCGGAAGCTGAAATGCTCTCATCCGGCTATTCTATCAAACAGCGTGAAGCGATACCGCAACTCCTCACTCCTCATTCCTTACGCCTGTTTTTCCCTGCACCTTTCTCCCTATCATCACGTCTTGCTTTTT
>CAMNFV010000051.1 GCA_946537515.1 uncultured Ruminococcus sp. | reverse complement strand
CCCTGTCATCTTTATTGCTTTCTTCATTAGAATGCTCCTTATAAATTCCGATTTATGTTAGTAACAATTATAGCACAGCATCGCTGCATTGTCAACAGAAACGCCATAGTACTTCTGACTGCACATCAGAAATACTATGGCTTAAAACAACTATATCAATGCCGCACATACGGAGCAGGGACTTTTCTTTTATAGACGCACGAAACCCCCGTCCGGAGACAGGGGATTTCGTGCTATTCATGCCATAATGGGGAAAACGTCGATTTTGCCGATGAGGAAGTCGCGGTGCAGCGTAACATCTTCTGCATCGAGCTCACCGTTGCCGTTGAGATCAGCGGGATCGAGGAAGTCGATCTCTCCTGCGAAGTATGCACGCTTGAGCAATGTCAGGTCGCGTGCATCCACGCTCTGGTCACCGTTCAGATCACCGTAGATAAAGTCGGGCGTCGAGGAACCTGCGGGAACATTGAGCTTCCACCAGGCGACGTTAAAGAGGTAGCCGTCGCCGCCCTTGAAGACGAGATACAGATCGTGGATACCGGAGGTCTTTGTCAGGCTTGCGGACATGGTCTTCCATTCCTGCCAGCCGCCGGTCGAACCGACATCAACCGTACCGAGCAATTTGCCTGTCGGACCGTCGATCCGGACTTCAATCGAGGAGCCGCCGCTGTTTGCCGCGACACGAACGTCGATCTTATCTGCGCCGTCACCGAAATCAACATCTTTGAATCCGATGTAGTCGCCGTTTTCGATGTAAGCAACGTCCTGGCCGCCTTCGCTGCAATTTTCGAGATCAACGCCGGACTGTGTGGAGAACGAGCTTGCATCAACCGTCGAAGCAGAGCCGCTGACGCGGACGATATGCGAGGATTTGCTGAGCACTTTACCGGTGCTGTCGGTGACATAGATGCGATATTCACCGGCCTCAGAAGGTGTCTTGACCTTTGCTGCCGTACCGGAACCCTTTGTCATAGTCGAACCGGCTTTGAAGGATGTTGTGCTGTCCGGTGCAACCCAGACGGTCTTGCCGGCGCCGGCCTTACGGATCTGAAGGAAGCCGTCGCCCTTTGCAGAGCAGCTTGCCGGGAAGATATAATCCGCATCGGTGCGCATATTTGCAGGCATGATACTGCGGAATTCATCCCGGAGACCGGAGTTCAGGCAGACTTCATACTGACGCTGCGGCCAGACATTATCGGAAATGACAATCGGGGTATCAATGCGGCTGTCAGGCGGATTCTTGCCCATTTTGTTGACAGATGCATATGTGCGGAGAATTGTGAGGTGATGCTTCTGACCGTAATCCTCACAGTTGATTGTGTAGGTAACATTCTTGTCGATTTCGAGGACATTGTCATTTTCCTCGATCCATGCGGTACCTTCGTCATTGTGCAGACCGTAGGTCGGAGCACCGGGACCGCCGGCCGGAATACCCTGAACATAGTTCTCATTGATGATCGTGCCGGGCATCTGACCGATCGTGTAAATACCGCCGCTGTCGTGCAGACGGTTCAGGCAGTTGATAACGCGGTTATAACAGATCTGGTTATCGCGGCAGACTTCGGAATCCTTGAAGTTGCACCAGCCCCATCCGAGGTGAATGCCGTTGTAAGCGGTCTTTTCAACCTGATTGCGGAGCACCTTGATCGAATCTGCACAGTATACGGTAACTGCTGCACAGCCGCCGAATCCCGGAACAACCGAGATGTCATAGAGCAGATTGTCGCAGACGGTATCATTCTTGCAGACGCCTTCGACACCGACCGGATACTTTTCGCGGTTGGAACCGTTTTTATCGCCGATATAGATGTGCTGCGGATGACCGATCGTAATACCGGAAGAGGTGATATCGGTCACGTAGTTGCCGGAAATGGTGCTGTTGACGACGTCGTTTGTCATCTGGAGACCGTCGGATCCGCTGTGCTTGATGACATTGCCGGTGAATTCGATCGAATCAGCAGATGTGACATTGATCATAGACGGCAGCGTATCAACCATTTCATATTTTTTGCTGTGCCAGTTGGAATCAGCAAATGCGATATAGGTCTGGGCGGCCTGACAGGTTGTCTTGCCGTGCGAGCCTGCAACATTTGTCAGCTGGTAATCGGTGTGTGCAAATGTAATGCCCTTGAAGGTCAGATTTTTAACGCGGCTGCTTGTGGATTTGCCTGCAATCTTGATCAGCGATTCCGCGACCGGTGCTTCTACATCAGCCTGCGACATATCTTCCCAGTCATAGGGATAATAGTAGAGTTTGTGGTCGGTTTTATCGAAATAGAACTGACCGGGGGAGTTGACGAACTCAAGTGCGTTGAACATCGTATGCCAGCCGCCGGTCGAGAAGCCTGCGCCCCAGCCCGGTGTCTGTGCGATCGCGCCGTAGGGCTGCTGCATCAGGAAGACGAAAGTCCCGTTTTCATATTTGACATCGCGGGAGCAGACAATATTTTCGTTCCACGTTGTGCCGTTGACGACTTCGAGGTCATCGAGATTTTTGGTCAGGTGCGGCAGATCGCTTCCCTTATACTTGATGCCGTCGCTCTTCTGACCGGAATCCCATGCCCAGTCACCCTGACCGGCTTTGACGCTGTATGTGCCGTAGCCGCCTTGTGCGCCGAGACCTTTGCTGCCCATATTGGCGCGGTGATCGTTGACATAGAGATTGCGGAGCTTGTAATCACGATCCAGCGAGGCAACATAGAGCTTGTCGTTGAATTTTGACCAGCCTGTGACCTGCTGTGCGCCGCTGATGACCGGAACTTCATCCTGATAGGCCTGATAGATGATGCGGGAATCACCCTTTGCAGAGTCCTCAAGGCCGAAGGTAACGGGTTCGGTCTGCCGGTAAGTACCGCCGCGGAAATTGACAACGATATCGCCGCTGACGGTTCCGTTCAATTTGCGGACTGCATCTCTTGCGCCTGCCAGTGTTGCGAGCGGTGCGTCGATCGTACCGGAGTTGCTGTCATCACCGTCCGGTGAAACGAACAGCTCGGCAGCAGGGGAGGCGGCGGCAGCAGTCAGGGTAAAATCTGCCGGTGCGGACAGGGCGGCCCCGGCGCAGAGAACTGCGCTGAGGGCCGCTGTCACGCGGAGGACATGGTTATGTTTTTTTGTTTGTATCATGAGAATCCCCCATTCCAAGTAAGGAAAATGCTTATTTTTTTATTCATCGAGTTTCGCGATAATGCGGAGAATACCGATAACGTCATCTGACGTCAGCTTTTCGTCTGCGTTGACATCGCCGTTCAGTTTGCCCTGTGCGGTGACATTCGCTTCGACGTCTTCCGCGACGAATCTTGCGAGCAGAACCGCATCGGCAACATCGACCTGCTTGTCAAGGTTCACGTCGCCGCGGAGACCCTTTTCAGGTGTTGTCTCTGTAGTGGTTGTTGTTGTCTCGGGTTCCGTAACTTCCGGAATTTCTGGCTGCTTGCTGAAGTCAATCCACAGCGCGACAGCCTTATCTTCCGGTGCGTAGGCCGGAGAAGCAGTATTCTGCGATGCCAGTTCCGCTTCGCTCAGTGCTTTGTTGTAGAGGCGGACAGCGGAGAATTTTGCCTGCGAGTTACGGCCTGTATCCGGGCATGCGCCGATTGTCAGGTTATAACCGGAACGATTCGTTCCGTTGCTGCCTGACAGCTGTTTGGAACCCTGAATTCTTCCGTCTACATAGATCGAAACAGAGTTCTTTGCAGCGTCATAGATTCCGGCAACCTGATGCATCTTGTTCAGCCAGTCGGACGGAATATCGCAGCTTGCAACCTGCCAGCCGCCGTCGAAAATGAAGAAGTCAACGGATTTATTTGTGCAGCGGAGCGTGAATGTCGTATCGCCCTTACCAACGAACTGGTTATATTCCTGCGTACCGGTTGGGATCACATTGACTTCAACAGTAAAGGAATTCTTGCCCTCGACGATCGGAGCGATTGTGCTGCTGAACGGAACCGGAACGGCACCGCTCATCAGAACCTGATCGCCGGCTGTTTCCAGCTTTGCACTTTCCGGAATCGGAATCACGAAATGATTGCTGCTCAGATCCTGTACACTCTGCGGGAGTCGACGGTACGGCTTTGCAGCTTCGTTCATTGCTTCGTCATCGCTGCCGGTCGGGATCGGAATAATCGTGTATGCCCATTCGTAGACGCGGTCTTTTGAAAGCGTATACTGATCAAGTGTTGCCTGTCCGCAGGTTGCGGAACCGGTACCCATGGAGCCGTAGTTCATGCTGAGATAGGTTTCATCATGCGTTTTGACCTGATAGGTGTGGTTTGCAACCTGGAGATCTTCTGCGGTCATATGGAGTGCACATGCCTCAACAGATGATTCTGCTGCGACGAGGATCGAGGTCTTGGTGTTCGGATTCTGAACTGCCATCCACTTGGTTTTTGTCATTGTTCCGCAGTCATCAGCCTTCATGTAGGGGTAGTACAGACCGGAAACAGTATTGTGCCATACGCCGAGACGACCGTTTGTCATACGGTCAAGCATGGTCTCGACCGGACCGTTGCCGTACCATGTCACTTCCTCAAAGCCCTTCGGCAGCGTCATGACAGAGCCGACACGGATAAATTTACCAATGTTGGCACGGGTTGCATCCACACGCAGCGCAACATTGACTGCGCCGGTTCCGTCAATCGTATACACAATATTGACGGATGTACCGCCTGCATTCGGCAGGCTGAGGCTGGATTTGACAACAATCGTGTCACCGGATTCAGATGTTTCAACGCCGTTGCAGCGGAAGTCTTTCATTGCGCCTCTCCAGGCACCGTCAAACTTCTTCTGATTCTGGCTGCCGCCGTCATTTTCGACCAAGCCGCGCCAGAAGTTCGGAGTCGGACCAGCGGTGAGGAGTGTTTCACCGCCGTAGGTATAAGATGTAATCAGACCAGTAGAGCGGGAGATCGAAACCTTGAAATCCTTACCGGAGATTTCATAGCCGTCGCCGGCAGGAGAGACAGAGGGCTTTGCAGAAGCCGGTTTGACATATGCCGGACACGCGGCGGGAACAGAGAACTGTGCCCAGGAAAGCTCCGTGCCTGCGGGAACCATGATTGTGCCGTCCTTCTTCAGAACGGAAATGTTCAGCTGGAATTCGTCGCCAGGACCTGCATTCGGTGCCGGGAACGGTGCAGTGATCGTTCCGCGTGTCAGAGGTGCAACATCAATGTCTTCGCAGTCACCGCTTTTGACAGCGATGCCGTTCTTCAGGAGTGTCCACTTTACATCGAATTCATTGAGGTTTGCGAAATTATTTTCGTTGTAAACGGAGATCTTTCTTTCAGAGATCTGGTCGCCTTCAGCGCTGAACCAGAAATTCTGATACTGGAACTTGACTTCTTCGCATTCCGGCTGCGGGGTTCTGTCAGGGCTGACGATGCCGTTTTCGCAGAAGCTGCCGTCGTTCGGATTGTCTCCCCAGTCGCCGCCGTATGCAAAGAACTTGCCGGGCGAAAGTTCGCTGTAGAGGTTCTTGCGCGCATAGGGCTGTGAGTAGTAGTCATAGCCGCCGTTGGAAATAGCCTTGGCACGTGACTGGTCGCACCAGTCCCAGATGAAGCCGCCCATCATATTCTGCTTGCTGCGGATCTCATCCCAGTATTCCTTGAGTGCGCCGAGAGAGTTGCCCATTGCGTGGTCATATTCACACATGACATACGGCATTTTGCCGTCTCCGCCGTGGAAGCCAGCGAGTCCGCCGGAGCCGGGGTACATCTGGCTGTCCATATCGGTTCCCATGTTGCCGCCCTGACCTTCGCTGTGGACCGGTCTGGTCGGATCATTCTTCTTGAAGTACCAGATCATGTCACGGAAAATACCGTTGCCGTAGTTTGGATCGCTGGTGTACTTCATTTCGTTGCCGATCGACCAGCCGATGATAGCCGGATTGTTTTTCAGGCGCTGGAATGTTGTTTTTGTACGGTCAAGACCGAGTTCATAGAACAAACCGATCTGACGGTTGTTGTCGCCGTACATCAGAGCGTGGCATTCCATATTGGTCTCTGCGAGCATATACATGCCGAACTTGTTGCAGAGCCAGTAGAGATAAGAGTCATTGCTGTAATGAGAAGTACGGATCGCATTGATATTATGCTGCTGCATCTGACGGATATCCTCTTCCATCGTAGCCTGCGGAACAGCCTTGCCGTGGAACGGATCCGTATCGTGGCGGTTGACGCCCTTGAGCAGCAGGCGCTTGCCGTTGATCGTGATCGGCTGCCAGCGCTTCGTGGTGACGCGGTAGGAGCCGTCAACCTCTGTGCGGGTGAAGCCGATCTCGCGGAAACCGAGCTGCGAGGAGACGGTTTCGATCGTGCCCTTGCTGTTTTTCAGCGTCAGGACGAGTGCATAGAGGTTCGGGTGCTCCGCGGACCAGAGCTTCGGAGAGAGAACTTCCTTGGAAATCTTTGCAGTCACAACCTTACCGGCTTCGACAGAAGAAACCGGAATAGAGGTACCCTCGGTGAGGTTATTGCCATTTTCATCGAGAACGGCCACATCCACGTTCAGGTCGCTGACATTTGCAGAAGCCTTGTTGTGGATATTGACCGACAGATTCAGAGAAGCGTTCTTATAGCTCTCGTCGAGGTCGGTCTGAACGGTATAATCCGATATCTTGACAAGCGGAGTGCTGGTCAGGTAGACATCACGGAAGATACCGCCGTCATAGATCATATCCTGATCCTCGAACCATGTGCCGTCACAGAACTTGTGAACTTCGACAGCGATGAGGTTTTCGCCTTCCTTCAGATAATCGGTGATATCAAAGCGGTGCGGGCTGAATGTATCCTCGCTGTAGCCTGCTTCCTTGCCGTTGACATATACATAGTATGCGGATTCAACGCCTTCAAAGTGTACTTCAACGCGGCGGTTGTCCTTGAGCATATCAGCAGAGACATTGAAGGTCCTGCGGTAGAGACCGACCGGGTTGTAGTTGGTCGGCGCATTCGGACAGCCGACGCCCCGATCGTACTTGTTCTGGAACGGCATTGTGACATTCGCATAGATCGGGAAGTCAAAGCCCTGACAAGTCCAGCTGTCCGGCAGCGTGACGGATTTCCAGCCGTTTCCGGGCGTATAACCCGGCTTCATGGCGCCGCTGTTGATCAGCGGCTGTGCTTCACCGGCATTCTGCACGACGTTCAGGTCCCAGGGCTGATCCGGTCCGGTGAGCATTTGCATGTAATCGGATTGCGTGCGGGCATTGAAATCCCAGACGGCATTTGCAGCAGTTGCCGTATCCTGGAATGGGATGAGTGTCAGCGACGCAGGTTCCCGGTTGACTGCGAACACATCCTCAGCGCCGTTCTTGCCCGTCCATTCGTTGTGCGTGAATTTGTTTTCATTCACATTGGCCCTATACAGCGGTTCCAGACCAAGCTGTACATCGGATGCAGCCGCATGTGCAGACAAATTCTGCCCCGGTAAAGCTGCCGCGAGCATACTCAGTGAGAGCAGCATCGCACCGGTTCTTTTCCATAGTTTCATAATTTCCCCTAGCCTTTCCTGTTTCATCGGTGACGATTTGTCTATAATTCACCAATTTACACTTCAATTATAAACGATTTTATTGCGTTGTTCAATGTGCAATTTATAGATAATCTGGAAGAATTGAAGATGTTTACAAGTATTGCGAATCTATACAGCTTTTTCCCAATTCTTGCGGTCTTGAAAAACATGTATATGACATTTGACAGATTCTGAAATCTATCCGTGCATGATTTGTTGCTGCATGTTTGCTCGTCTGGTTAAGTTGTCTGCCTGAATCCGAAATCTATCGTTTTGTTTTCAATCAAATATGATACAAAAAGCCATTGCATTCTGATGCATAATCATATATAATAGTATAGGGGCAACGGAAGCCCCGGGATAACAGAAAAAAGGTGAGGGATTATGAGAAAACATTTTACCGCAATCGCCGCAGGGCTTGCGGCCGCGCTGCTCGGGATGCAGATTCCGCCGATTGCCGGATATGCAGCCGAAGCGCCGCGGCAGGCATCTGCACAGGTATCAAAGGACATCGGTCTGGTCGGAAATGTCTACAGCATCAACGGGACGGACAGCGCCGATCAGGGTGCGCTGCAATGGGATACGACGCTTTCAGCGAAATTCTATGTGCTGTATCGCTCCGAGGATGCAAAGTCCGGCTTTGTACCGATCTATACAGGTACCGGAAAATCCTGTTCCGATCCGGATCTGCAGCCCGGCAAGGTCTATTATTATCAGCTTGCGGTCGAGACCGACAAAGGAACGCAGTATTCCTCGGTGAAATCGCTCGAACCCTGTAAGCTGCCGTCCGGCCTCAGTACCTATGATAACCAGAAGGGCAGCAATCTTGTCTATGAAACAAACGGCTACAAGGTCGGAAATACCTATTACAGCTATTCGCTCAAAAAACATAACGGTAAAAATGATATCTATCTTGCGGAAACAACTTCCTCTGACGGCAAACGCTTCGGCAATGAGCGGAATGTTGCGGACAGTTCGCAGAATTCCGCACTCGCGAGCTGCAAGATCGAATCCGTTCACATCGACTATATTCCGGCCAAGAACAAGGTCGTTGTCTGGGCGCATTGGGAGCAGCCAGACGGATACAAAGACGGAAAAGCGCTTGTTATTACCGGCACGCCGGGCGGCAGCTTTACCGTGCATCATGTTTATAATCCGCTGGATATTCAGGTGCGCGATATGGCGATCTTCTTTGATGATGACGGCACGGGCTATCTGATCGCTGCTGCGAACAAGAGCGGTGAAGGCGCCAATAAAACGATGTACATCTTTCAGATGAATGAAGATTACAGCGATGTTACCCGTGTCGTCAAGACGCTCTTTGACGATCAGTACCGCGAATTCCCGAATCTGATCAAGCAGAACGGCTATTATTTCCTGTTCACTTCACAGGCTGCGGGCTGGTATCCGAGCAGCGGCGCCTATGCCGTCACGGATAACATCGCCGGAACATGGAGCGGATTGCGGAGCATCGGCAACAGCTCGACATTCTCCTCGCAGTCCGGCTGGATCGTCAATCTTCAGGATCGCAATTTCCTGATGCATGCGTATCGCTGGCTGCGCGGTAATTCCACGAGCGGCACCACGCTTTGCCCGCTGTATTTTGACAATGGTTTTGCATTCTATGACTATTGCCCGTATTTCAAATACAACACATCGACCGGCGATCTTTATCCGGTGCAGCAGGGCAAGCTGATCTCGCAGGATATGCCCGCGACAGCATCCATTGCGGCAAAAGCATCGGATTCCGCGGCGAAAGCGGTAGACGGTTCCTATCAGTCCGCATTTACCGCAATCGGAGATTCCAAAAAATGGCCGTTTTACTTGCAGGTTGATTTACAGCAGGTCTGCGAGCTCGGCAATATTCAGACATCGTGGTACATCTGCAAAGGCTCCGAGGGATACTATACATATACGGTTGAGGGCAGTCTGGACGGCGAGAACTGGACAAAACTGCTCGACCGTACCGACACAAACAATGATGCGATCACAAAGACTTACGGCTTCAACAGCGATCTTCTGACCGGTAAGGCGCGGTATGTGCGGCTGAATGTAAAGAATGCAACGCTGCAAAATAACCCGACGAACAACTGGTATACGCCGACAGTCTATGAAATGAAGATTTTCGGAACACCTGTACAGGCAGCGGATGAGCCGAAACCGGTCGCAGCCTTTGATTTTGAGTCCGCAGGACAGGGGAGCGTCCCCGATCTCACCGGCAGCGGCAATGATCTCAAGCTTTCCGGCAATGTGACGATCGGCAATGCGCAGAATGGCAATGGCCTTTCCTTTGACGGTGATGCCGCAAGCTATGCATCTCTTCCGGACGGGCTGCTGGACGGCTGCCGCGATTACACAATCTGCATGGATGTCAAATCAAATTCGACCGGCGATTTCTTCACGTTTGCGCTCGGACAGGACGAAAACAAATATGCATTCTTCAAGGTTGCGGACGATCATTTCCGTTTCCAGACGACAGTCGATACCTGGCGCGGCGAAACCGGTATGCGTTATGATTCCGGCAATACGGAATGGAACAATTATGTGCTTTCCGTCAACGGCGCGACAGCACGGCTCTATAAAAACGGTGAACTGGTCAAGCAGACAACCGACCTGACGACCGTGCCGGCGGATATGGGCAGTAAGCTGCATGTGTATCTCGGCAAGTCGTTCTATAAGGATGATGTCGGATTCAGCGGCATGATCGACAATCTCAAAATTTACCGCTGCGCGCTGACGCAGAGTGAGATCGCAGGCAAACCGCAGCAGAATCCGCTTCCGGGTGATGTGAATGCAGACGGCGCGGTCGATATTTCGGATGTTGCTGCATTGCAGAAGTATCTGCTGACTTCCGGCACGCTGAAAGCCTGGCTGCAGGGCGATCTGAATGCAGACGGCATTCTGACCGCAGCTGACCTGACGCTCCTGAAACGGCAGATTCTTGCCGCATAAATCAAATAAAAGCCGCAGAGTTTGATATCTGCGGCTTTTTTGTGCTTCATATTATATAGTATATTGCAAAAGATGATTGTGACTGTCGGAATAGGTTGTGCAGATAGCTGATAATGCGCGGAAAAGATTGCATTTGAATTGGTCAGCTGCTATAATACAACTATATAAACACACGCTGCTGACATAACAGCTTTTGTAGCAACCATGCAAATCACAGAAAAGAGAGAATCAAATGGAACCTATCATCGAAATCAAAAACATTACCAAAGAATTCAAGGTCCTCAACCGGCGCGAAGGACTAAAGGGAAGCATCCGCGATCTGTTTTCGCGGGATTATAAGATCGTCCGCGCCGTAGACAATATTTCCATGTCGATCGAACAGGGCGAGATTGTCGGTTATCTCGGCCCGAACGGCGCCGGAAAATCCACAACGATCAAGATGATGACCGGCGTTCTTGAGCCGTCTTCCGGTGAGATCCTTGTCAGCGGCAATGTGCCGTATCGGAACCGGACGAAGAATGCGCAGGAAATCGGCGTCGTTTTCGGTCAGCGCACGCAGCTTTGGTGGGCTCTGCCGCTGATCGAATCCTTCCGCATCCTCAAGGATATTTATCAGATCCCTGATGCGGATTATGACGAGATGCTGAAGCTCTATCAGTCGCTCGTGGATATCGAGCCGCTGCTGCATAAACCGGTGCGCCAGATGTCGCTCGGCCAGCGGACACTCAGTGATATTCTCGCGGCGTTTCTGCATAATCCGAAGATCGTCTTTCTCGATGAGCCGACAATCGGTCTCGATGTATCTATGAAAGCGAAGATCCGCACGCTGATCCATGCGCTGAATCAGCAGAAGCATACAACTGTTATCCTGACGACACATGATATGGGCGATGTGGACGCGCTCTGCCAGCGAATTGTCATCATCGACAAGGGGAAAATGCTTTATGACAACGATATTTCGCATCTGAAACAGTTCTTCGGCTCGTACCGTACATTAAAAGTCCGCATCAAGGGCGATTTGAAGCAGTATGCGGATGAGATTACCGAAAAGCTGCCGCAATGTTCGGTCTCCGCTGATGATGAATGGATTTCGATTCTGGTGGATGAATCGAAAACGACTGTCATGCAGGTGCTCGGGGAGCTGCAACATCATTATAAAATCCGCGATATGCAGCTGGAAGAAATCTCGACTGAGGAGGTCATCAAGAAGATCTACGAGGAGGGCGTCAAATGAAGCTGAAAAAGTATATGACGCTTACCCGCGCTGGAATTATCGAGGCATTGCAGTTCCGGATGTCCTTCCTGATTATGTGCGCCGGCAACCTGCTGTATCTGATTGTGACGTATTTCCTTTGGAAAGCGATCTATGCGTCTGTTGACACGGATGTCGTCAACGGCATGACCTTTACGGATACGCTGATCTATCTGGTGCTCGCGACCGCGCTGTACGGATTTATGGAAATGTATCTGGTCTGGGATATCGGCCGAAATATCCAGTCGGGCAAGATTGTCCTGGATTTGCTGAAACCGATGCCGTACCGGCGCTATCTGTTCTGGTCGTATACCGGTTCCTTCGTGACGCAATTTTTCCTGACATTCCTGCCGACTTTCATTATTGTCGCGTTCTGGACACACGGCGCGATTCCGCTGGGAATCAATCTTGTATGGTTTGCGGTTTCGGTCGTATTTGCGGTGATGATCAATTTCAGCATTGATTTCATCGTCGGCACGATTTGTCTGTATACGGAGTCGATCTGGGGAATCAACATCATGAAACAGGTGGTTGTCCTGCTGCTCTCCGGCGCAACGGTCCCGCTTGCATTCTTCCCGGATAAACTGCGTACCATCGTGAATTTTCTGCCGTTCCAGTCGATTTACAATGCACCGCTCTCGCTGCTGCTGAACGCACATCCGACTGCGGAAACCGTCTGCACGACACTCGGCATACAGCTTTTCTGGGCTGCTGCGATGACGCTGATCAGCGTTGCATTCTGGAACCGCTCCGTGCGGCAGATTACGGTGAACGGAGGCTGATGACATGAAACGAAAAGGATTACGCTTTTATCTTCGTATTTACTTGAAAATTCTTGCACAGGACATCAAAAGCAAAATGAGCTACCGCGCGGATTTTATCATTTCCACGATCGGTATGATCTGCACAAATATCGCAGGCTTCATCAGCTTCTGGATCCTGTTCAGCCGGTTCCCGTCGATCAATGGCTGGGGCTACTACGAAAGTCTGTTCCTGTATGGTTTTTCGCTTGTCTCGCTGACGCCGGTACAATGCCTGTTTGATAACAACTGGAATCTGCGGCAGAATGTTTACTCGGGCGATTTCATCAAGTATTGCCTGCGGCCGATCAACCTTTTCTTCTACTATCAGTCAGAAGTGTTCGATATCAAAGGCCTCGGGCAGTTTGTATTCGGTCTTGTGACGCTCATCTATGCATGGGTGAAGTTGGGGCTCGGCTTCTCGGTGCTGATGCTGCTGAAGATGATCGTCTTTCTGCTGACCGCCTCGCTGATTATGATCGCGCTGCAAAACGCAGCAGCTGCGACCTGTTTCTGGATTCAGAATTCTTTCTATGTACTGGATTTTGTGATGAAATTCAAGGATTACGCAAAATACCCGATCACGATTTTCAGTCCGGTATTCCGCTTCCTGTTTACGTTCATCATGCCTGTGGCTTTCATCGCGTATTATCCGAGCCTTGTGATCCTGCGGCCGGATGCGGTGCCTGTTCTCTCGTGGATTTCCCCGCTGATCGGCATCGGATTCTTCTGGCTGAGCTATAAATTCTGGATGCACGGCGCCCTGAAATACAGCGGAACCGGCTCTTAATACGCAAAAAATCTAACGATTAGTTGTATTGAAACGGACAAAAATCCACATGTATTTGTAAATACATGTGGATTGTCCATTATTTCTGCGTTTTTTCTGTTGATTTTTATGTGACATGCACGTATAATAATAGTAAGATGTATTGTAACTTGTATCGAATACAGAATATGAGAATGATATAGACGAAAACAGGAGGTTATATGGACGGATACAAATATATGGCGATCGTCGAATGGAGCAAAAAATATATCGCATCGAAAAATCTGCATCCGAATGATCGCTTTCTCTCGGAGAATGAGCTCTGCTCTATCCACGGCGTCAGCAGACAGACGGTCCGGCAGGCGCTCAAATGTCTGGAAGGCGATGATATCATCTGCCGTGTACGAGGCAGCGGTACATTCGTCAAAAAGACCGAGGATGCAAAGCTCGAAAAGCCGGCTGCACTCAAGAGTGTCGGCGTCATTTCCACGTATTTCAGCGATTATATCTTCCCGCAGATCGTGACCGGCATCGAGAGCGTACTGAACAAGGCAGGCATCGCGATGCAGCTTGCGATCACGCATAATCAGGTGCTTGAGGAATCCGAAGCGCTGAAGACCATGATCTCGAACGGCGTTCAGGGTCTGATCGTAGAGCCTTCCAAGAGTGCGCTGCCCAATCCGAATATGGAGTTGTATCAGGAAATCAAGCGCAATCACGTTCCGCTTGTATTCTTCAATGCGAAATATCCGTGGGCAGATTTCCCGTTTACGGCGATGAACGACGAGCTTGCCGGCAAGATCGCGACAGACTATCTGTTTGAGTGCGGTCATACGAAAATCTCCGGCATCTTTGCGCTCGATGATATCCAGGGACATAAGCGCTACAGCGGCTTCATGCGCAGCTGCATCGCACATAATGTCCGTACTGCTGAGAAAAATGTACTCTGGTTTGCGACCGGAGACAAGAGTGAGCTTTTCTATTATGCACAGAAAAAACTGATGGCGATTATCCGCGATTCTACGGCGATTGTCTGCTATAATGATGAGCTTGCGATCAACTTCCTGCGCTTCTGCCGCGAACATAATATCCGTGTTCCGGAAGATATTTCCATTATCGGCATTGACGATTCCAAGATCTCCGTGCTCTGCGATGTTGCGCTGACAACCGTGCGCCACCCGCATCAGATTCTCGGAGAAACTGCTGCGAAAATGCTGATGGATCAGATGGATATGCCGCAGAAAGTCATTGAAGATGTTGTCTATATGCCGGAACTGATCATCCGGGATTCGGTCAAGAAGCTAACCGAGAATCATTGACCGGAACCTGTTTCAGCAAGGTGGTGAGCAGGCAACATGCAGAATACAAGTAAACACCCGGAAGCCCTGTCCGATATTATGATGCTTGACCACAGTCAGCTCACGGCGCTGATGCAGTTCGGAAATCTGGAAACCTGCGCAGATACATTTGAATGCTATCTGGAACGTGTGAAATTTTACAGCATGGAATCCCTGATGCTCCGGCTGTATATCGGCATGGATGTATATCTTGCCGCCCGGAATGTCGCACGCGGCTTCGGTATTTCAAGCGAACAATTTGCAGGATCGTTCGGCTCGATCGACGATATTTCAGCGAAAATGCAGACTGTGGAATCGACTGCGTCCTACTTGCAGGACATGATTGCGCAATGTATCCGCTGGCGAATCGCATCGGTTGCGGAAAACGGAAACAGTGTGATCCGGAAAGCAAAAGATTATATTGACAGCAACTATACAGACGAAGACATCTCGCTCAATAAAGTTGCCGAGAATGTCGGCCTGACTCCGACATATCTGAGCGCATTATTCAAGAAAGAAACCAAGCAGAATTTTACCGATTATGTGACAGTTCTCCGGATTACGCGTGCAAAGGAGCTGCTCTGCTGCACCAATAAACTGATCTCGGAGATCGCATATGAGGTCGGATTCAGGGATTACAGGTATTTCAGTCAGATCTTCAAAAAACAGACCGGAATGACCCCGAGGCAGTTCCAGAACAGTACGAATGAATTATACGGAACGAAATAAGTTGTCTGAAATTTAAAACATCGTAAAATCACAAACATTTCAGATAAAAAAGTCGGTATATTTGTGCGTACTTTTGGAATATAATGTAAGTACAAGTTAACGAAACGTTAACGACATGGAAAAAGGAGTGAAATCTTATGAAATTGAAGAAGATGTTGGGGATTATCCTCACGGCAGCAATGTGCACCGGTATGCTCGCAGGCTGCGGCAATACCGCGGCACCGGCAGGCAGCAGCACGGGCGAAGCAGCAAAGCCCTCTTCTGAGGCTGAACC
>CAMNFV010000050.1 GCA_946537515.1 uncultured Ruminococcus sp. | reverse complement strand
ATATCATCCTGCAAATCCGCGTCCATGGAAATCGCCATATCGCATTCTTCCCGGACTGTCATGAGCCCCGCAAGCACGGCATTCTGATGTCCGGCATTATGCGCAAGATTGATGCCGGAGAAGAAATCCGGGTCCTGCTCATGCAGCTCCGAAATAATCTCCCAGGTGCGGTCCTTTGAGCCGTCGTTGACAAAGACGATCCGGCTCTCTTGGGAGATCTTCTGTTTTTCGCGCAGATCCGTATATTTTTCCTTGAGGCGCTTTGCTGTTTCGTGCAGCACCGCCTCCTCATTGTAGCAGGGTATAACCATATAGAGCGTTTCCGCCGCCTGCATGATGCCAGGACTCCTTTCTGTCTGTTCCGATCGTATAATGCTTATTCTGCCGGCTCATCAGCCGATGAATCGTCCTCTGTATCCTCTGTCTGAAGCCCGTAGCTTCTGTCGTAGGGATCCTCGCCGTCGTCGTCATCCGCAAGAATGCTGCTGTAATTCGGATCCGAAACAGTCTCCGGAATATCTGCCGACTCTGTTTCCGCAGCAGGCGCATTCTTCTTTCGGTCTCTGAAAAGCATGAGCGCAGCGATTGCGATGATGAGTGCAGCAGCGCCGCCCGCAATGCCGATCAGTGCATTTTTGCTGAGACCGACCTGCTTGAATGCGACACCGTTTTTTTCGGCATACTGCTTCGCAGTAGATTCCGGGCCGCCCTGAAGCAGAAATCCGGATTGAACCACAGACTCCGCAGTGCCCTCATCAGAAGTGCCGCCGGAACAGAAGCCGATCGCGTTCTCGCCGATTTCGGTGACGCTGTCCGGCAGGCGGAGACTTTGCAGTCCGAGGCAGCCGAAAAATGCCCAGGCGCGAATCTCGGTCACAGACTCCGGAATCGTCATTTCCGTCAGCGCTTCGCAGCCATAGAATGCGCTCTCCGCAATGGATGTAACGGTATTCGGAATCTGGAAGCTGCTGAGCTTTGCGCAGCCCGCAAACAGACAGATCGGAATCGCCGTAATCCGCTTCAGCGGGGTAACTGCCGTCAGGTTCTGACAATCGGAAAAGACACCGTCGCCGAGCTCCGTAATGTCCTCCGGCAGCGTAACATTCTCAAGCTTTACAGCGCCGGAAAATGCATACGGCGCAATGGTTTTGACAGTATCCGGGACTGTGAAGGACGTATCCTGCAAGCCTGCGGGATACGAAATCAGGCGGGTTGCATTTGCGTTTGTCAGCACACCGGAATCATCAGCAGCAAAAGCGGGATTATCCCTGTCAACCGTAAATTTCTCCATGCCCATGCAGGAAACAAACGCAAGATCTTCGATTTCCGTTACCGATGCCGGGATATGCATCGAACGCAGCGAATAGCAGTAGACAAAGCTCTGCGTGCTGATCTTTTCGACCTCTTCCGGGATCGTGATCGACTCCAGCGCAATATCATAATAAAACGCATATTCCGGAATCGTCTTCAGATGCACCGGGAGTTTGATCTCTTTCAGCGCATAGCAGTTTGCAAAGGCATAATTGCCGATCGTGACGACTGAATCCGGAATCTCCAGCGATTCCAGCGCTAAGCAATAATAGAACGCACCTGCGCCGATTTCGGTGATCGTATCCGGGAGCTTGACCGATTTCAGAGCCGTATGCTGGCTGAATGCGCCCTCATCAATCCGGATGACTTTCTCGCCGCCGGCCGTTTTCGGAACTGTGACGTCAGTTGCCGTCTGATCGACATAGCTGACCGCGACGCCCTTGCCGGATTCCAGCTTCCGGTAGCCGATCTTTCCCTCAATAAAGGTGTTGTCATCCGTCACAGCATCATCCGCAGCAGCAGCTTCATCCGCATCTTTCGCGGCATCCTCTGCTTCTGCGCCGTCAGTCTCTGCATCTTCTGTATCCGCCTCTGATTCTTCTGTTTCTGCGTCATTTTCAGATGCTTCGTCAGCCTCTGCATCAGCAGCTTCCGAATCCGCAGCGGATTCCGTCACTTCTTCCGGCTCATTCTCCGCATAAGCAGGCAGCGCAGCCGTCATAGAGCACAGCACCGCAAGGCTTCCGCAGAATGCGAGCAGCTTCCGATTCCAATTACGCTTCATCCTTCGGTTCCTCCTTCGACTCCGCTTCTTTTTTCTTCTTGCCGGAAAATACTGCTGCACCGAGAATTCCCAAAATTGCGGCACCGCAGGCAGCAATGCCGACGACCTTGACCGTGCCGGAATTGCCGGAATTATCCTTCTGATCAGCGGGTTCCTCTTCATCTGCCGCGCTGTCTTCCGAATCTTCGGGGCTGCTCCCGCTGTCGGCCTGACTGCCTTCCTCAGCAGACGACGAAATTTCGTCGATTGCCTCGAATTTACATGTATTTTCATACTCTTCTGCATTGACATAATCGTCGGCGGCAGAGCCCTTGTATCCGCGGACGACAAAATCATCCTTGCAATAGAGCAGCTCTTCCGGCGTTTCATCCCAACCAAGCGCGCTGTATCCGATCTCCGTCACGCTGCGCGGAACTGTAATCTCCATCATCGGTGTCGCGATAAACGCCTGCTCGCCGATATAGGTCAGCCCTTCCGGCAGCGTGATATTCTCAATCGCTGTTCTGGTGAATGCCGCCATACCGATCGAAGTCAGAGCGTCCGGCAGCTTGACCGTTTTCAGATTGGTACAGCAGTTGAACGTGAAATCCTGAATCGAGGTGATATTCTCCGGGAGCGTAATCTCGGTCAGGCCGGTGCAGTCAGAAAACGCCGATACGCCGATATAATTCAGCGAATCCGGGAATGTTACGGAAGTCAGCGAGCTGCAATCCGAAAAGGCAACATGGCCGATATGCTCAACGCCCTCCGGAATGACGACCTCTGTCGGCTTCGTTCCGACCGGATAGCGCAGCAGGCTCACGCCCTCATCGCCGTAGAGAACACCGTCCTTCGACTCAAAATACAGGCTGCCCTCTTCCACCTCATAGGAAAGCAGGCTGGAGCAATCCGCAAAGGTATATTTGCCGATCTCCGTCAGCGTCTTTGGAATGGTAACTTTTTTTACAAGACGTGCTCCGGCAAATGCGGTATCGCCGAGTGAAACAACCTCCAGGCCGTCCAGCTCCGCAGGGATCTCGACTTCTTCCTCGCTGCCGGAATAGGATTCAATCCGGGCAGAGCGTGTGTTCGTATCATCGCCGTCGATGACGACGGAATAGGTATAGTCGCCGCTGGTATAGGTTTTGACCTCGCCCTCGGAATCGGCAGCGCTCTCGGTTTCCGGAGCCTCGCTGCTCTCCTCGGCAAAACCTGTCATTGCAGCGCCGGAGAGCGCAAACATTGCAGCAGCACATACGGCGCCGCCGCGCAGGATCGCCTGAATATTCATTTCGGGATACTCCTTTTTGATTGGATTCATCTGCACACCACAGCGCAAAGAGGGCAGAAACGCAAATTGTTTCTGCCCTGCCGGATCATTCGGTTTTGCATATGCCGGCAGGCAGCGCAGCCGTCAGAGACTGCAATGCCATTATAGCATATTATGCGTGAAATTTCAATGGGGAATTCGTGAAAATCTTAACATTTGGTAAGTACTGTATGAAGAGAATCACAGTCCCTGCCGCAGATTGCTTTCCGGCGCGCTTTCGATCATCAGTCGTCAAGCGTGATCTTCCGTGCTTCCATATAGAAGCGCTTATCCGCTGCATGGCCCATCGAGAAGGTCTTGCGGGGGAGTGCGCCGTCCTTGATGACAGTCGGGAACAGCTCGGATTTCTGCATATCCGGCAGCAGAATGCCGAGGCTGTTTGCCTCTTTCGCAAGGTTCTCAACAACATCCGCACCGTGGATATAGTCGATCTTTCCGCCGTTTTCCTTCAGCCATGCGTCCAGGAACATCTGCACGCTGCCGACGGTCAGATTCGAGGTCGGCTTATGGATATAGTATACCTGCTGCTTTCCGCCGCAGATCACGTTAAATGCCTGTGCAGCTTCGCTGTCGGTGCGCAGGTCGAGCGCCGCGGTCATGTCAGCGAGCAGCTTTTCCGTGTCGATCTGATTGAGAATGCGGTGGATCGCCTCAAATTCAAGCGCCGGGCTGTGCAGATTGACCAGTTCAACAAGTGCATAGCGCATCGGGGCATTTTCGGTATCTGCGCCGGGATTTGCAGCCTTCCATTCCTCATAGAATGCCTTTGCAGTCGCGAGGGAATGGTTGCCGTCGCCCATTGCATAGACGAGCGGATGCTCTTCGCCGGATTCGGTGCCGAGTGCGGTCAGCGCGGCAATGATGCGCTCCTGTGCAGCCTGCGGGACCAGCCAGCCCTTGATCGAGCCGCCGCCCTGCATCAGCTTGGTATCATAGAGCAGCTCCATGCTTCCCGTTTCGGATGCGAGCGGCTCAATCACGGTTTTCTTCGTATCATCGAGCAAAATCATAATATGCGGCAGCTCCAGCGCAGCACCGCGGCGAATCCGGACACGGGGCGGGATACGCTCCGGAACGGTTGCCTCGGTCGCACGGACCGGCGAAACGGAGCCCTTGCTGTAATCATACTGCTCTAAGTCGATCTTGCCGATCAGACCGGCGCGCATTTTGCCGTCGCTCTGAATGCGCTCAATGTAAACCATTGCATTCTTGTACTCTGTGAAGATATCCGCAGAAAGATAGTCCTTCATGGTCTGCTGGATCTTCGCGATGCGGTCGGTCACGTCAGCATCTTCCAGATATACTTCCGGCAGGATCAGGCGCAGCGCGGAGGGCTTTTCGCCGGCAAGGCGGTCAGTTTCTGCCCAGTAGGCCGGCTCTCCGGTATACTGGTCGCAGGCACAGACTGCCCATACATCGGACATACTCTGCTTGTTCGGCAGCAGGATATCCGCTGCGCTGAAGGCTGTTTTCTTGTTCATTTGAATCAAATCCTTTCCTGAATATGAATGTATGCGGCAAAATATGCACCGCAATATTTTCCAAATATAGAAATTTATGTCAAAAAGGTGTTTACAAATCAAACAGTTTGTGTTATAATATTAGGTAACAACAACCCGTTGCAAAACCAATCGAAAGGAACTTTGGAATGCTGCACGAAAAATCATGCGGCGCGATCGTGTACCGGCGGTTTCACGGAAATATCGAGATTCTGCTGATCAAACACGTCAACAGCGGCCACTGGTCGTTTCCGAAAGGGCATGTAGAGGGTGATGAAACGGAGCTCGAAACCGCGAGACGCGAAATCAAGGAGGAAACCGGACTGGATGTCATTTTAGATCAAACATTTCGGGAGACTGTCTCCTATTCGCCCAAGCGGGATACGCAGAAGGTCGTCGTCTATTTTCTTGCGCTGGCACGCAATTATGATTTTGTGCCGCAGGAGGAGGAAATCGCAGAAATCCGCTGGGTGGATATCATCCGGGCAACACACATGCTGACCTATGAGAACGACAAAACCATTGTCAATAAGGCACGCGCTGCAATCAAACAGAACAATCACATCATGTGACATCAAAGGGAGAGCGAGAGCTTTCCCTTTTTTGTTTCCTTCTTTCAGAGAGAATCATCCTTGGTGCGCGCCAGTCCGCGCTTCATAAAGCGGCTGAAATGATAGATGCCGATATTCAGCAGAAACAGGAGCAGCGCAGGAATCCCGAACCACGCATATTCGATGCCGTTGAAATCCAGCCCGCGCCCGAACTGATGCTGCGGCACAATGACCGCAATATCATACGTATTGATTTCCGTGCAGATCAGCAGCCAGACAAGCGTGAATACGGCGGCATAGCAGAGCAGCCATACCGCAAAATTCCGCCTGCGCGCACCGTCCGCCCTGCGCCGCTTCACATAAAGCACCGTCAGTACAACCGGCGCCGCGCAGAAGATCGGCAGCGAAAATGCCGGACTTGCATGCAGCACATATTCATCAAAGACATCCGCCAGCAGCACCGGCAGCCAGACTGCCAGTGCGGAAAGCATGCCCCATAGTGCCGATTTTTTCACAGGAACCGAATTTGTCTGCTGCATCGTATGTCCTCCTCAAAATGTCACCGCATCATGCCGGTTTTCCGCAAAAAGCGCATCACTGCGTCCTCGATTGCCGGATAGACCGGCTCTAAGCTCTCCGGAATGATGATATCCTGACAGGATGCGTCATACATAAATACGACAGGCTTCCCCTGCCAGTAACCGCAGACGCCGTGCAGCATAGTGCCCTGCCGCTGTACCGATGCCGGTATCACTTCAAAATACAGAGATTCGCCCATATGCTCACTTTCCGATCGCCGTGCGCAGGGCACGCAGTTCCTCAGAAGTCAGGTCGCGCCATTCGCCGGGTTTGAGCATCCCGAGCTTGACCGGTCCGATCGAGATTCTGCGCAGACGGGCAACTTCCAGCCCGACCGCATCGCACATGCGGCGGATCTCACGCTTCTTGCCCTCATGGATCGTGATCATCAGGACAACGCGGTTCGGCTCCGTGACCTGCGTGACGATATTCGCCGGTGCGGTCTTGAAGCCGTCATCGAGTGTCACGCCCGCGGACATCTGTGTCAGCTGCTCCTCTGAAACCGGCGGCCGCACCGTAACGCGATAGGTCTTTGCGACCTCGCGGGAAGGATGCATGATGCCGTTTGCAAAGGCGCCGTCATTCGTAAAGAGCAGCAGCCCTTCGGAATTTCTGTCCAGCCGTCCGACCGGGTAGACGCGGGTATCGACGCCTTCGAGCAGGTCGGTGACGCAGCGTCTGCCCTGCTCATCAGAGAGCGTCGTGACATAGCCGCGCGGCTTATTCATCATGATATAGCGGAATTCCTTTTTCTTCGGAATATAGACCGGCTCACCCAGGACCGTGATATGATCGGTCGGGAGCGCCTTGTCTCCGAGCGTCACCGGATGCCCGTTGCACTTGACCTTGCCCGAGGCGATCAGCGCTTCCGCCTTGCGCCGCGAGCAATAGCCTGCATCCGAGAGCAGTTTCTGAATTCTGATTTTTTCCATATTATTCTCCGTTGAACGTCAGCGTAATGGTATCGAGCGCCGAGAGGAATTCTTCCGCGCCCGGATCGCTGTAATACAGCGAGATCATGCAGATGCCCTGCGGCGCCTCAATCAGCGCAGATTCCTGAATCACGCAGCCGTCTTCATCCTCCGGCTCGCCGTAGCAAAGCCGTGCAATGCTGGCATCATAGCCGCAGACCTTCCGCTGCACAACCTCCGCCTCCGAATAGAAATCCGGCAGGGATTCCAGCGTCGTGTCAATGCGTTCCTGCGCAAGCGCTTCTGCGGAATCCTTCGGATCATCAATCGCGGTGATATAGACCGACGTGCCGTCCTTGTTGACAGTCGGATGCAGAACGCCGATTGAAGCGGAGCTTTCCGCGGATTCTGCCCATGTTTCCGGATAATCGACCGTCACGAATCCGACCGTCATACTGCCGGGCGCAATCGGCTTTCCGGTATAGGTCATATGCTCCAGCAGATTCAGGATCTGCGTTTTAGCGCGCTCCTGCTTTTTCTCCGGAACAGTTGCCTGTGCAAAGAGCAGCCGTCCCTGCGTTCCGGCCGCGAATTTGAGTACGCAGTCCGTATCATCGGGCTTTGTCCAGCCGCAATAGGTAAACGCGCCGAGCGTCCCCTCCTCAAACTCCGCCTCTCCGGGATCATATTCTCCGCCGATGAAATCCGCCGGCGCATAGCCGAAATCGAAATCCTGCACGGAGATCATATAGCCGCTGCGGTCGAGAAACGAGTAGTCCCAGAGCGCCGATTCCGGCTCTTCCGTCTTATAAAGCGAATTCGGGATCCAGATGCTGAAATTGGCTGTATCCGCTCTGCCGCCGGCCGAAAGCCCCTTGACGGCCTCCGAGCCGCAGCCCGTCAGCAGCAGCATAGAAGCAGCTGCCGGCAAAATCAGCCTGCGGAGCATCATTCGCTGATGACCTCGGATTCGCCTTCGCGCTTGGCCTGTCTTCCTGCAAGGAAGCCCGTGACCTTGTCCATGACATCCGGAACCATATTGATAATTGCATTCGGCGTCGAGGCATTGACGGAAAGCTGCATGAGCTTGACATCGTTCGGCATGATGACAAGGAACGCAATCGGGGTAATCGTGACACCGGCACCGCCGCCGCCGCCGAACATATCCTTTGCAACCTTTGTCGGCAGATCGGAGCCGCCGGATGCAAATCCGAAGCTGACCTTGGAAATCGGGATGACTGTTGTGCCGTTGTCGCAGTTGATCGGTTTGCCGATAATGGTATTGGCATCGACCATGCCGCGGATCTCATCCATTGTGACGCGCAGGGTCTCCTGCACCGGATGCTCATTGCTGCGTTCGCTCATAGTAGTTTCCTCCTGAAATAGATTTCACCGACCGGGGAACCGGTTCGGAATGATTCCTGACTGATAGATAGGTTATGCCTGCGGAAGCGGCGCGGATTCCTTTTCCCTGCGCTTTGCTTCCTTATCCTCTCTGCGGAATCTGCAAATGGTCCGCCAGAGGAATTTTCCGCCGAGAATCAGCACCAGAATGATTGCTGCCATCGGGGAGATACGCAGCTCCAGAGAGCCGCGGAAGGTGATCTTATTATGATAAAAATCCGCGAGAATACGGAATTCATCTGCCTGCACATCAAACCAGCACTGCATCGCACCGAGCAGATTATAAGCCGCGGCGCAGATCTTGCCGTAGAGCGTTGCGGTATTCGCGGGATCGTCCGTACCGATTGCAAGATAGAGCTTGATATGCCGGAAGTGGATATGCCGCGTCAGAAATTTCAGCGCAGGCGTGAGTGCCGCAAAGCCGTCCTCTGCGAGTCCGAGCACATCCGAAAGCGAATGCGGCTTGACGCGCTCAATAAAGCCGCGGATGCCGCGGGGCTTCTTCTCCGGCTCCGGTTCGGTTTCAGGCGCATCGGAATCCGCAGCGGGCTTCTCTTTGCGTTTTTTGCGTTTTTTCTTTTTCGGTTTGATTTCCGGTGTTTCGACGGTATCGGCCAGCTGCTCCGGATCGACCGGCTCCGCAGATTCGGGTTCGGGTTCAGATTCCGGTTTCGCGGCAACAGTCTCCGGCTTCGGGACTGCATCCGCCTGCGGTTTGGGTTTTGGCGGCTTCGGTTCAGATTCCGGCATTGATTCCGGTTCAGGCTCCGGTTTCGGGAGCGGGGGCTTCTCGCCTTCGGGGAAATCCTCCGGTTTCGGGGGGATTTCAGGCTCCGGCTTCTCCTCAGATTCCTTATGAAATACGCGGATAAAGGCGTAATAGACAGCGACTGCCCATTTGCCGTCGCCGAAGGAAGCCTTTGCGCGGACGGGCAGCAGCAGAAGCACGCAGAGGATGAACAGGATAATCAGAATAATGGTAAGTGCCAAGCCTATGCGCCTCCTTCCGCAATTTTACGAACACTCCGTTATATTATACCATATTATCCGAAAAAGTGCAATGGGAAAAGAAAATATAATTCTTATTTTTCAGGGAACGAGAAAATTAGAAATGAGAAATTAGAAATGAGAAATTGCGGTGTCCGCTGCGCGGACGATTTTAAAAGATAGGAGTTAGGAGTGAGAAGTGAGGAGTTGCGGTGTGCGCTTCGCGCATAATTATTATATAATAGTTGAATGAGAGAATCAAAGCTTCTGCCGCGGCTAACCTTCCGAAAAGCTTTAGATCAATACTCGCGGGCGCTGCCCGCAAAAAAATGCCGCATGTGTTGGCGCACATGCGGCTGAAAGGTATGTTGAATTTCGATTGGTCAGCTGTCTGTTTCATCAAAATGCAGATCAACGTGCGGTCTGGAAATGCCGCCGCTGCCGAAGTAATAGTAATCTCTCAGGTCGTCGCCGATTGCCGGATATTCCGGTCCCCATTCGGTTTCGCCCTCATACGGCTTTGTCACGAATTCCGGTTTCATCGTTTTCGGCAGGAACGCACCGATCTGACAGGTCAGCGCTTTGCCCGGCTCCAGATAAAACCACTCCGAGCGGAAATCATCGTCATATTCCTGCCCGCTCAGGCTGAAATACGCAGGCTGAGCAAAATAAGCTGCGCCGCCTTTGCGCTCATTTGCGTTGTGAATCCGGAAAGACATCGACATCACGCTGAAATCATAATCGCGTGCAAAGCCGGGATCTATGACATAATCATCCCGGAACGGATCGAACCAGTCAGCCTCATCGCTGAGGTCTGCGCCGTAGCGGTGAGACGGATCCACGGGCATGCGGCAGTCATTCCAGAAGGACGGCAGATACGAAATCGCATTGATGTTTTCGACCTTGACATCCAGCAGCACAAACCGGTAATCCGCAAGATTTGCCTTGACAGTCGAGTATTTGCGCTCCTCATCCCAATCATGCATATATTCGACATCCGCATAGGTGTATTTCTCTTCATCAGAGCTGGCGTGTCCGCCCCCAATATAGCAATCCTCGCGGAACAGCCTGCCGAGATTCTCTTCTTTGAGACCGGCTTCCGCCAGCGTATCAAAGCACTGCGCTTTCTGCACGGTCAGCGCCAGCACGCCGCTCTGCACGATCTGCTGATTGTTGACGAGGAACCGGTCGCCGATCTCCTGCTCCAGCGATGCATCCGGCATTTCCGCATCCGCAGGGAACGGCAGCGCTTTTTCTGTTGTTGTCGTGGTTGTCGATTCAAGTGTCTCGATCACGTAAAGGTCAGTCGGGAGCGTCCGCGCCGTGGATTCCGTTTTTTCGGTTGATTCCCAGGGCATCAGCGTCGCGGCAAGACTGCCGGAATCGCCGGAGCCTGAAAATCCCGGTGCTGCGGGCTGATTCTGCTGCATAATGCCGTCGCGCACAACGCCGTAAATTGCAAATGCGCTGAGGCTGACAATGCCGATCGCCGCCGCGATCACACCGTATCGGGATAAGCGCGTGATCACCGGATTGCTGCCGCCCGCAGTTCCGGCCGCATCCTCAATCATTCGTGCGTCGATCTCGCCCATGAGGTCGAGCAAATATCTGCTGTTCACAGCAATCCCTCCTCTTCCAGATACTGTTTGAGTGCCTTCCGCATTCTGCCGAGTGCCATTCTGACAGATGCGGATGTCATAGCGTGCCGTCTTGCGATCTCGCGCGGCGGCATCAGAAATGTATACCGTTCAATAAAAATGCGCCGTTTTTCATCGGAAAGGGTTTCGAGAAAATCGTTCATTGCATCGCGGAGCGCATTGTGATTCAGAGCTGCCTCCACGCTGTCGCCGGAAGCAATACATTCTTCCAGCTCGCTGAGTGCAACCGGAACCTCTCCGCCGCCGCGTTTTTCGCGGCCTTCGGCTCTGCGTTTGTCGAGCGCAATACGGCGTGTGAGGGTGATGAGATACGCCTGCAAATGCGCCGGGGGATTCATCGGAATCGCATTCCATGCCCGAAACAGCGCATCGTTGAATGCCTCCTCCGCATCAGCCGGATTTCCGAGGATGTTCAGCGCGGTCTTGCGGCAGATTTTGCCATACGCATCGGCCAGCGCTTCAAGTGCCCGTTCGTCGCGCGCCGTGATCTGCGCAATAATCTGCGTGTCATTCGCTGCCAAGATGATCGCCGCCTTTCTTCACCCTCACCAATATAGACGCCAAATCCATCTTAAATGTAACAAAGAAATATCAAAAAAGTCTCACTTTTTCAAAAAATCCAATTTTATAGCATTTTTCGCAGCTAAAAATACTGCGTGCAAAAAGAAAAGCCGCCCCGATTTCGCAAATCGGAGCGGCTTCATTCTAATCATACATAAACATAGAGTCTGTGGATATTATCCCCGGCGAGGAACCGCCATTACAAATCCGTCGGAGACACCGCAGTTAATTCCTGCGCTGCTTTTTGTGGGCGATTTTATATGCATACATTCTGCGGTCGGCTTCCTTTACCATTTCATCAAGCGGCTTCTGCTCTGATGCGGAATAGCAGGCGCAGCCGATGCTTGCCGAAATATCAAATGCTCTTCCGGCCTGTGCAGCATTCTTATTTGCAAGGATCTGCTCAAAATTCCGGATCCTTTCCTGCCCGTCCTGTTCCGGCAGATTCCCGGCCGCAATCAGCACAAATTCGTCGCCGCCGGTGCGCACCGCGATATCGTCAGACCCGGAGATCATCCGGATGACCTCCGCGATCGTCATAATCCCGATATCGCCGGATTCATGACCAAAATGGTCATTGATGTATTTCAGCCCGTCCATGTCGATGACCCAGATCAGGATCCAGCCGTCCGGCGCAAGCTGCCCGATGCGGCGGCTGTACATCATTTCCATGCCGCGGCGGTTCAGCAATCCGGTCATGGGATCCCGGACGGAATAGTCAATCAGCTTGCTGACGATTCTGACCATTTGCAGCGAATTGTTCACATTCCGCAGCCAGAGTGTTGAAACCTCATCTGCGGAGCGCTTCGCATCCATTGCCGTTTGCAGGACAGCAAATCCGATCGTATCATCGCTGAAATGTGAGGGCAGAAAATAGAATACAACCGGCTCATCACGCGCCTCATCCAGCGCGGGGAGCATCTGCTTTGTCGGGAAGCTGTATGCCTCTGAATCCTCAGAATAGCGGCTCTCCGTCGCGGTTTCCGATTCATTCTGCGGAATGCAGCAAATGACGCAGCGCATGGTCTCCGGATATCCGGCAAGACAGCGGCTGTCCGGGTCACTCCAGTCGCTCCGCAGAACCAGATAAAAGCGCCGGTAGGGCTGAAGCAGATAGGAAACGTCCGTGATCGTCTGCAAAATCTGATCCTTATCCCGAATGACGGAAAGCGTCTCAAACATATAGCTTTCGTGCAGCCCCTGCATATCATTGACCGTCAGGCTGCCGTCCAGATTCCGCTTGCGTTCATTCGGATTCAGTCCCGCGCTCTGAAGCTTCCGGATTTCATCGGCATCCTGGGAACATCCGCAGCTGATTCCGGTTCGCAGACCGTAATGCGGCAGCTGTGAGATTTCCGCTTCCGGCATCTGCGGGTCAATCTGTGCATGAAGCTGATTGACGGCCTGTGCGGCCATGCCGTAAACATCGGGATTATAGGTCGTAATACTGACTGTATTGAACAGCGCTTCTTTCGCAGCATCATAACCGGTCACGCGAACCTGCTCCGGCACTTTGATCCCGCCTTCGATCAGACGATTGGCAAGACCGACCGCCATGAAATCATTTGCGCAGACGACCGCATCCGGCAGAGCAAGCGCACCGGATAACAGCCGGTCTGCAAATTCCTCGCCGCCGGTATACCAGAAATTCCCGTAGAAGACAGATTCCCTCGCATCACCGAGCCCTTCCGCCTGCATCTCTTCGCAGAATGCGTCCGCACGCGCCTCAGAAACCACGTAGTCCTTATGGCCGGTGAGCATATAAAGCTTCCGGCAATGATGCACATTCACCAGATGCTGCACGACCTTCCGGATCGCGATTTTGTCATCGGTATAAACAGTCGGATAATCCGCAAACGGCAGATCCAGCGAGATCACCGGCTTGCTGCAATGCTGCCGCAAATCCGCTTCCAGCTGATCGAGAATCGTATGCACCTGATCCTCGAAGAGCTCCAGCGAGGCCACAAGCACGCCGTCCACGAGATCGTAATTGATCAGGCGGAAGATATTGCGCTCGCCGTCCAGATAGACTTGATCCGGATGACAGGCCTTGACCATTGTGCTGAAAACCAGCAGATCGTAGTCATATTTTGCGCATTGATCCCGGACGCCCGTGATGACCGACTGGGAATAATCCGAGCCCGGATCAGAGATCAGCAGCGCAAGCCGTTTGCGCGGAACAGGATTCCTCATTGACATCCCCCTCATGAAAAAATGAAATCTTCCCGTATTATTCATAGGTAATATTTATTATATTTTACTTCCTTTTTGATGAAAAGTCAAGCCGCAATTCTTGCGGCGGGCAGCGCCCGCTGGTATAGATCTAAAGTCCGCCGGTAGGTAAGCCGCGGCAGAAGCATTGATTCTCTCATTTCACTTTTTATAAATTATCGCCAGTTTCGCATGAAACTATGCGATACCGCAACTCCTCACTTCTCACTCCTAACTCCTATCTTTTAAAATCGTCCGCGCAGCGGACACCGCAATTTCTCATTTCTAATTTCTCATTTCTAATTTTCTCGTTCATACCGAGTTGATTTTTTCACTCGGAATCATTGCATTTCACATGATAATATGCTATAATAAAAGTAATTGCGCAAAATGACTTGCAAAGGAGCGATTATTATGAGCAAATCCAAAAACACAGCGCCAAATAACGGCAGAAACAGAGCAGAAAAGCGGGCTGCCGCACATAATCCGCAGCCGAAAAAATCCAGCAAGCCGGTCTGGCTGCGCATCATGATCGTTGCGATCATGGTCGTGATGCTGCTGGGCTTCTTCATCTTCCCGCTGATGCGCTGAGCATATGGCAAAGGCGAAAACACGGTATGAATGCACCGCCTGCGGCGCCGAATTTCTCAAGTGGAGCGGCAAATGCACGAACTGCGGCGCATGGAATACCATTGAAGAAGCGCTGCCGGAGATCCGTGTCCCCGCACGCAGCGCAAATGCGGTCAGCCGGAGTGCACCCGCCGATCTCACCGAACAGATCCGCGAGCTCGCAGAGGTCAGCCTGAATGAGGATATCCGCTATGATACGGGCATCCCGGAGCTGAACCGTGTACTCGGCGGCGGACTTGTCAAAGGCTCCGTCGTCCTGCTCGGCGGCGAACCGGGTATCGGTAAAAGTACGCTGCTGCTGCAAATTTGTCAGTATCTCGGAGAAGATCACTCGGTGCTCTATGTCTCCGGTGAGGAATCCGCACGGCAGATCAAGCTGCGTGCCGGAAGACTCGGCGTCGATACGGAAAATCTCTATCTGCTGACTGTCAACGATGCGGAATCTATCTGCGATACGATCATGCAGAGCGAGCCGGATATCGTTATCATTGATTCTATCCAGACCATGCATATCGCCGGTTTAAGCTCCGGCGCGGGTTCGGTTGTTCAGGTGCGCGAATGCACCGCGCTGTTCATGCAGACGGCAAAAGCCAAAGAGATTCCGGTCTTTCTCGTCGGTCATGTGACCAAGGAAGGCTCGATCGCCGGCCCGAAGGTCATGGAGCATCTGGTCGATGCCGTCCTGATTTTTGAGGGCGACCGCTATCAGAGCATCCGCGTGCTGCGGGCAGTCAAAAACCGTTTCGGCTCGACAAATGAGATCGGCGTCTTTGAAATGCGCGATACCGGACTGACTGAAGTTGCAAATCCCTCGGCCATGCTGCTCGACGGCAGACCGATCGGCGTTTCCGGAACCTGTGTCTGCTGCATGATGGAAGGCAGCCGCCCGATTCTGGCAGAGATTCAGGCGCTCTGTACGAAGAGTACACTCTCCGCGCCGCGCCGCACGGCAACCGGCCTTGACTATAACCGCGTGTATATTCTGCTCGCGGTGCTGGAAAAGCGCATCGGACTGCGCGTTGCCGCACTCGATGTCTATCTGAATATTGTCGGCGGATTCCGGCTTGATGAACCGGCGGGCGACCTTGCCGTCGCGCTCGCGCTGTATTCCGCGATCATGAATAAGCCGATCCCGGAGACTGTGATTGCATTCGGCGAAATCGGTCTGGGCGGCGAACTGCGGTCGGTGTCAAATGCCGTACAGCGCATTCAGGAAGCGGAACGCCTCGGCTTTACCGAATGCATCCTGCCGAAGCAGACGCTCCG
>CAMNFV010000049.1 GCA_946537515.1 uncultured Ruminococcus sp. | reverse complement strand
CGGCAAGCACACCGTCATTCTGCATCGAACCTGAAATCTGCTTCTGCGCGCTGATTGTCTGCTGGATTGTCCCGATCGCGGCAGCCAGTTCATCGGAAGGCGCCTGCGCATAGAGCACCTGCAAGGCAGAAAGCGCCTGTTCATTGGCCGCGATTGTCGCATCGAGGGAAGTGCCTGCCTGCTGAATTCCGCCGCTGAGTTTTGCAGCGCCTTCGTTCAGCGAAGCCGCACCTGCTGTCAGGGAATCCGCGCCCGATTTTGCCGCGGTGATGCCTGCGGTCAGCGTATCTGCGCCGGTTTTCGCATCATGGATGCCGCCGGAGAGCGCAGCGGCAGAGTCACTGATTTTCTTTGCACCGCCGCTGAATTCGACCGATTTCGCAGCGAGTTCCGAAGCGCCGTCGCTGACCTGCTTGCTGCCGGCCGCAACGGACTGCATCCCCTGTTTCAGCGCTGCCTCACCGTCTGTGAGCGCGCCGGATTTCTGATTGATTGCCGCAAACCCTGCCGTCAGCGCATCCGAGCCGGATTTCGCATCCGCAATGCCCTTGTGCAGTGCAGCTGCGCCGGTCTGAGCCGATTGCAGACCGTCCTTGAGCGCATCCGCGCCGCTGCTGACCTGTTCAACGCCCGCGAGCAACTTGTCTGTGCCGTCCTTTGCATCTGCTGCGCCCGCTGCGACCTGCGATGCAGCATCCGCTGCCTGTTTCGCGCCGCTGCTGAGAGTTTCCGCACCGCTGCCGAGTGAATCCGTACCGTTTTTCAGCGCCTGCGCGCCGTCATAGAGCTTGCCGATGCCCGCCGTCAGATCGCCGGTCTTATCAGAGAGCTGCGACAGCCCGTCATAGAGCGCTGCGGTGCCGTCGCAGAGTTTTTCCGCGCCCTCGCTGAGTTCTTTGACTTTACCGGTGAGCTCGTCAAACGATTTCGCATCGTCCATATGAATATCCGAGAAAATTTCATTGGAAACGACCGTCACGGAAGTATTCATCGCAAAATCGGTAACATCCGCAGAAATCTCAAAGTATTCCGGCAGTTCTGTTTTGATCGCGTCGATCTCACCGAGCCCGAGGCTTTCATTGAGTCCGGGGAATGCGGCGCCGACCGCAATCAGGCGGTCGCCGTCCGAGATCAGCTTACCGTTTGTGACGGAGACATTCAGGAACTTCCCGCTGTCGAGCACAGCCGCGCTTGCCGCCATGAACGGCACACAGATTTTTTTCGATTCTCCGTTAATTTCCTTCGTTACGGATGTATGATTCCGATAATTCCAGCGGATCGTGACATGCCCGCTTTTGCCTTTGAGCGCATCCGGCGCGATCTCTTTGCCGTCGAGCAGATAGGTCACGCTGACATCGACCGGCAGCGCTTCATCCGAATTGCCGCGGTAATAGATATCGGAGCCGTCCGCATCCCAGCTGATTGATTTGCCGTTCTGCGTAAAGGCTTCATCGCCCTTGACATTTTCGATTCCGGTGAGATTGGAGAGGTCTTTGAGGCTTGCAGCGGCTTTTGGATTCTTGAGCCAGTCGCTGACGATCACCTGCTTGACGGATGCATCTGCTTTGCACATGACATAGACGGTCTCATCCTTTTCCGCATGTCCGGAGACCGGTTTGCGGTCTGCTGTATCTTCCTGCTCCGGTTCAGATTCCGCTTCTGCGGTTGTTTCTGCCGATGCAGATGCAGCCTGCTTCTGATATGCAAATGCGCCTGTCGTACCCGCAGAGACCAGAACGGCCAGCATCCCGGCAATGACTTTTCTGTAATTTTTCATGATATCTTCACTCCTGTTCAATGAGACGAAACGAAAATGAGGCGGTGCTTATGCTGTTTTTCCGACTCCGGAAGGAACCCTGCCGATGTCCTGCAAATGATCTTATCGAGCAGCAGGAACATCGAAGGCAGCACCGCAATGACAACGACCATAGAAATCAGCGCGCCGCGTGCCAGCAGCATACAAAGCGAGGAGATCATACCGATCTGCGAGTAGATGCCGACGCCGACCGTCGCCGCAAAGAAACCGAGCGCCGAGGTAACCACCGACTGCACCGAAGTTTTCAGCGCAATGCCGACGGCTTCTTTTTTCTCCTTGCCGCTGCTGCGTTCTGTGCGGTAGCGGGTTGTCATCAGGATTGCATAATCGACTGTCGCGCCGAGCTGAATCGTCCCGATGACGACCGAGGCGATAAACGGCAGCGAAGTCTGCATGTAGTATGCAAGCCCTAAATTGATCATGATTGCAAGCTCAATGACCGAGACCAGAATCACCGGCAGCGTCACGGATTTAAAATTCAGCGCAATAATCAGGAAGATGACGGCGATCGAGAGAATGCTGACGATTTTGAAATCCCGGTCTGTGATTTCGATGAGGTCCTTGGTCGCCGGTGCTTCACCGATCAGCAGACTGTCGCGGTCATATTTCGTGACGATCCGATTGAGCTGTTCGATCTGCGTATTGACCGCATCCGATGCGACCTTGTATTCCGAGCCGATCAGCATCAGCTGCCATTGATCGCTCTTGAGAATGCTGCGCAGCTTCGCCGGAACTGCCTCTTCCGGGATCGCCGGGCCGACCAGCGAATTGAATCCGAGCGTAAACTGCACGCCGTCCACATCCTGGATTTCCTGCATCATACGTCTTGCGGTCTTCGCATCCATGTCAGCGTCTGTCAGCAGCAGATGCGTGCTGTTCATGTTGTATTCTTCCGAGAGCTTTGTATTGGCGATCACGCTGTCAAGCTCTGCGGGAAGCGTGCTGTCGAGATTGTAGTAGACATCGTAATTTTTGTACCCATAGACCGCCGGAACCAGCAGCACGGCCGCCGCAATGAGAAAGACCGGCGCATGATTTGTGATGAACGCCGAAACGCGCTCAAATTTCGGGAAAATTGCTCTGTGCGAAGTCTTAGCGATCGCCTTGTCAAAGATCAAAATCATCGCAGGCAGAATGGTGATGCAGGAGATCACGCCGCAGACAACGCCTTTCGCCATGACGATACCGAGATCGAGTCCGAGCGTGAAGCTCATGAAGCACATTGCAAGGAATCCTGCAACGGTCGTCAGCGAGCTGCTGACAACGGAACCGACCGTCATTGCGATCGCGTGCGCCATAGCGTCCTGCTTATCGGAATACTGTGTCTGCATCTCCTTGTAGCTGTTCCAGAGGAAAATGGAATAATCCATTGTGACGCCGAGCTGCAGGACCATAGCGAGCGCCTGCGTGATGAACGAGATCTCACCGAAGAAGAAATTGCTGCCGAGATTCCAGACGACGGCAAAGCCGATGCTCAGCATGAAAAATACCGGAATCAGGAACGAATCCATGGTCAGCATCAGGACGATGCTTGTCAATATGACTGCGATGACCGCGTAGATGATCGTTTCGCTTTCGGTCAGATGCTTCATATCGGCCGTGATTGCGGACATGCCGCTGATGAAGCATTCTTTTGAAGTAACGGCGCGCATCTCATCAATCGCAGCGAGCGTACCGTCCGCCGAGGTCGTATCGTCAAAGAATACCGCCATGATCGTGGTATCGTCCTTGTTGAACGCATCATAGAGCTTCTGCGGCAGAATCTCCTTCGGGACATTGAGATCCGTCATGGATTCATAGCAGACCACATCCGCAACATGGTCGATCGCGGAAATCTTGTCGGCAGTATCGGCGATCTGCTTTTCCGTCATGCCCTCTGTGATGACGAATGAAAAGCCGCCCTTGCCGAATTCATCTTTCAGGATATCCTGCCCCTGCATCGTGTTGATATCCTTCGGCAAATACGAAAGGATATCGTAATTGACTCTGGTATGCAGATATCCGAATAGTGAGGGGATCAGCAGCAGGATGCCGATAATCAGAACCGGGATCCTGTGCTTTGCGATCCATTCTCCGAAACGTGTCATAAACTCGCTCCTTCCTGACAGGAAACTTCGATGATATCCGGCTTCTGATTCCGGATAATTTTGACGGTGATGAGCACCGTCAGCAGATTCAGAATGCCCTCAGCCAGCGTCACGCAGCCAAAGAGCCGCATGAGGATCGTACTGCCCTCCGCCGGATGCAGCATCAGCGCGATGCCGAGGATGCCGGTCAGCACAGCCGTGCCGAGGATCACCCACCAGCGCCGGATGCCGAAGTGCCGCGCATCCTGTGCGGTTTGCAGCTTCATCAGGCCGTCTGCTGTGACATAAAGCCCTGCCGTGACGCAGAGAAAGTGCATCAGATTTTCCGGCTTTGTCAGCAGCGCGATTCCGAGAATCAGCATCAGCAGTCCGAAGGCGAGATCAAACTGAAACGCGAGCCGGTAGAGGTCCTTCGAGAAATAGCCGATCAGCTTGAAGATGCCGAATACGATCAGGGTAATGCCCGCGGCGCAGCCCAGCAGCGCGGTACTGATCTCCGGCTTGCAGATGAGAAACACACCTGCTCCGCAGAGCAGCAGCGAGAGGACGACATAGCCGGTTTTCGCGGCCTGCATCGGGAGCACGGAACGTACTTTACGCATATTGCTCATTCCTTTCTGTTCATCTTATGGTTCTATGATACACCGCATCCGCGCAGTTTGCAACGGACAACGCCCCTTTGCGTGTCTGAATTTTTGGCATTCGGGCGGATGTGTCCGGTTTTTGGGCATCGGGATTGATTTGTCTATTTCAGGCAGTAAGCATTATGCAACTTGACCGAATCCGGGGATTTTGCTGCGCAGTTTCTTCGTAAAATCGGAAAAATTCGGCCGTATCTCTTGACGGGAGCATCCCGATAGTTGTATAATGCTAACAGGTACATGTACCGATTTTTTAATCGCTGTGGTTAGGCGAATCTAACGCGTGGTTAGGACAAACTAACACAAGATCTCACATAGAATAAGAAAGCCGTCACAGTCCGGTTCATCAGAGCAAATCGCAAGGGAGGCGCGGTCGTGCCGGAGCATCAGATATTAACGGGCGTCGCGCTGCGGCCATGGGATGCAGCCGATTCTCCCGGTTGTTACGATTATGAGATTGATTTCTGTGCAGCAGGCAGCCGTGTCTATCCGCTCGGAGCGGAATGTGCGGTCATCCGGCCGGAGCAGATCATGCTTTTGCAGCGGAAACAACTGACAGCAGTCCCCTGCGGCCTGACCGGCAGAGAATCCGGTTTCTCGCTGCTGCTGGATTCGCATTGCGCGGAAATGCCGCTCTCAAACGGCCAGAGCCCCGGTGATGCGCTGCAAGCGCTCTGTGCAGAAAGCGGCTGTGTCTGCCTGCATTCTCCGCAGACAGCAGCGATCTGTTCGGCGCTGATGCAGCCGGTACAAAATGAAAAACTCACGCGCCTGCGGATCATGGAGCTGCTGCTTCTGCTTCTGGACTGTCCGGAGCGGGAGCCGAATGCACCGGCGCGCTGTATGCTGCGGGAAACGGAGATCGCCCGCGCCGCCTTTGAGACTGCCATGACGCAGAAGCATGAGCGCATCACGATTGATGCACTCGCCGCCCGGGTGCATACATCTCCGACCTATCTCAAACTCTGTTTCCGCCGGACATACGGCACATCGCTTTATGCGTACATCCGTGCAGAAAAGATGCAGCGAGCCGCCGCAGAGATTGCCGCATCGGAGCGGCGTGTGATTGATATTGCCGCTGATTACGGATACGATAACAGCAGCAAATTTGCGGCTGCATTCCGCAAAGTGATCGGGATGACGCCGCGCGGATACCGGAAAAACAGCAATGTCCGAATGGAGCATTTGCAGGCTGTCCGCTAAATCCTTTCCGATGTCAGCGGAAAAAGATCCCCCTCTTTTCAGAGTAGCATTTGCGCGCCCGCCGTGCTATAATATATGAAATGGAGCAGAAGCTCTGAAAATAAAAAAAGAGGTGATCTGTTATGAGCCGTTTGCCATGGGGAAAGCTCGGATTGTTTGCGGGCGGCGTACTGTTCGGTACAGCCGGCATCAAGATTCTGAGCAGTCAGGATGCAAAAAAATGCTATACCAATGCGACAGCTGCCGTGCTGCGTGCAAAGGACAGCGTGATGGATACCGTCACGACTGTTCGCGAGAACTGCGATGATATCCTCAGCGATGCAAAGGAGATCAATGCAGAACGCGCTGCCGCCGATGACCGGAACGTGATCGGAGATGCAGCCGAGATTGCTGACGCATCCGCAGAAGCGACCGAAGAATAATCCAGATCAGACCGCTTCGGCGGTCTGTTTTGCTGTGAGGGGAACTATATGAAATGTATCATTCGGCATGAATCAAAAGGACGTATGCGCGTGCATTTCTGCCAGAAACACATGACGCTGGAGCAGGCGGATATTGCAGAATACGCACTCGCTGCGCAATCGGGCGTTACAAAGGTCCGGGTCTTCGACCGTACCTGTGATGTCATAGTCTATTACAGCTGCGACCGTTCGGATGTGATCGCAGCGCTCGCACATTTTTCATACAGCGCGGATGCAGCGGCGAAGGTTCCGGCACAGACCGGCCGCGCACTCAACCGCGAATACGAAAATCAGCTTGCAGCAGCGGTCATGCGGCGCATCGTACATAAATTCCTGCTGCCGATGCCGCTGCGCCGGATCCTGTCATTTTTCCGGGCACTGAAGCATATCCGCAAGGGCCTGCAATGTCTGCTGCACGGCAAACTTGAAGTCGAGGTACTCGATGCAGTCGCGATCACGGTTTCAATGCTGCGCGGGGATTTCGATACAGCGGGCAGCGTCATGTTCCTGCTGAAAATCGGTGACATCCTCGATGAATGGACGCATAAAAAATCGGTTGATGATCTGGCGCGGACGATGTCGCTCGGTGTCGAGCAGGTCTGGATGCAGACCGCAGAGGGGACCGAGGTACTGGTTCCGGTCTCGCAGATTCAGAAGGGCGACCGCGTAATCGTCCGCACCGGTTCGATGATTCCGCTGGACGGCAAGGTGCTCTGCGGCGATGCGATGGTCAATCAATCTTCGATGACCGGCGAATCCGTCCCGGTACATAAATCCGAGGGTGCCTATGTCTATGCCGGAACGGTCGTCGAAGACGGCGAATGCACGGTTGAGGTCGAGAGCATCGCCGGCAGCGGCAGATATGACCGCATCGTCCGCATGATCGAAGAATCCGAGCAGATGAAATCCGCAGCGGAGAGCAAGGCGGCACAGCTCGCAGACAGGCTGGTACCGTGGTGTCTCGGCGGCACGCTTCTGACCTGGCTTCTGACGCGCAATGTGACGAAGGCCGTCTCGATCCTCATGGTCGATTTCTCCTGCGCATTAAAGCTCGCGATGCCGATTTCCGTCCTGTCCGCGATGCGGCAGAGCGCAGAATCCGGCATTACGGTCAAGGGCGGCAAATTCTTGGAAGCAGTCTCCGCGGCGGATACGATCGTTTTTGACAAGACCGGAACGCTGACCTATTCGCAGCCGCGTGTCGCGAAAATCATTGCATTTGACGGCCGTGATGAAGCAGAGATGCTGCGACTGGCGGCATGTCTGGAGGAGCATTATCCCCATTCGATCGCAAATGCGGTTGTCGCAGAGGCAGCAGAGCGCGGTCTGCTGCACGAGGAACGTCATTCCAAGGTCGAATACGTTGTCGCGCACGGCATTTCGAGTACAGTAGACGGCGAACGAGTGGTGATCGGCAGCTATCATTTCGTAGTCGAGGATGAGGCCTGCAAAATCCCGGATGAGCGTATATTCCGGCATCTGCCGAAGGAATATTCTCATCTGTATCTCGGCATCGGCGGCGTGATCGCGGCGGTCATCTGCATTGAGGATCCGCTGCGTGCCGAAGCGCCGGAGGTGATCCGAGCGCTGCATGAACTCGGCTTTGCGAATATCGTGATGATGACCGGAGACAATGAGCGCACGGCAAAATCCGTTGCAGAGAAGGTCGGCGTAGACCGGTATTATTCCGAGGTGCTGCCGGAGGAAAAGGCCGCGTTCATCCGCGCAGAACATGAAGCCGGCCGCCATGTGATCATGATCGGTGACGGCGTCAACGACTCCCCTGCGCTGAGCGAATCCGATGCAGGCATCGCGATCAGTACGGGTGCCGCGATCGCGCGGGAGATCGCAGATATCACGATCTCCGCGAATGATCTCTATGCGCTGATTACGCTGAAAACGATCAGCGACGCGCTCATGCAGCGCATCCACCGCAATTACAGATTTATCATCTCATTCAATCTCGGCCTGATTCTGCTCGGTGCAGCCGGGATTCTGCCGCCTGCAACAACGGCGCTGCTGCACAATGCATCCACGCTCGCAATCGGCCTGAAGAGCATGACCGATCTGAAATAACACAAAACGCCGTTCCGGATGCAGCCCGGAGCGGCGTTTCTTGATCATACAAAAGCACATACGCAAAAATACAGCACCGCAAACGCGATGCTGTATTTTTTCTTATTTCGTCAAAATCCCGTATGTGAATTTATACAGGGCACGGATTTCTCGCACCTGCTCAACGCGCAGTGCGCAGCGGCATGGCGAACGACTCCGGACGAGAATCAGAACTTGCGCTTACGAGCTGCTTCAGACTTCTTCTTACGCTTTACGGAAGGCTTCTCGTAATGCTCGCGCTTGCGAACCTCAGCGATGACGCCGTCTTTTGCGCAGGAACGCTTGAAACGCTTGAGAGCGGTATCCAAGGACTCGTTCTTACCAACGCGTACTTCTGCCACGAATTTTTCCCTCCCTTTGTCCAACGACAGAGGCTATCTATAAAGAGGCATCGCATATAGATGCTCCTTATAACCAAAATTTGAATACACGTATATTGTACCACAATTTATACGTTTTGTCAAGCATAATTCTGATGAGAGTCAGATTCCGGACGGAATTCGTTAATTTGCAACAAAATTCACCAGCTTATTTTGTACATAAATCTGCTTGCGAATTGTTTTTCCGTCAAGAGCCTTCTGCATATTCTCATCCTTGAGCGCGAGCGCAACGACAGTTTCCTCATCCGCGCCCTGCGGAATCATCAGCTTTGCCTTGATCTTGCCGCAGACCTGTGCGACGATCTCGACCTCAGCCTCAACGCAGAGAGCCGGATCATAATCGACCCAGGACTGCTCATTGAGGATGCCGAGACCGAGCGCAGAGAAGATTTCCTCGGTCATATGCGGTGCAAACGGATTGAGCAGGATCAGCAGCGTGCGGAATTCGCCCTTGGTGATGCTGCCGGCCGCATAGATCTGATTGACGAGCGTCATCATCGCAGCGATTGCGGTGTTGAATTTCAGGTTCTCGATATCCTCAGAGACCTTGCGAATGGTCTTGTGCATTGCGGTCATGAGCTTTTCGCTGTAGCCGTCGCCGTCGGTGACGAGATCCTGGAGCGCCCAGATGCGGTCGAGGAAGCGCTTGCAGCCCTTGACGCTGTCCTCGCTCCACGGTGCAGCCTTTTCGTAGTCGCCCATGAAGAGGACATACAGACGCAGGACATCCGCGCCGTACTGATCGACAACGTCATTCGGGTCAATGACATTGCCCTTGGATTTGGACATCTTATCGCCGTCCGGACCGAGGATGAGTCCCTGCGCGGTACGCTTTGCATAGGGCTCCGGTGTCGGAACAACGCCGATGTCATAGAGGAACTTATGCCAGAAGCGGGAGTAGATCATATGTCTGGTGACATGCTCCATACCGCCGTTATACCAGTCAACCGGCATCCAGTATTTGAGCGCATCCATATCGGCAAGGCACTTGTCGTTTGTCGGATCGCAGTAGCGCAGGAAGTACCAGGAGGAACCTGCCCACTGCGGCATGGTATCGGTCTCACGCTTTGCAGCGCCGCCGCACTTCGGGCACTTGCAGTTGACGAAGGAATCGAGCTTTGCCAGCGGCGATTCGCCGTCGGTACCCGGCTCAAAGTTCTCAACGGGCGGCAGTCTGAGCGGCAGCTCCTCATAGGGAACCGCAACAATGCCGCACTTCGGGCAATGGACAAGCGGAATCGGTTCGCCCCAGTATCTCTGACGGTTGAACGCCCAGTCCTTCATCTTATACTGCACGCCGGGCTCGCCGCAGCCCTTTGCTTCGAGGACAGTCAGCACCTTTGCAATGGCGTCTTTCTTGTTGGTAATGCCGTTGAGCTCGCCGGAATTAACCATTTCACCGTCACCGGTATAGGCTTCCTTTTCGATATCGCCGCCCTTGATGACTTCGATGATATCAATGCCGAATTTCTTTGCGAATTCGTAGTCACGGGTATCATGCGCCGGAACGGCCATGATCGCGCCGGTACCGTAGCCCATCATAACATAGTCCGAGATATAGATCGGGATCTCCTTGCCGGTCAGCGGATTGACGGCAGTCAGGCCTTCGATCTTGACACCGGTCTTATCCTTGACGAGCTGTGTACGCTCAAACTCGGTTTTCTTCGCGCATTCCGCCTTATAGGCATCGAGTGCGTCAATATTCGCGATCGCATCGCGGTATTTCTGGATCATCGGATGTTCCGGTGCCATGACCATGAAGGTGACGCCGTAGAGGGTATCCGGGCGCGTGGTATAGATGCGGAGCTGTTCATCCTGCTCCTTGATCTTGAAGTTTACGAAAGCGCCGGTCGATTTGCCGATCCAGTTCTCCTGCTGGAGCTTGATATTCGGCAGATAATCGACAGTTTCGAGGCCTTCGAGCAGCTTATCCGCATACTTGGTAATGCGGAGATACCAGACCTCTTTGGTTTTCTGAACGATATCGCTGTGGCAGATATCGCACTTGCCGCCCTGCGAATCCTCATTGGAGAGAACGACCTTGCAGGAGGGGCAGTAGTTAACCATAGTCTTATCGCGGAATACGAGTCCGTGCTCGAACATCTTGAGGAAGATCCACTGTGTCCATTTGTAATAGCCTTCCTCTGTGGTATCGACCACGCGCGACCAGTCAAAGGAGAAGCCGACGCGCTTGAGCTGACTGGTAAACTTCTTGATGTTTTCATCGGTCACCTGACGCGGATGTACGCCGGTTTTGATCGCGGTGTTTTCGGTCGGCAGACCGTAAGCATCGAAGCCGATCGGGAAGAGGACATTATAGCCCTGCAATCTGCGCTTTCTGCTGACGACCTCAAGGCCGGAATAAGCCTTGATGTGACCGACGTGCATACCGTGGCCGGAGGGATACGGGAATTCAACGAGCGCATAGAACTTTTTCTTATCAGAGCCGTTCACAGCGCGGAAGGTCTGGTGCTGATCCCAGTAATCCTGCCACTTTTTTTCGACTGCGGAAAAACTGTATTCCTGCATATTAAAAAAGCCTCACTTTCGCTTAATTTGACAATTTGCAATGCCTGCGGATATCGGGATGAAATGCGAGTACAACGGCAAAGAGCATATCCGCGATGCCCTCTGCAAGGTAGATCATATAGCGGTTGAAACCGATATACCGGAGATTCTCAGGCAGATAGGCACAGGCGCCGAGCATGAGCAGTACAGCAATGACAATATTGCTCCGTCTGATGCCGAAGTACAGACAAAAGAGTGCCGCAATGCCGATGACGACCGGCAGGATCGAACCGCCGAGCACAAGCCGGTTCAATACCGGTTTCAGAATCAGATAAAGTGCGATGATGATGCCGAGCTTCTGCCCTTTGCCGAGCGAATTGCTCATTTTGCATCGCCGTCGATCAGCAGGTTGGAGATATCAACCTGCTCACCGTCTGCCCAGAGGCGTTCGAGCTGATATTCGTCTCTGGTATCGCGGTAGAAGACATGCACAACGATATCGCCGTAATCGAGCACGATCCAGTTTGCGGCTCTGACGCCCTCAATGCCGCGCGGCTCAATGCCAAGCTGACCGAGCTGGAAATCGACCTCATCCGCGAGGGATTTGACCTGCGTGGTGCTGGTACCGGTCGCGATGATGAAATAATCTGCGATGATTGTCAGATTGGTAATGCCGATGACCTGAATATTCTCGGCCTTTTTGCTGTCCAGAATCTTCACGATTTTTTCGAGTTTTTCCTGTGTCGTCATATTCAACACTCCTTTCCGCCGGCAGAACCGGCATCCAATTTGCTTCGCCTTTATTGCGCACTATGAGCGGAACAGTTCGTTATTCAGTTCAGTCGGGCGCGCTCACCGCGCGCAGCTGAAATGGTGCACCGGCAGACCTCAGACGCCCTGCGGAATCCTACTTTCCGTTAAAGGTGTCGCCGCTTTCCAGCCGCTGGAAGTCCGTCATATCGTCATCATAAAGCGTGCTCTGATACTGATCGGGTGTCAGCATCTCGACGATCGGGAGATCGTTTTCCGGTTCAAAATACGGCCGGAAATACCGGTTGAGCAGATCGGTAACGGGCTGCTTATGCATCAGCCAGACCGAATAGTACTCGATCTCACCGGGATTGGGCGGGTAGTAATTATAGCCTTCGCCCGGCAGCATATGCATCGTGATCTTATCCATGCCGATTGAAGATGCGAAATCAGAGAGCTTGCTGATTTCATCGACCGTGAGATTGGAACCGATGAGCTTTCTGTCCACGATCTTATTGATATAGCCGAGCATTTCAATGCTGTTGATCTTGCAGACCTTTGCCATAGCAGCAGCCATAAAGATGCGCTGCGCCTTCATTCTGCCGATATCGCCCTCGGTGTAATCATGGCGGAAGCGAACCATCCATTCAGCCTGCTGCCCGCTGAGAACCTGTTCGCCCTGATTGATGATCTTATCGGCCTCATAGGTGATCGTATAGGGCATATTGATCGGGACGCCGCCGATGATATCGACGATTTCCGCGATATCGCTGCAGCTTGTCGTGATATAGCGGTCGATCGGAACCTTATAGAGCGTTTCGAGACAGTCCACGACGCGCTGTACAGGTGCTTTATTGGGATTGCCGAGCGTATAGACGCTGTTGAGCTTGCCCGCTTCAAAGGAAGTAAAGCCGGGCACAAAGGTATCGCGCGGAATCTGGAGAATATGGATCTCATTGCCGCGGATATCGAACATTGCCAGCATGATGACATCGGTATTGGAGCGGGATTCGTCCGTACCGAGGAACAGCACGCCGAATTGCCCTTCCTGAATCTGTTCCAGATCAAGACCGTCATCAATGACGCCGTCCTTGACGCCTTCGAGCTCTTTTTTCGGCTCCATGGAATAGGTTTTGGATTCCAGTTCGCCGTCAATATCGAGGAAGGGCTGCCAATGCCGAAATTTTTTCATCAGCGAGATATGGGTAGTTGTCTCATTGCCCAGGTGATCCATCGTGGTATAGGGAATAACAGGCAGATGCAGAATGAGAAAAATGCTGAGAATCAGGATCACAAGAATAAAGACCGCCGTCTTGATCCGCTGCTTGTTGCTCAGCTTCGGATGCTTCGCAGTTGCGGCGCTGCCGTGATGAGCTGCGCTGCTGCGGGAAGCCGTGCTGTTCCGCGGACGCCGTGTCTCCTCATAGAGATCGGGCCGCCGCCGCTCATTTGCATAGCGGCTGCGCGGTGCACCCTGCACGCTCCTTCTGCCGCTGCGGACGCTGCTTTCGCGGTGCGTCTGCTGGGAAGAAGGCTGTCTCGGCCGGCGGTGTTCCTGTGTATCATCAATACGCATGTGGTAAAATGCTCCTTTGCGAATGAACCTGCGAAAAGATTATTTCCGGTGCTCGGAAGCTTTTGCTTTCGGCTCGGATTTGCCCTCTGAACGGGCCGCGATCTTTTTCAGATAAAAATTATATGCTTCAACGGTCGAAACCGGAAGCGGCGTTTCTTTTTTCAGAACGCTTTCGATTGCCCACTCAAAAGCACAGAGCATGGCCTTATCGAGGTCATTCTGCGCCATTTTGCGGAAGCGCTCGACGTCGCGGTAGGTGCGGTCGGCAGAGATGAGATCGGCCATATAGACGATCTCTTCCAGCTTTGTCATATTTGCATGTCCAACGGTATGCCAGCGCGCCGCGCTCAATACTTCCGTATCGTCAATGCCGAGCTCCGCGTGCATATAAGAAGCCGCAGCCACGCCATGCCAAACGGGCTTGCAGAGCCATTCGGTTTCTGTGACGGGAAACGGACCGTCCCGCATCAGTTCCTCTTGTTCCGCGAAGGGCAGCTCCTTGCAGCAGTCATGCAGCAGTCCTGCAAGATAGGCACGCTGCGGATCGGCACCCCAGCGTTCCGCGAGCGCAAAGGCAGCGCGTGCAACGTTGACAGAGTGCGTAAACCGTTTTTTGGAAAGCCGTGCTTTCAGCAGCGCGGTCATGCTCCGGATCTGCTCATTCTGATCCGCTTTACTCAAAACACTCACCTCACATCCGGGAAATACAGATGTTTCTCCCGAATATATTGTACTACATTTTCCGGCAAAAGGCAAGAGCAATCCGCATTCTTTTGCAGATTCTGCCGGATCTCCGTCGAGGAAACGGGCATCGCCCGGACGGTCAGAACCCGGATATTTGCGCCGGGAACTTCGTTCATCAGGCTCTCTGCGCAGGCATTGAGTTCGGGCAGATCGCCGCGTTCTCTGGAGACAGCGCAGAGCTCCGCAATCTGCAAGATCTCCTGCCATTCTCTCCATTTCCGGAAGCTCAGCAGCATATCGCTGCCGATCATCAGCGTCCATTCGGTATCCGGATACATTTCGCGGAGCGCGTGCAGCGTATCCACAGTATAGCTTTTCCCGGATTTCCGTGTTTCATAATCAGAAATGTGCATCCAGCGATAGGGTTTCGCCGCGAGCCGGCACATTTCGAGCCGATCCGCCGCAGGCGCATATTCCGCCGAGCTTTTGTGCGGTGCCTCGCCGGTCGGCATGATGACGACGCGTTCGAGTCCGAGCGCCCGTCTGACGGCGCGTGCCAGATGCAAATGCCCGTTATGAATCGGATTAAAGCTGCCGCCGAACAGCCCCCACCTGCTGCTCATTTCTTTTTCTTGCTGTCTGCCAGCTGAATGACCGGCTTTTTCGGATTCGGCTTATAGAGCACGAAGCGATTGCCGATCGAGCAGACGACCTCGGCGCCTGTTTCATTTGCGATGAGCTCCGCAGCTTCTCTTGCGGAGTATTCGCAGGTTTCGAGCACATTGCCCTTGATGAGTTCGCGCTTATGGAGCGCATCGGCAGCCTGTTTGAAGAGCTGTTCGCTCATTCCGCCCTTTCCGACGGTCAGGATGCTCTCCATGGTCGAAGCCAGACCGCGCAGCTGTGCGCGCTGTTTACTGTTCAGCATATAGATTCTCCTTTGTGAAAATCAGCGGTGCCATTTCTTTGATCTGCCGAGCTTATCAAGCTCTTCCTTGCGGATCCATTCTTCCGTAAATCCGCAGGTCACGCAGATATAGCGATCGACCTTGACCGCTGAAAAGATCGTGCCGCCGGTCATGATATTATTGCCGGAGCCGTAAGCGCCGGCCGAGCCGTCCACAATTACGATATCATTGCTGCCGCATTTCGGGCAGATTCTTTTGTACATCATTTTTTGTTCCTCTTACTGCATATTTTGCTTCAGCCAATCTGTAACCTGTACGAGTGCATTGTGCCGGTGCGAGACTGCATTTTTCTCCTCTGCGGGGATTTCAGCAAAGGATCTGCCCTGATAGCCGAATACCGGATCATAACCGAATCCGTTTTCGCCGCGGCATTCGCGGAGGATTTCGCCCTGCACCTTCCCATAGAAAAGATGCTCCGCGCCGTCCGGGGTGATCAGGCACATGACACATGCAAAATGCGCGCCGCGCTGACCGTCCGGCACATTCCGCATCTCATGCAGCAGCTTTGCGATCAGATCGGCATCGGAAGCGTCCTCGCCCGCCCAGCGTGCGGAATACACCCCCGGCGCACCGTCGAGCGCATCGACGGAAAGGCCGCTGTCGTCCGCGAGAATGCAGCAGGAAAGACCTTGTTCCGCAGCCATCTGCCGGATGCAGTTTGCCTTGATCGCGGCATTTTCGGCAAAGGTCGAGCCTGTTTCATCCGCATCGGCATCAAAGCCCGCTTCCCGCTGCGAGAGCACTTCGATCCCCGTATCCGCGAGCATTTCGCGGATCTCACGCAGCTTGTTTTTGTTGTTTGTAGCAAGCACCAGTTTCATGATTCCTGCCCCCGTTATTTCTTGCGTCTGAAGAAGCTGAAGAAGCCTCTTTTCTTCTTCTCCGGTTCCGCCGCTTCTTCCGCAGCCTCTGCC
>CAMNFV010000048.1 GCA_946537515.1 uncultured Ruminococcus sp. | reverse complement strand
TCCGTGCAGCTCGTGCAGCCGGAGCTCCCGATGATCAAGGGCAAAAAATACCGCGTCACATTCGATGCATGGGCGGATGAAGAGCGCGATATCGTCGTCTGTGTCTCCGCACCGACCGCCGGCTGGATCCGTTATTTGCAGGATACCACGCTGACCGTCCCGACCGAAAAGACCACATTCACCTACGATTTTGAGATGAAAGACAAGAACGATCCGAACGGTCGTCTTGAATTCAATCTCGGTCACCGCGGTTCGACAGCAACCGTCTATATCCAGAATGTCCGCGTGGAAGAAATCGAGTAATCATTCCCAGCGAAAATAAGAAAGCCGTACAACAGGGGCAAACCTTGTTGTACGGCTTTTTGTTTATCTGCGCAGCACGAAGCGCTTTCACTTATTCGGATTGATATCCTTCCAGTAGGCTTTGAGATACTCCGCCCCCGACCAGACCGTCAGCACGGCGGCAATCCAGAAGAGGATTTGCAGCAGCACCTCTGCGCCGGTATAAACCGCATCCGGAATTGCAAGCCCGAATGCATGGAAATCCAGCCGGAAGGACCAGTAAACCAGCGCCGTAATCAGCGCAATCATCGTAAACGCGGTTTTCAGCTTGCCCGCAAAGCTCGCAGGCACGACCGTTCCTTTATTCGCAACAACCAGCCGCAGCGCCGATACCATAAATTCCCGCGAAACAATCAGCAGAAAGCAGATGATATTCACTTTCTGCTGCTGCAAAAAGCAGGAGAGCGCCGTCACGACCAGCACCTTATCCGCCAGCGGATCAAGGAACTTTCCGAAGTCCGTGACCTGATTATTCTTCCGCGCCAGATGCCCGTCTACGGCATCCGTAATCGCGGCCGCGACAAATACAAGCGTCGCGAGCAGATAATGCGAAGGGAAATTCCAGTAAAACAACAGGACAAATGCCGGCACCAGCACTACACGCAGCAGCGTCAGCTTATTCGGCGTATTCACGCAAGGTCACCTCACCAATCAAATCATAATCCTCGACTGTCGCGGTCACATGCACCTGCACAAACTGCCCGATCCGATAGTCGTCTGCCGGCGTTCCGGCGATATAGAGCCTTCCGTCAATATCCGGTGCATCGGCTGCCGTCCGCGCAATCCATGCCCCTGCCTCGTTGTCATAGCCTTCGATGACGGCCTCTGTGTCCGTTCCGACACGCGCCGCATTGAGTTCTGCTGCAATCTGCATCTGCTGCTCCATGAGCAATTCTGCGCGCCGCTGCCGGATTTCTTCATCGACCTGATTCTCCATGCGCGCCGCGACAGTCCCCTCCTCCTCGGAATAGGCAAAGCAGCCGAGCCGGTCAAACCGGATCTCCTGCACGAATTCCGAAAGCTCGGTAAACTGCGCATCGGTCTCGCCGGGGAATCCGACCAGAAGCGTTGTCCGCAGCGTCAGCCCCGGGATGCGCGCCCGCAGCTTTTTGAAGAGCGCCCGCAGGCTCGCTGCATCGCATTTGCGCCGCATCGCCTTCAGCACGTCATCATTGCAATGCTGCACGGGGATATCCAGATACTTGACGATCTTCGGCTCTCTTGCAATGACGTCGATCAGCTCATCGCTGATGCGCTCCGGATAGCAATAGAGCACCCGGATCCAGCGGAAGCCTTTGATTTTGCAGAGCTTTGTCAGCAGCTCCGGGAGTTTTGATTCACCGCAGAGATCCTCGCCATAGCGCGTTGTATCCTGCGCAATGACGATCAGCTCTTTCACGCCGGATGCCGCCAGAGATTCGGCCTCTTTCAGCACCGCATCTTCCGGCACCGACCTGTATTTGCCGCGGATGGCCGGAATCGCGCAGTAGGTACAGCCGTTTGAGCAGCCCTCTGCGATCTTGAGATATGCATAAAACGGAAGCGTCGCGATGATGCGGTCGCCGGTCAGCGGCATATTGCATTTCGGTGCAAAGCGCGTGACACGCTGATCCTGTGTGATCGAATCGAGCACCTTCACGATCTCGGTCTGATCGCCGATGCCGATGACTGCATCCGCTTCCGGGAACTGCTCCGCGACTTCATCCTTATAGCGTTCCGCAAGACATCCCGTTATGACGATCTTTTTGAGCGAACCGGAAGCCTTCAGCGAACCGAGCTCCAGCACGGTGTCGATCGCTTCTTCCTTTGCCGCCTGGATAAATCCGCAGGTATTCACAATGGCGATATCGGCCTCTGCGAGATTTGTTGTGAGCGTATAGCCGCCCGCTTTGAGCAGATACAGCATCCGCTCTGAATCCACCAGATTCTTGGCACAGCCAAGTGATACCATACTGACAATCATATATAGACCCCTTTAAATTGAGATTGGAGTGAGGCGCGAAAAATTTTGCATCATGTGCCGCCGTCAGTTCTCCTGTTCCGAAAGCAGCGCATAATAATCTTCCAATGCATACCGGATCTGCTGACGGGCAGTGCCCGCTGACATCATGTGCCGCCGTCAGTTCTCCTGTTCCGAAAGCAGCGCATAATAATCTTCCAATGCATACCGGATCTGCTGGTAAGTAAATCCGCGCCTGACAAGTGCCGCCGTGACCTTTTCCGCCGATTTCCGGTCATCCGGATCGGTCAGATACCGCGCATACTTCTTTTGCAGCAGTTCAAGCAGCATCTCCGAGATGCGCACCGGATCGTCATATGCAGCAAGTGCATCGTCAATATCCGTCTGCGAAAGACCGCGGTGCTTCATCTCAAATGCCGCACGCCGCAGCCCGTATTTTTTGCCCTCAACATAGTGCCTTGCAAGCTGCTCCGCATAGAGCGCATCATTGAGAAAGCCGTAGCGCGTCAGCTTTTCCAGCGCCTTCAGAACGGCATCCTCCTGCGCATTCGGTGCAGCGGAGAGTTTCTCATAGAGCTCCCGGTAGGAATAGCCGCGCTTCTCCAGCAGATACAGCCCGTATTCATAGGCGCGGTGCTCTGCGGCACGCTGTTTCAGGTCTGCAATGCGTTCCTGCGAAAGGTCGTCCCCGATATGCAGGAATTCATTTTGCAGCAGATCGGAATGCAGCCAAAGCTTGCTGTCATCCTCCAGCGCGACGCAATAGAGCTTGCCCTTGCCCTTTGTGATCTCCGTGATCTTCATGCCGGATTACTCCTCCGGAGCGAACTCCTCGAAATCATCATCCGAATCATTGCCGACAGCATCGAGTGCCGCGCCGGTCGCTGCAACAGCCTGCTCCGCCTTCGATTTTGCATCCGAAACAGCAGCCGCCTTCTTATTCTTCTTGGAAGCGAGCACAAGGCTTTCCTTCTGCTCCATGATCTTCTGCTCGACTTCCTTTGCAAATGCCTCATCGGTCTCCAGCAGCTCCTTGACGGCATCTCTGCCCTGGCCGAGCTTGCGGTCGCCGTAGCTGAACCAGGAACCGCTCTTGTGAATGATATCGAGATCGGTTGCAAGGTCGAGCACTTCGCCGATGCGGGAGATACCCTTGCCGTACATCATGTCAAATTCGCACTCTTTGAACGGCGGTGCAACCTTATTCTTGACGACCTTGACTCTGGTGCGGTTTCCGATGACTTCGGCGCCGTTCTTGATTGCCTCACCCTTGCGGACTTCCATACGGACAGAGGAATAGAATTTCAGCGCTCTGCCGCCGGTCGTGACCTCGGGGTTGCCGTACATAACACCGATCTTTTCACGCACCTGGTTGATAAAGATCGCGACGCAGTTGGATTTGGAGATGACCGGCGTCAGCTTACGCATCGCCTGCGACATCAGTCTCGCGAGCATACCGACATGAGAATCACCCATTTCGCCCTCAATTTCGGCACGGGTGGTCATTGCAGCAACGGAGTCAATGACAATAACATCGAGCGCGCCGGAGCGTACAAGTGCCTCAGCGATCTCAAGCGCCTGCTCGCCGCTGTCCGGCTGCGAAACAAGCAGATCGTCGATGTCAACGCCGAGTGCCTGCGCATAAACCGGATCGAGCGCATGTTCCACGTCGATGAAAGCAGCCTCGCCGCCGTTTTTCTGCGCTTCTGCGATGATTTGCAGCGCAACGGTCGTTTTACCGGAGCTCTCCGGTCCGTAGATTTCAACGATTCTGCCGCGCGGCACGCCGCCGATTCCCAGCGCCATATCCAGCGAGAGCGAGCCCGTCGAGATCGCTTCCACATTCTGTACGCTGTTCGAGCCAAGACGCATAACAGCGCCTGCGCCGTACTGCTTTTCGATCTGTGCGATCGCGGCTTTCAGCGCTTTCTCTTTATCCTCTTTGTTCGTCTGCTTGATGACGGTTACGCTCTTCTTTTTGAGTTCTGCCTTTGCCATATCCATATCCTTTCTGCGGATCACCCCGCATAGATTGATCAGTTGTTTCCTGCCTGTACGAGTGAAAATGGCCGTCTATCACAGACGAGTCACACGCACACGCTGCATACTGCACCCACTTCGCTGCCAAACCGGCTGCCGGTTCTACCGGCTTAGGTATGCGGCTTGACGTTATCCCAATCCTCTGCATCCACAGCGCCGATGATCCAGTTCAAGCCCTTGTGCTGCTCCATGACGACATCATAATAGAGCCAGCCGCTTGGCTTTTCCTGCTTCAGCTGCGCATCGACACACGCCCAGTCCATCCGGAACAGCAGATCTGCCCGATCGAGAATTTCCTCTTCCGAACGAGGCTTTGCCAGGATCCGCAGGACATCAAAATCCTCTGCCGCCGAGATCACCCGAACCAGCGCGCCGATATCCGAAGGACGATCCGGATAGGGCAGCTCATCCGTCAGCAGGCCGCATGCCCAGAAGAGCGGCATACACATCTCCATGCGCCATGAAAGATCTGCGGCCTCTTCCTTCGACACCGTATGCGGCGCTTCCGGATCATAATATGCAAAAAGGCGCTGCTCCGCGGTTGTCAGATCATTTTGCAGCCCGAAGCGCACGAGCAGTCCCGTAAAGAATCTTGCGCTCTCCTGCACATCATTGCCCGCGGCAAGATCCGCTGCGATCTGCGATGCAAGAAATGCCGAAACAGCACGCCGCAGAATCTCCTCTGCGGACTTGACGCCCTTGGTATCAATATCCGGCAGATGCGGATTGATCCTGACGCCGTGTTCCTTCAAATACGCTTCCGAGCGTTCTTTTCTTGTCATGATGACTCCTTTCGTCCGAGCACCACACGTTCAATTCCGCCGAGATCGCGGATGCATTCGATGTGTCTGAATCCATTTTGAGATAATATTGCGGCAACATCATTTGCCTGATACACCCCGACCTCATAGGCGAGCAAGCCGCCCGCGCAGAGTGCATCACGCCAGAGCCGCGTGATTTCACGGTAAAAATGCAGACCGTCTTTGCCGCCGTCAAGCGCCGCCGCCGGTTCGTATCTGACCTCTTCCTGTAAATTCGCCATATCATCCGCTGTCAGATAGGGCGGATTGCTGACAATCGCCGCAAGGCTGTGATATGCCGCCGCAGTCTCCGGCAGCAAGACATCTTTTTCAAGCATCTGCGCATTTTTTATATGCAGCAGCTCTTGATTTTTCTGCGCATAGCGGAGTGCAGCGGGACTTTTTTCCAGCCCGGTAATATGGCTGTGCGGCAGATTCGCTGCAAGCGTCAGCGCGATGCATCCGCTGCCGGTGCAAAGATCGAGAATCTGCTGACCGCTGCGATCCGGAATACGTGAAAGCACTGCATCTACGAGTGTTTCAGTATCAGGCCGCGGAATCAGGACGCCCTCTCCGACGCAAAACGGCAGCCCGTAAAATTCCCACTCACCGAGCAAATATTGCAGCGGCTCATGATTTGCGCGCCGTTTTGCAATCTGACGCGCCTGCGCTTCGGATGCGGCATCCTCTAAGATCCACTTGGCTTCGAGTTCCGCATCTTCGATTCCGCCCGCCGCCAGCAGCGTCGTCAGCTCACGGTGCAGATTGGGCTCAAATTGTTTCATTCTGATTCTATCCTCATTCCGTCAGCGCATTCCGCACAGCGCGCCCACTTCGGTGTTATATCGGCGGCCCGGCCTGCGGGTCTCACAGTCCGGAACTTGTCTGCGTACAAAAGACGAGACATCAACATTCCCCCGCACAACACGTCCACTTCGGTGTTATATCGGCGGCCCGCCCTGCGGGTCTCACAGTCCGGAACTTGTCTGCGTACAAAAGACGAGACATCAACATTCCCCCGCACAACACGCTCACTTCGGTGTTATATCGGCGGCCCGCCCTGCGGGCTTACCAGATGTCGTCTTCGAGATTTTCGGGGATGCAGGGGGTCATGGCTGCGATCGCACACTCAATCTGCGAAGCATCCGGCTCCTTCGTCGTGATGCGCTGCATCCAGAGTCCCGGCGCAGAGAGGATCCGGGTCAGCGGATTGTCATATCTGCCGGCCAGCCGAATCAGCTCATAGCTGACGCCCATGATCAGCGGCAGCAGCACAAGTCCGAATAACACACGCTGTACAACAACATGATACGGATTGAAGCAGCCGAAGAAAATACTGATCAGCAGCACAAGGAAGATAAAGCTTGTGCCGCAGCGCGGATGAAATCTGCACTGCTTCTTCACATTTTCAACAGTCAGCGGAAGCGCCGCCTCAAAGCAGGCGATCGTCTTGTGCTCCGCGCCGTGATATTCATAGGTTCTGCGGATGCTCTTGGTCAGGCCGGTCACCCACATATACGCAACAAACAGAATGATCTTGACAAGGCCTTCTGCGCAGGATTTGATAATCTGGCTGTCGGTCAGCGGCTTGATAAACGATACCACCAGACGCGGCAGATAGAGGAACAATCCGAATGCAACCACCACGCCGAGTACCATTGCGATCGCCATGATGATATTGAAAATCTTGTCGCCGAGTTTTTCGTCAAGCCATTTCTCAAGCTTATTCGGCTCTTCATATTCATAGTTTTCGGACGCCTTTTTCAGATATGCCCAGCGATCACGGATCATACCGGGCGTCGGATCCCCCTTCGCCTGATAATCCTTATCCTTCTTCAGCATTTCCAGATCCTTGTTCCGGCGGTATTCCACGAACCAGGTCTTGAATTTTTCATACTGCTGCTCTTCGGGAAGCTTCTCGATCTTCTCATGCTTCTTCCAGCCGCAAAAATCATCGACTTCCTCATCAAACTGCTTCTCCGCGGCCTTCATCATGCAGCGATAGCCTTCCACCATTGACATGACAAAATTCACGCAGCCGCGCACCAGCGGGATCCGGTTATACCACTTGCGCACAACGCGCTGCTTTCCGGTTTTCGGATCGGTCTCGAAGCTCGCAGGCAGATCCCAGGTCTCGACGTCGATCTCGCCGCTCGGCAGTCTGCAAGCCATAGCGCCGCGGAATGCGCCCTTCATCATGACGCCCTCGATCAGCGCCTGTCCGCCGATCTTCGATTTATGTGCAAATTCCGCCTTCGCCGCAGATTGCTCCGCCGCAGCAGAATCTCTCTGCGGATCATGCTCTGCCGGTGCAGCAGGCTCTTCTGCTTCTTCCGCCGGCTGAATCATAGCCTCTTCCAGCGCAGCTTCCGCCTCCTCGGCAGCATCCTTTTGTGCCGCAAACTGCGCGGCAGCGTCATTCTGTGCAGCGACCTGTGCCGCCAGCAAATGTTCCTGTTCTGACAAAATATCAATCCTTTCTGTTTTTCTGTGTGCGCTTTTGCGCGGTGAATTACATCTGATAGAGTATTTGATTGTGTATTGTATTGCAGCGTCTTTTATCCCGGATGCAGACGCATCCTCTTCGTTTTATCTGTCAGATTTCGCCGGTCAGTCCCGCCTGAAAGACGGCGTAATCAGCGCAATGATGAAAATCCCGGCGAGTGCGGCCCATATCAGTACCACTATCAGGAGTCCGCTGTCTCCGCTTTTCCGGTTATAATACACCTGCGGATTCTCCGTATCTATATAGAGTTCTGTTCGCACGCCGCTCTTGACATTTCTGTCAAAAGACCTTGTGCGAAGCCGCACCTTGTATTCCTCACCGTTATATTCATAGCGGTAAAACTGCACCTGTTTCTCAACATGTTCAACATACTGATAGCCGTCGATCACAAGAGCCGAAACAGGTTCTGTGCAAAAACACCGGAGCACAACTCTCGGCATGACAGAGATGAATCCCCAGACCATCACAATCACGATCAGGCAGGAAAACCCGCGTTTACCGCTTGGCTCATGCCAGCCGCGCTGCCGTCTGTCCTCCACATACATCTGTACCATTTTCTTTGAATCATAATGTCGATAATACGGCAATGCTCTGTCCTCTCTTTTCTGTCAGTCCCGGACATCAGATTACAAAGTATCCTTCGGAAGATGCGCACGCATCGAGCTGATTCCCCCGTATACCAAAAAGATCAGGAATCCAAACGCCAAGGCAAAGAACGTAAACATCCCCGCTCCGCTTGTCCGTTTATATGCGGGATCAAGGAATTCTTCAGGCTGATACGGATTGATCTTCAGCATCACAGTCTGCCCGGCCTGACGGGTTCCCTCTTTGTAATTCACATTGCTTTTCTGCTGATATGCCTGTCCCTTAAAGGTATAGGAATAAACCGGAAAATAGTAAGTTTTTTGTCCATGCGTACCATAACGAGTATCCGTGTCCACACGAACAACTGTCGCTGTCACCTGCTCGGTACAGCGTTTCACCAACTGTGCAGACGAGCTTCCAAACATCAATCCCAGCACAAATGCCAGCAGCACCGCCATGATGATCAAAACCATCAGAAGCGGAATCCGATTCTGTCTTTTATCCATTTCTGTCACCCTCCGTCATGTTCAAAGCTTTGCAGCGCCGACAACGATCGCCACGATCCCGGCAACCGACAGGAGAATTCCCCCGACCTCATTCTGCTGGTCAGTAAACAGATACTTTTCCGGGTTCTTCGGGTTGATCTTCAGCGTGCGCTTTGTGCCGATCGGATCGCAGCCGTTTGCGTTGATGACCGGATATGTCCGGTAGGTCATGCCGCCGTAGCTGTACGTATAGACAGCGCCCGGCCGCTGACCGCCGGGTGAAGTGACGTGTATGCCGTGCGAACCGACTCTTCTGAATGTGCCGCTGTGATACATCGTCTGATGCTCCAGAACCTCCGCCTCAACTAACTCGGTACAGCCGATTCGCTTGCGGATCGTCAGCACCACACCGGCAACTGCCGCAATGCCGCCTGCAATCATCAGCATCCACGCAGTAATATTGATTCCGTTGATAAGAAAATCTGCAAACAGTATCATAGTTTCCTGCCTTTTCCGCGGTCACTTTGCATCCTTTGCCGGGAGCGTGATCGTCACAGTTGTCCCGACGCCTTCTTCGCTGTCAATATCCAACGTGCCGTTGTGCTTGGTGACAATCTCATCTGCGACAGCCAGCCCGATACCCGAGCCGCGCCGCGTATGATTCGGCTTATAGAACTTGGTCTTGACCTTGCCGAGGTCGGATTTTTTGATGCCGCAGCCGTGGTCGCGGACAGTGATCCGCACCGCGCTGTTATCCTCCGCCGCTTCCGCAGAGATCTCCACAAGCCCGTCTGCATCGGAATATTTGATCGCATTGTCAATGATATTGATAAAGACCTGCCGGATACGGTTCTTGTCTCCGTAGACAAACGGCAGCATCTCCGGTTCCTCATAGATCACGCGGATATGGTCTTTTTTGGCGCGTTCCATGTAAATGAGAACCGCGTCGCCCAGCTCCGCAAGGATATCCATGGTATCCATCTGCATTGAGAAATGGCCGCTCTGCATTCGGGAGAAATCCAGCAGCTCCTCGACCATTTCGGAAAGGCGCTCGGTTTCTCCGACGATGATATGCAGTCCCTTCTGCATCATAACGGGATCGGCCTCGGCATTCTCATCGCCTGCCATATCGGTCAGCGTTTCCGCCCAGCCCTTGATCGCGGTCAGCGGTGTCCGCAGTTCATGCGAAACAGAGCTGATGAACTCATTTTTCATCGCTTCTGCGGCGGAAAGCTCATCCGCCATATGATTGATGCCGGCGCAGAGCTCGCCGATCTCATCCTCACTCTCCTGATTGATCCGCGCAGAGAAATCACCGAGCGCAAATTTCTCGGTGTTGCTGTTGATCTCACGAATCGGCCGCAGGATCGAGCCCACGAAATAGAGGTCGGAGAGTCCGAGCAGCAGCAGCACGGCAATCGCAACGACCGTCACGGCCAGCACGAATGCCGCGATCGTATTATCTATGGATTCCAGCGAGGTCACAACACGGATCGCGCTGTATTCCTCGCTGATATCGGTAATCGGAAAGCTGATCGCCATAATGCGCTCACCGTTTTCGGTGCGGCTGGTGCTGTAGCCGTAGGGCGCATCCGAGCCCATTGCATCGTCATAATCCGGCATCCGGATCGCATAATCCGGCGAGAATCCGGATGAGGTCAGGACGATCATGCCGTCATAGTCGATCGCCATGAGCTCCATTTTATCCTTATCCGAAAAGCTCTCCAGCGTGCTGCGGATCTCGGCATTGAGATTCGTGCCGGAATCGGCCGCATAGCGCGTCAGAACGCCGTTGACGGCATTGATCTTCGAGACAAGATATTGCCGTGCAGAGTTATAAAAATAATTCTGCACAGCATAGATCAGCGCCAGCTCGATCACCAGCAGGATCAGAACGATAACCGCGAGATTGTTGGTGATCCAGCGGCGCGTAATGCTTTTTTTCCTCATGCGGGCTCTGCCTCTTTATCTGTGATTTTCGGGCTTCTCCTCCCATTTGTAGCCATAGCCCCAAATGGTCATGATATAGCGCGGCTCCGAGGGGTCATCCTCGATCTTCATGCGCAGTCTGCGGATATTGACATCGACGATCTTGTTATCGCCGTAATAGCTGTCGCTCCAGACATTTGCGAGGATGCTTGCGCGGTCGAGCGCCGTATTTTTATTCTTCAGAAAATAGGTCAGGATCTTGTATTCGACATCAGTCAGTTCAATGGGTTCGCCGTTCTTCGTGACGGTGCGTCCGTCGAGATTGATGACGAACGGGCCGGATTCGAGCATCTTGATGCCCTCGGAATTCATCGAATTCATGATGACTCTGCGGTAAAGCGCATCGACGCGGACGGTCAGCTCCGAGGGGGCAAAGGGTTTCGTAATATAATCATCTGCCTCATTCATCAATGCATTGACCTTATCCATTTCCTGCGACTTTGCCGAGAGCATGATGATGCCGAGCGTTTTGGATTTCTCGCGCAGGCGCTTCAGAACGGTGATGCCGTCGATTCCGGGCATCATAATATCCAGCAGCGCGATATCAAAATTGCCGTTCTCCTGCTCAAAAACTCTGAGTGCTGCCTCACCGCTGCTGACATCGACGACATCATAGCCGGCACGCTTCAGGTTAATCACAACAAATTCGCGGATCGTATCCTCGTCTTCGCAAACCAGCAAACGTTTCATAAATTACGCTCCTTTCCGCGGCCGGTATAGATCCGGCGCAGTTCAGACTCATCAGGTTGTATCATTATTTCGTATTTACTGCAAAAACCGCATTGAGACAAGCAGTTCGCTCTTTGTCAGATGCAGCGAGCGGCTGCCTTCCTCAATCTTACCGAGATAATAGCGGCTGTTCTGCTGCCGCAGCAGAAGATAGCCGTCCGACTGCATCGCATCCGCCGCAACAGGATCCGCCACGACCGCAAGCCGCAGCAGCGGTTCAATCAGAACCGGCTCCTCACCTTCCGGCGTATCGGTATCAAAGGAATAGAACACGATCTCATCGTTTTCCTGCCGTGCCGTCACGCCGCGTTCCCAGCGCTTCGGCATCAGAAAGACAAAGCTGTTTTGCAGCGAATAGTAGGATGAATGCTCGCGCATCAGCAGCCCGTTCCGGCAGACATACCAGTTTGTCATGCGCAGCATATTCGCTTCCGGGATATTGGAATAGCCGTTGAAGGCCATGTTATACGGAATCTCCGCCTCACCGTCGCCGTCGATATCCATGGTCTGATAACCGCCTGCACGCTCCGTATTCAGGATGCGTTCGGCGCTGTCGGCATAGAGCATGTTGAGATTCTCGCGGTAATTGAGCACAACGGTTCGGACAGAAGTCGCGCCGCTCATGCCGTCGAGATAAATCGCAGGAATTGTCACGTTCCCTGTCCCGACCGGCAGCGTTCCGTAGGTAATGCGCGAGACATCAGACATTGTATCCGGCAGCGCAAGCTCATCCAGAACATATTTGCCCCGCTCATTGAGCGCATAGACCTTCGCCGCAGCGGGCTCTGCATTCTTCGCAGCAGTCGCAACAAACAGCTCTGTCGTGCCGTTGCCGTCCAGATCACGCAGCGCCATGACAGAATACGGAACGGTCAGATTCTCGATCAGCGTCCCTTCCTCATAATGGAACACCTGCGCGGCGTGTTCCGCGCCGTCTACCATGCTGTAGCTGATGACCAGATTTGTGCGCGGATTGGTGCCGAGCCGCTCCAGATCCACGCGGTCTATCTCAGCGCCGGATGCCTGCATATTCGAGATCGCATTCCATGTGCCGTCCGTCTGGTCCAGCAGACAGATGCGCAGCGGATTTTCGTCCACGGCATTTCTGGCACGCTCATAGAAAACGACCGCTTCATCGGAACCGTCGCCGTCGAGATCCTCAACAATAAACGCAGACAGGCGCTTTCCGGATTTCGGATATTTCAGGCTGATCTGCGAACCGGCAGCGATTTGCAGCGCCTTATAAATCTGCTCCTGCTCCACGGTCAGACGCGGCGGGCTGAGCATAGATTCCACACTCGCCGTAAAGCTGCATCCGGGGAGCTGTGCAGTCAGCAGACCGGCCGTCAGACAACCGGCGATCCATCTGCCGTTCATTTCCGGTCGGCAAGCGGCACATAGGGCACCGCCTTTGCCACGGATTTATATGCCGGGCGGATGATTCTTCCGCCGGTCAGCACCTCTTCGATGCGGTGTGCCGACCAGCCGGCAATTCGGGAAACTGCAAACATCGGCGTCAGCAGTTCGGACGGAATGCCGAGCATTTTATAGACAAGGCCGGAATAGAGATCGACATTCGCACAGACATGCTTTGAAGCTGCGCGTGCAGATTTCTCCGCAACAAGTGCCGGCGTCAGGCGCTCAATGGTTTCAAGCAGACGGAAATCTGCCTCAATCTCCTTGCCTCTTGCAAGCTCAAAGCCTTTTTCCTTCAGCAGCACAGCACGCGGATCGGAAAGCGTATAGACCGCGTGTCCCATGCCGTAGATCAGGCCTGCACCGTCGCCCGCTTCCTTCCGGAGCACCTTGCGGATGAAGTCAGCAACTTCGCCCTCATTCTCCGGATTCTTCACATTATCCTTAAACATTTGCAGCTGCTGCATGACCTTGAGATTCGCGCCGCCGTGACGGAAGCCCTTGAGTGCACCGATCGCAGCCGCATATGCAGAATACGGATCCGTGCCCGAAGAGGTCAGAACACGACATGCAAATGCAGAGTTATTACCGCCGCCGTGCTCCGCGTGCAGCATCATGCAGATATCGAGCAGATGTGCTTCTTCCGGCGAATACTTCCGGTCAAGGCGCAGCAGCGAAAGGATCGTCTGTGCATTGGTTTCCTCGGGGCGCAGCGGGTGCATGACAAGGCTCTCGCCGTCAAAATGCTGCCGCTTGACCTGATAAGCCGCCGACATGATAACCGGCAGATGTGCGATCATCGAAACGGCAATCCGCACCTCATTTTCAAGCGACTGCACCTCGCAGTCATCGTCATAGGAATAAAGCGCCAGCACAGAACGCGCCATTTTATTCATGATATTATTCGAGGGAGCCTTGGCGATCATATCAATGATAAAACCGTCCGGCAGCTCGCGGGAATCCGAGATCAGCTTCTGAAATTCATCCAGCTGTTCCGCTGTCGGAAGCTTACCGAAAAGCAGCAGATACGCTGTTTCCTCATAACCAAAGCGATTCTCTCTTTCAACCGCGTGCACAAGATCCGTGATCTGATAACCGCGATAAATCAGCTCGCCGGGGATTGCCTCAACCTCGCCCTCATTGAGCATATAACCGTGCACATTGCAGATTTTGGTAATACCGGCGACAACACCTGTTCCGTCGGCACGGCGCAAACCGCGATTGACCTGATATTTCTGATACAAAGCGGGATCAAATGCGGAATATTCGCGCAGTCCCTCACATAACTTTTTAATAGAATCCTTATGAACCATAAATGACAGCCCTTTCCGGCGTATGGATACACCATTTTACAATATTACATTCCCCTTTATTATACCGCTTTTTGCTTCTAATGTCAAGCAAAAGCCGAATTTCATACGGGATTTTACGGAGTGATTTTCATGCAGACACGAATCCGATTTTTCATGTTCAGCGCGGCCGTTATGCTGCTGATTCCGGCAGGGATCCTGCGGCATCCGGTGCTGCCGTCCGCAGAGACAGAACCGGCGGCAGACATCCCCCGAGCAGCCGAATTATCCGGTGCATATCAGGTGCTGGATTCCGCTGACGGAACGATTCGGACGGTGTCGCTGCGGGATTATCTGATCGGCGCAGTCGGTGCAGAAATGCCGGCTGCATACGAACCGGAAGCGCTCAAGGCACAGGTCGTCGCCTGCCACACCTATGCGGAGCGGATCCGGCGTCAAAATGCAGAAGCGCCCGATCCGGATCTGCACGGTGCGGATTTTTCCGATGACGGCTGCCGTTATCAGGCGTTTTTCACCGCCGAAGAAATGCAGCAATTCTACGGGGACGCATATACGGACAGCTACGATAAAATCGCAGCAGCAGTTGACGCAGTCGGCGATCAGCTGCTCTGCTATGATGAAGAGCCGATCGCCGCAGCATTTCATGCGATCTCATCCGGTGAAACGGAATCGGCGGAAACAGTCTGGGGCAATGCGCTGCCTTATCTGGTGCCGGTCGAATCCGAAGCAGACCGCAGCGCGCCGGATTACGAGGAGTGTATCAGCATCCCGCCGGATACGCTGCAAAAGGTGCTCTGTGCACAGCAGCCAGACTGTACTTTTTCTGATCAGCCGGCAGAGTGGTTTTCTGAGCCGGAATGCACCGCCTCGGGGACCGTTCTGCAAATTCGCTGCGGCAGCAAGGAATGGAGCGGCCAGATTCTGCGCGAAGTGCTCGGGCTGCGCTCGGCATGTTTTTCGGTCGAATATGACGGCGCGCAGTTTCAGTTTACAACGCACGGCTTCGGCCACAATGTCGGCATGAGCCAGTACGGCGCGAACGCTATGGCGCTGGACGGATGCAGCTACGCCGAAATTCTCGCGCACTATTATCCCGGCACGGCGCTGATTTCAGATGAATAACAAAAACCGCGGATCAGCTGCAATCCGCGGTTTCTTTTCGATGTATTATTTTTTCAGCTTCTCCAGCAGGAACAAAACCAGACATGCGCCGATCACCGAGAGAATGATACCGGAGATCCAGCCGCCGCCGATCTTCAGCAGATTGCCGATCATGCCGCCGACAAAGCTGCCGACGAGTCCGAGCAGCGCATTCCGGATAAATCCCTGCTTTTCGTTGCCCATGATCTTTCCTGCGATGCAGCCAATCAGCGCACCAATCAGAAGAAATACGAGAATCTTAATCATTTGTGTCCTCCAATCTGTAATGCCCCGGCTGAAACGCTTCGGATCCGGCCAGCCGTCCTTCCGGATCATGTATATTATACCACGATTCCGCGGAAAAGTCAAGCGTTTCGTGCATATCATGCAGAGTGCATACAATTCCATTCACTTTTCGTATAAAAACAAATAACTCTCATACATTTCTGTATGAGAGTTATATTGGCTCCCCCAACTGGACTTGAACCAGTGACACCCTGATTAACAGTCAGGTGCTCTACCGACTGAGCTATGGAGGAATATGAACAGTGCCGGCATCGATCTATCTTCCCGGGCCGTCTCCAGCCAAGTATTTTCGACGCGAATGAGCTTAACTTCCGTGTTCGGAATGGGAACGGGTGGAACCTCATTGCCATTAACACCGGCTCTGCGTATATATTTCAGAAGCAAAGCTTCTTGAAATCAAGATATGACCCGTACGGGAATCGAACCCATGATTACGCCGTGAGAGGGCGTCGTCTTAGCCGCTTGACCAACGGGCCATTTGATGCACCATCAGGGACTCGAACCCGGGACCCACTGATTAAGAGTCAGTTGCTCTACCATCTGAGCTAATGGTGCGTTTGCAAAATCTATTATACCATAGATTTTTGATTTTGTCAACCCCTGATATCTTGAAAACTGAACAGCAAGCAAATCGCTTTAAGAGAATCTCGCGAAGGAAAAGCCC
>CAMNFV010000047.1 GCA_946537515.1 uncultured Ruminococcus sp. | reverse complement strand
CCGGATAGGTCGAGATCTCGCCGTACTGGATGTAGTACTTGGAGAATGCCGGATTATTCAGAACCAGGCCGTACTTGGTATTCAGGTATTTGTCGATAGAATTGAGCGTCTTGATATCTGCGCCCTGATCCTTACCGATCTCGGACATAACAGCGAAGCCCTGCGGCTCGATGAAGATCTTGCCTTCCTCGCACTCCTTGGAGCCGACCTTTGCGCCGGTCGAATCATAAGCGCGGAGGAACCAGTCGCCGTCGAATGCGGAATCCATGACATTCTTCTTCATCTTGTCGATCTCAGCCTGTGCCTTTGCAGCTTCCGCATCCTTGCCCAGGTGCTTCAGGATACCGACATAGGTCGGGCCTGCATAGGTAAAGAGTGTTGCGACCATGACAGACTCTGCAACCTTGGAGTAGCCGCCTTCCGCAGCAAACTTCGGGTTGGTGTAGGTCTGGAAGCTCTCGCCCGGCTTATCGGAATAGCAGGAGAGATTGAGGCAGTCATTCCAGTCTGCGCGCATTGCGAGCGGCAGGCCGTGCGGACCGAGATTGTTGACGATGTGATAGAAGGAGACATCGAGGTGATGCAGCATCGGCTTTGCCTTGGATTCATCGTTGTCATAGGGAACGAGCTCATCCAGGATGCCCCAGTCTCCGGACTCCTTGATATATGCGCCGACGGAAAGGATCATCCACAGCGGATCATCGGAGAAGTCGCCGCCGATATCGGAATTGCCCTTCTTGGTGAGCGGCTGATACTGGTGATAGCATCCGCCGTCCTCAAGCTGTGTGGAAGCGAGGTCGATCAGGCGCTCTCTTGCTCTGTCCGGGATCTGGTGGACGAAGCCGAGGATATCCTGGTTGGAATCACGGAAGCCCATGCCTCTGCCGATGCCGCTCTCGAAGTAGGAAGCGGAGCGGGAGAGGTTGAAGGTGACCATGCACTGATACTGGTTCCAGATATTGACCATACGGTTGACCTTGTCATCCGAGGTGTTGACATTGAAGATGCCGAGGAGCTTGTCCCATGCATCCTTGAGCTCTGCAAGACCGGCAGCAACCTTTTCAGGGGTATTGTACTTTTCGATCATTGCATGTGCTTTTTCCTTATTGATGGTAACGCCGTCCGCCTCAAATTTCTTGTCAGCAGGCATCTCGACATAACCGAGGATGAAGACGAGCGTCTTGCTCTCGCCCGGCTTCAGGGTGATTTCCTTGTAGTGTGAAGCGATCGGGGACCAGCCGTCTGCGAAGGAATTGGTCGCCTTGCCGTTCATGACAGCCTGCGGATCGCCGAAGCCGTTATAGAGGCCGATGAAGGAATCGCGGTCGGTATCATAGCCGTCGATCGTATCATTGACGGTATAGAAAGCGAAGTGATCGCGTCTGTCGCGGTACTCGGTCTTGTGATAGATGGTCGAGCCCTCGACCTCGACTCTGCCGGTCGAGAAGTTTCTCTGGAAGTTTGTGCAGTCATCCTGCGCATCCCAGAGACACCATTCTGCAAAGGAGAACAGCTTGAAGGTCTTATCTGCGCTGCCCTCGTTTGTCAGGACGAGCTGCTGAACTTCGCCGTCATAATTCTGCGGAACAAAGAAGGTAGCCTCTGCCTTCAGGTCATTTTTCTTACCGGTGATGACGGTATAGCCCATACCGTGGCGGCACTCATAGAAATCGAGCGCTGTCTTGACCGGCGACCAGCCCGGATTCCAGACTGTTCCGTTCTCGGAGATATAGAAATATCTGCCGCCCATGTCGATCGGGACATTGTTATAGCGGTAGCGGGTGATGCGGCGCAGACGTGCATCCTTATAGAAGCTGTAGCCTCCGGCGGTATTGGAGATCAGCGAGAAGAAAGCCTGTGTACCGAGGTAATTGATCCACGGATACGGCGTCTGAGGAGACTGAATGACGTACTCCTTGCGCGCGTCATCGAAATGACCGAATGATTTCATTGTGTTACGCTCCTTTTTGCAGAATTACATTCATTTTTTGCGATACCGCGCAATAATTGCGCAGATATACAATATTATAGCACAACTTGCACAAAATTACAAGCCGCTATTTTCACGAATTTTCCAAGCAAACCTACAGCATATTACACAAAGTAAAGCTCAAAACCGAATAATCTTGTGGAAAACAGTTGGCAGATGCGGCTTGAAACTGCATCCGTTTACTTTTTTGCTGTGCAAAAGCGATAAAATGCGGAAAACGGTGATTTTGAAGAAAATGTGCCTTCGTGACAGTCCGGCCGGCCTCAGTAGCCGAGATTTTCCGCGACCAGGATCACATGGATGCGGTTCGGGACGCGCTGATAACCGGATACGACATAGGAGCAGCAGATGCGCTGTTCCGCTTTGCAGCCGGCGGCAAGCTCACCTTTGATGCCTGCGCAGACGCCGGTTTTCGTGCAGGGCGTTTCCTGATGCAGCCGCATGGCATTGGCCGGCGCGGCAAGACATCGCACGCGCTTTATGGCCGCAGGAATATCCTGGACGATTTTATTTGCGCCCGCGACGACGATCACGGATTTCGGCCCGTAGATCAGCGCAGCGACGCGGTTGCCGTTGCCGTCTACATTATAGAGCTCGCCTTGCTCTGTGACAGCATTGCTGCTCATGAGATAGCAATCCGCATAGAAGCTCCGGCGATAAAGCTCCTGGATCTCATCTTTCTCCACGGCTGCTCTGTCGAGATAATCATAGTCTCCATTGCGCAGCAGCGCCGTAATGCCGCATTCGTCGAGTGTCATGGAGCCGCCGCTTGCAGCGAGTGCGCCCTTCGGCAGCAGCGCTTTGACTTTTTCGAGTGCCTCTTCTTTGGTCCTGACCCAGCAGGCATCCATGCGGTTCGACTGGAGCGCTTTGACCGTGCGCTCCAGCTGCATTTCAAGATGCGCATTCATCGGCTCGTGAACAGAATATTCAGACATATTGATATCCTCCTTCATCTGATAAAAACAGCAGGAACATGAAGCCTCATGTTCCTGCTGTGCGTGACAAAATCAATTTCCGCCGCCGCCGCCGTACATGCTGTAATAGCTCTGCATCAGGGCCTGCTGATATCCGAGATAATCGAGATCCAGAACCTTGTAGCGCTTGAATGCACGGTTGTTTCTCGTGCACGGCAGATCCTCTGCCAGCTTGTCGATCATATCGAGGAATTCCTCGTCATACACCTTGTGACGGACATTCTCGATCTGGCTCTCGGTCCAGAGATCGTCTTCTGTCATACGCTCTTTGATATCGAGCTTGACAACGATGTAATAGCACTCATCATCCTTAATGAGCTCCGGCTTGAGCAGCGGAGTTTTCTCGTCTGCCAGCCAGTTATAGACCTTTTCGCAAGGTGTGTAGCTCGGCTCGGTTGTGGTCTCCTCGGATTTGTCATCATCCTTCTTAGCGGAAGTGGTGCTGACAGCGAGTGTGACTTCATAATCGTGGTTATAGGTTGCTTCGGTCGTTGTCGTGGTCTCGGTGGTTGTGGTGGTCGTATCGGTTGCAGCGACTGTCGTGGTATCTGCTTCCTCGTCCGCAGCCTTATCCTCGTCAGCGTCCTTGTCCTCGTCAGCATCCTTGTCCTCGTCAGCATCCTTGTCCTTGTCAGCGTCCTTGTCCTCGTCAGCGTCCTTGTCTGCGTCCGCGTCCTTCTCCTCGTCAGCATCCTTGTCCTTGTCGTCGTCTGCATCTGTGGTTGCTTTCGTGGTGGTATCTTCCTCGTCCGCCGCCTCGGTCGTGCCGGTGTTGCCGTCCTTATCGGTCGTCAGCTTAGCGGTGGTTTCTGTGGTAATGGTATTGCCGCTTTCATCGGTTGTGGTAACGGCTGCTGCGGAGAGCGAGGTCACATAGTTGTCGTGCTCCTCGATGAGGAAATTGAATTCATTCATCAGGTCCGCGACATTGCCCTCTTTTTTCTTCAGACGCTTGAGGTAATCGTTTGCCATTTCCTCGATTTTCTTCTTGCCGTCCGCCTTGAGCAGATTGCCCTCGCCGTCCTTGAGCGGCATGGTGATGTACTTGCCGCGGAGCGTATTGGCTGCATAGAAATCGTAAAGCGTTTTCTCCTCAACGCCCTTGGAGCCTTCTTTGCCGTAATAGGCTTCCCAGATGGCATCCTGCTTGTAGGAATTGAGGACGACAGCCTTGACGGTCTCCTCGCCGATACCGGCGCTCGTGAAGTAATCGCCGTAATAATTCATGCTGGAAGCTGCATTGGCATCCGCTGCTGCGAGCTGTTCGCCGGTCAGCGTCAGGCCGAGTGCATCGAATTCCTTTTCGATTGCAACAAAGGTCTTGCAGTACTGCTCGGCCTTGTTCTGGATCCACTCCTCAGCGGTCACATTGTCGATATTCGCCTTGGCGAGAACCTTTTTGTAATCGTCAGAGGTTTCCGCATTCTCAAAGGACTCGCCGCCCTTGCGGAGCGTTTCGACTGCCTCGCTGTAAGCGCTGGTCGAATAATAAAGGTAGATGCCGGAACGTACGTCATAGTCGCTGACGGTCATCGCTGTTGCCGTATTTTCGCCGCAGGACGCAAAACTCACGGCCGTACATGCCGCAAGCAGAATCGCACCTGCTTTCCTGAAAAGATTCATGGGTAGAAAGAGCCTCCTTCAAAATAAGTCGATTGGATAAAATCCGATACAGTTTCTATTATACATGATTTTCGGACAAATGTCCATACCCTTTTTGCGATTTTTTTGTTTTCTCACGAAATTTTCACGCAGCAGCCACGTCCGGCACTATACGGAATGCACAAGCAGACGGTTTAAAATTTGTTGAATGTGTATTATGCGCGAATCTTGCATTTTTTTGCCGAATATGGTATAATATCAGCAACAGTTTGCAGCTGCCGCTTCCGGGCTGCATGACTGTTCGCTTGCCGGAGCGCTTCCGGTGCTGACATAAGGAGGTAAAACAAATGAAACTTTGTCCAAATTGCGGAACACAAAATGCAGATCAATACGCACAATGTGTCAGCTGCGGCACGGTTCTGCCCGCTGCTGCCCCGCAGCCGGTTTATTCCGGCACATCCGGCTATATTCCCCCTGCATATCAGGCGCCGCCTGTTACGACAATGGGAAGCTGGTTCCTCTGGACGCTGCTTTGCAGCTTTTTGCCGATCATCGGCCCGATCATTATGATGAAATCTGCGAGCGATCCCTCTGCGCAAAATTTCGGCAAGGCAATGCTGATCTGGCAGATTATCGGAATCGTGCTCGGTATTATCAGTGTGGTCATGTTCAGCGGCATGATTTACGGTCTTCGCAACTACTAATGACAAAATTTGAAGGATTACAGACTGAATAGGAGGATACTATTATGGCAAGATGTACTTCGTGCGGCGCTGAGCTGCCGGATTATTATACCAGCTGTCCGAATTGCGGCGGTACCCAGGTTGTCAGAACGGCTGCTGCACCGCAGGCGCAGAGCTATGCGCCGCCGATCCAGCAGAGCCGCGTCGTGTACTCTATGGGTCAATGGCTTGGCTGGCTTGCAGTTTGCGGCTTCTTTCCGCTGGTCGGTGTCATCGTGATGCTCTGCGTTGCGAAGGACCCTTCGGCGAAGAACTATGCAAAGCTGATGCTGATTCTGTATATTATTGCAATCGTGATTTATGCCGTTCTTGCTGCGATCATGATTCCGGCAATGGTCGGCTATGTGGAAAAATCCAGAGCAATGCAAACGGCTGCGGCCTGCATTCTGCCGTTCATTCGCTGAATAATACAGCACAAAAACCGCCCTGTACGAATTGTACGGGGCGGTTATTTTTGTCCTTCCTGCTTTTCGGAATCGGGCTGTTCCGGCTCAGGTGCATCCTTCTTTTTGGAGATGCGTGCGCGGAACCGCTGCCATTCGAGCCTGGTGCGCTCCGTGAGCTGCTTTCGCTTCCGGCGCACCATTGCAAGCGTGCGCGTATCATCCGGGAACATCAGCCGCAGGATGCCCATTGCAATGCCGAATGTAAAGAGCTTTTCCGGCGTGCCGGGCATCCAGAGGATCCCGAGCCAGACTGAGCCGACATGCAGCAGCACCGGAATATCCAGATACCAGCCGAATCCGGCCGCGCAATAGGCCCAGCCGTTTGTGATGAACCACGCAATCGCGAGGGAAATCAGCAGATGCGGGTTTGTCAGCGCACGCAGCCACGGGCGCAGTTTATCCTTCAGAACTTGTTTCGTAAGCTTCTGTTTCATGCTGTAATAAACCTTCTGTATCTTCTTCTGTCACCGGCTGCCCCGCTGCAACAACAGGGATAAATGCAGCAGCTATGACGTTTTTGCCGCGCTGCCGGACATAGATTCTGCCGATCAGCGAGAAAACGGCCGCGCCGACAAAATTGACAAACAGATCCTTGAGCGTATCCGTCAGGCCGACATCGAGATAGCCGTCGATGACATACTGTGTACCGTCTGCGGTTTCGACGGTTGTGCGCTTGATATCCTGTATCACGATCGGGATATTCTGCTTTGTTTCATCCAGCGTCACGGACTGAAACGCCGTCAAAACGGTATCCTTCTGCATATCGAGCGCAAACAGATGATCCATTGAGAATTCAAAGAATTCCCAGAAGATGCCGATCGTCATCGAAAAGCAGAATGCGACCAGCGCAAGGAAATTCGGCGAGAGCTTGAATTTGACGCTGTGGTTTTCATTGAGCAGATCGACGAGGCAGAAGCCGAATGCCGCGAACAGGAATCCGTTGACCGTATGCAGCATTGTATCCCAGAGCGGATATTTGATATAGAAGCAGGCGATTTCACCGAGCACCTCTGCGCAGAAAATGAAAATCAGAACGGTGATCTCCAGCGCAGTCGGCAGCTTGATATGCAGCTTGCGCTCGACAAAGGAAGGCGCCATGAAAAGCGTCAGCGTCAGCAGACAGGTGAAAAAGCGTTCCCATTGACGCGTGAAAACGCATCGGACGGCGACTGCTATGACGAGCAGACGCAGTACGGACCAGACAATGATCGTGACACGATGCTTGTGTGCGAGCTCCGGCGGAAGGGCGGAGCGCTTTTTTTGCTTTTTCATGGACTGCCCTCCTTGATTGTTATATTGTATGCAGAAATAACGGATGCTATGAAAAAAAGCAGAGCGTATGCTCTGCTTCGCAAATAAAATGAGGTCAAATCAAAATGTGTAGAACAAAAGAAAGGAGACAACAAAACGAGTGAAAATAACATTACATTATTTCACCGCCTTTATTATACAACAAAAGCGAAAAACAGTCAACCATTTTTTCGCTTTTTCGGGTACTTTCCAAGATTTTCGTGATATTAGCCAAATTTCACATATCAAAATGCACAAATTCAGCAGCAGGGACAGAGCCCCCGATGCCGGAATCCTGCGGATTCGTGAAAAATCATCGAAAATTAAGGAAACAGCTTTACATTCAGCGCGATTTGTGGTATAATAGATAAGCGAAATTCTGCACCGCCGCGGATTTCTCTGCGGGATGCGGATGAAAGCCCATATACTATTATATAATAATGGAGGTACATTCTTATGGCTATCGTTCGTAAGAAGAAGACGATGGACGGCAACAATGCTGCTGCATATGTGTCCTACGCCTTCACGGAAGTCGCCGGTATCTATCCGATCACGCCTTCCAGCCCGATGGCAGACTACGTTGACCAGTGGTCCGCACAGGGTGTCAAGAACATCTTTGGTACAACCGTTAAGGTTGAGGAGATGCAGTCTGAGGCAGGTGCTGCGGGTACGGTTCACGGCTCCCTGAATGCCGGTGCACTGACCACCACCTACACCGCTTCTCAGGGCCTTCTCCTGATGATCCCGAATATGTACAAGATTGCCGGTGAGCTGCTGCCCTGCGTATTCCACGTATCCGCTCGCTGCGTCGCTTCCCACGCACTGAACATCTTCGGTGACCACTCCGACGTTTATGCCTGCCGTCAGACCGGTTTCGCAATGCTCGCAGAGACCAACCCGCAGGAGGTCATGGACCTGGCTGCTGTTGCACATCTCGCTTCGATCAAGAGCCGCGTTCCGTTCATCAACTTCTTTGACGGTTTCCGTACCTCTCACGAGATTCAGAAGATCTCTGTCTGGGATTATGAGGATCTCAAGGAAATGTGCGATATGGATGCTGTTAAGGCATTCCGTCAGCGTGCTCTGAATCCGGAGCAGCCGACAATGCGCGGTTCCCACGAAAACGGCGATATCTTCTTCCAGCACCGTGAAGCATGTAACAGCTACTACAATGCTGTTCCGGCAATCGTGGAAGAGTACATGGATAAGGTCAATGCAAAGCTCGGCACCGATTACAAGCTGTTCAACTACTACGGCGCTGCTGATGCAGACCGCGTCATCGTTGCAATGGGCTCTATCTGCGACGTTGCAGAAGAAGTCATTGATTACCTGAACAAGAAGGGCGAGAAGGTCGGTATCGTTAAGGTCCGCCTGTTCCGTCCGTTCTCTGCTGAGAAGCTCGTTGAGGCAATTCCGGCAAGCGCAAAGACGATTGCTGTCCTCGACAGAACCAAGGAGCCGGGCTCCCTGGGCGAGCCGCTCTTCCTCGACGTTGTCGCCGCTCTGAACGTGACCGGCAGAACCGGTATCAAGGTCATCGGCGGCCGTTACGGTCTGGGCTCCAAGGATACGCCGCCTGCATCCGTCTTTGCAGTCTTTGCAGAGCTGGCTAAGGCAGATCCGAAGCCGCAGTTCACCCTCGGCATCGTGGATGATGTCACCAACCTCTCGCTCGCTGAGGAGGATGCTCCGAACACCGCAGCAGAGGGCACGATCGAGTGCAAGTTCTGGGGCCTCGGCGGCGACGGTACTGTCGGCGCAAACAAGGACTCCATCAAGATCATCGGCGACCATACCGATAAGTACGTTCAGGCATACTTCCAGTATGACTCCAAGAAGACCGGCGGTATCACCATTTCGCACCTGCGCTTTGGCGATCAGCCGATCAAGAGCCCGTACTACATCAACAAGGCTGACTTTGTTGCATGTCATAACCCGTCTTACATCCTCAAGGGCTATAAGATGGTCAATGACGTCAAGCCGGGCGGTGTCTTCCTGATCAACTGCCAGTGGAAGCCGGAGGAGCTCGATCAGCACCTCACCGCTGACACCAAGCGCTACATCGCAAAGAATAACATCCAGCTCTATCTGGTCAACGCAATCGACCTCGCACAGGAGATCGGTCTGGGCAAGCGTACCAACACCATTCTCCAGTCTGCATTCTTCTCCCTTTCCAAGGTTCTGCCGGAGGCTGAGGCAATCGGCTACATGAAGGAAAAGGCTCAGAAGTTCATGAAGAAGGGCATCGAGATCGTTCAGATGAACGAGAAGGCAATCGACGCAGGCGCAAATGCTTACGTCAAGGTCGATGTCCCGGCTGAGTGGGCAAATGCTGCTGACGATGCTGCACCGGCAAAGATTGAAGGTCCGGAGAAGCTCGTCAAGATGGTTGAAGGCATCATGAATCCTGTCGGCAAGATGCTCGGCGATACCCTGCCGGTTTCTGCATTCAAGGATCACGTTGACGGTACCTTCGAGCAGGGCGCATCCGCTTATGAGAAGCGCGGCGTTGCTGTTATGGTTCCTGAGTGGAATCCGGAGACCTGTGCAAAGTGTAACCGCTGCGCATTCGTCTGCCCGCACGCAACAATCCGTCCGTTCGCTCTGACTGATGCAGAAGCTGCTGCTGCACCTTCCAACATCAAGATCGCTCCGAAGCCGATCGTCAAGACCGAGTACAAGTACACCCTCGCAGTTTCCGCTATGGACTGCATGGGCTGCGGCGTCTGCATCGGCGTCTGCCCGACCAAGTCCCTGAAGATGGTCGCAAGAGAGTCTCAGGAACCGCAGCAGGCAGTATTCGATTACTGTGTCGCAAAGGTCACAGAGAAGGAAGACGTTGCAACGGATGCAACCGTTATCTCCAGCCAGTACAAGAAGCCGCTGCTTGAGTTCTCCGGCTCCTGCGCAGGCTGCGCTGAGACCTCTTATGCACGTCTCATCACCCAGCTCTTCGGCTCCAGAATGTACGTTTCCAATGCAACAGGCTGCTCCTCGATCTGGGGCGGTCCGGCAGCTACCTCGCCGTACACCGTTGACGCAAACGGCCACGGTCCGGCATGGGCAAACTCCCTGTTCGAGGATAACGCAGAGCACGGTCTCGGTATGTATCTCGGCCAGAAGGCAATCCGCGACAGACTCATCGAGGAAGTCAAGGAAGTTGCTGCAAACGAGAAGGCTTCCGATGATCTGAAGGCTGCTGCTCAGAATTATCTCGATACCGTCAACGACGGCAAGCTCAACACCGCTGCAACTGAAGTTCTCGTTGCTGAGCTCGAGAAGATCGCTGACAAGTGCGAGAAGAGCGCAGATATCATTGCAAACAAGAATTACCTCTCCAAGAAGTCCGTCTGGATCTTCGGCGGCGACGGCTGGGCATATGATATCGGCTTCGGCGGTCTGGATCACGTTCTGGCAACCGGCGAGGATGTCAACATCATGGTCTTCGATACCGAGGTTTACTCCAACACGGGCGGTCAGGCTTCCAAGTCCTCCAACATCGGTCAGGTCGCACAGTTCGCTGCTGCCGGTAAGGCAATCGCAAAGAAGCGCCTTGCTGATATCGCTATGAGCTACGGCTACATCTATGTTGCACAGATCGCTATGGGCGCTGACATGAGCCAGACCCTCAAGGCGATCAAAGAGGCTGAGTCTTATCCGGGCCCGTCCCTCATCATCGGCTATGCACCGTGCGAGATGCACTCCATTAAGGGCGGCATGACCAACTGCCAGGCTGAAATGGAAAAGGCTGTCAAGTGCGGCTACTGGAATAACTTCCGTTATGATCCGAGACTGGCTGCTAAGGGTCAGAACCCGTTCCAGCTCGATTCCAAGGCTCCGACCGAGTCTTATCAGGACTTCATCATGGGCGAGGCTCGTTACAGCGCTCTGACCCGTTCCTTCCCGGAGCGTGCAAAGGAGCTGTTTGCGAAGGCAGAGAAGACTGCTGAGGATCGTTACGCATACCTCACCAAGCTCGCTGAGAAATAATCTTTTATGTGATCTGATCGCATAAATCAAAACGCCTGTGTACCATGTGTACACAGGCGTTTTTGCAGTGAACAATCAAAATCAAAGCCGCTCCAATCTGTGACTGAAGCGGCTTTTTCATATCTCAATATAAAATTGGGATTGTTAAGGGCTATCCCTTATTCGTCGTCATCGTCGCTCTTGACGCTTGCGACAACCTCGTCGATGAGGTTTGCAGGCAGCGGCTCATAGCGCTCGAAATCGAACGTGAATTCGCCCATGCCCTTTGCGACCTGACGCAGATACATTGTGAAGTCATGCATCTCGCGGACCGGAACTTCCGCAGCGATCGTGGTCATGCCTTCGCCGGAAGGCTCCATGCCGAGCACTCTGCCGCGGCGCTTATTGATATCGCCCATGATATCGCCGTTCTTATCATCCGGAATGGTGACCTTCAGCGAGCCGATCGGCTCAAGCAGGATCGGATCCGCCTGCTTCATGCCTTCCTTGAAGGCGAGAGAAGCAGCGATCTTGAATGCCATTTCAGAGGAATCGACCGGGTGATAAGAGCCGTCGAGCAGCGTTGCCTTGATGCCGACGACCGGGCAGCCTGCGAGGACGCCCTTCTTGACGCTGTCCTGGAGACCCTTTTCGATTGCGGGGAAGAAGTTCTTCGGGACTGCGCCGCCGAAGATCTTCTCTTCAAATACGAGCGAATCGCTGTCTGTCGGCTCAAATTCGATCCAGACATCACCGAACTGACCGTGACCGCCGGACTGCTTCTTATGGCGGCCCTGAACCTTGTCGGTCTTCTTGCGGATGGTCTCGCGGTAAGCGATCTTCGGCTCTTCGAGCGTGATATCGACGCCGAACTTGCCCTTCATCTTTGCCTTGACGACATCGAGATGCTGGTCGCCGAGACCTGCAAGGATCTGCTCCTTGGTGGTGGTATCGAGACCGAAGGAGAGCGCCTTATCCTCTTCGAGCAGTCTCTGGAGACCGGTCGAGATCTTTGCCTCATCGCCCTGCTTGCTTGCCTTGACGGCCATGCGGTAGGTCGGGTTCGGATACTGCACCTTTTCATAGGAGAGCACCTTCGCCGGATCGCAGAGCGTATCGCCTGTGTTCGCGCTGATCTTTGTCGCAATGACGATATCGCCGGCAACTGCGGAGCTGACTTCACTCTGCTTCTTGCCGAGCATGGTATAGAGCTTGCCGATGTGCTCGGAAGCGCCGGTTGCTGCATTGGTCAGATCGGAATCCGGCTTCAGCGTACCGGTGATGACCTTGATGAAGCTCATCTTGCCGACGAACGGGTCAGCAACGGTTCGGAAGACGAATGCGGAGACCGGTGCGGAAGCATCGACCTTGACCTCGATTTCCTTGCCGTCCTTATCGGTTGCCTTGAGTGCGGCAGCGGTCGAAGGATCCGGCATGTACTTGAGGAACTCAAGCAGCAGGTCGCAGCCAGCGGGATTCGTGCAGGAGACCGTGAAGACCGGCATTGCACGGCCGGTACGCATCGCCTCGTGGATACCGTGGCTGATCTCTTCCTGCGTGAACGGCGTACCCTCGCCGCCTTCGTCGATGAAATCCATATACTTCATCATCATCTCATCGTCTGTCTCTGCGACAGCCTCGGAAAGACCGTCCATCAGGGAATCGGCGGTGACGCCTTCCTTATCGTTCAGAACGATGCCGGTCGCGTCCGCAGCAACGGAAACGCCCTTCTTATCATAGGTGTAGGACTTCATTCTGCCGAGGTGGACGAGCGACTTGAACTGGTTATTGGAAATCTCCGGAACGATAACCGGGCAGACAGCTGCGCCGAAATGCTCCTTCAGAGAATTGAGAACGGTATAGAAATCCTGGTTCGGATCGTCAATCTTGGTGACGACGAAGAGGATATGCTTGCCAAGCTTCTTTGCGGCCTGGAATGCCTTGATCGTACCGACATGGACGCCGGACTTTGCGGATACGCAGATGATAACGGTATCGCCTGCATAGAGGCCTTCATTGGTTGCGGCTGCAAAATCAATCAGACCGGGGACATCCAGCAGATTGATCTTGAAATCGCTGTATTCAAAACTCGCGAGCGAGAGATTGATTGAGTACTTGCGCTTGATCTCCTCCGGATCAAAGTCGCAAACGGTATTTCCGTCTGCTGCTTTTCCGATACGGTCGATGATACCGGCACGATAGAGCAGTGCTTCAGCAAGAGCGGTCTTACCGCAGCCGCTGTGTCCGGTGAGAACGATGTTTTTGATTTTTGCGGTGTCTAAGTTTTTCATGTGTGAGACTCTCCTTACTGCCGCATGCGCCGGCATACATCCGATGCAAAAATTTCGGAAACACGTTTCTTTTCTGGAAACGGCTGTCAGGCGCAAACGGAATTTACAAACTTATTATACCATGTGTTGAAAATCCATGCAAGTGTGAAAATGATTTTCTACGTTTTACCGAAAATCGGGCTTTTACTTTGTGCAATTTCACAAGATATTTTTAAAAATGCAAAAGAGAATCATGATAGTTAGACTATCATGTGAATACGCACAGGATTTTTGCAGCAATACTGCGAAAAAACGATATCAACTGTCTTTTTGTCGCCTGTCTGCAAAGGAAGAAACAATCTGACAGCATAATTTATTTTTACACATTGAAACCCGTGCAAAATGCTGATATAATAAAGCTGGCTAAGGTGAAAATACGGGCACCGCGGCCGGCAAATAGAAGAAATGAAACAGATATTTTTATTTCGAGAAGGGGTTATTTTATGATGAAAAAAGACACTTTGCGGCATGTACTTGCTGCGCTGGCAGCACTCTCGCTGCTCGGAAGTGCTGTTCCGTTTGCGGGGACTGCTTCCGCAGCTGCAACCAAGGATATCTCCGACACGATGACATGGGGTACGCTCCGCATCGGCGGCGGCGGCTTTGTTTCCGGCATTGTCACCGGCACCAAGAATATGTATGCGCGTACCGACGTCGGCGGCGCATATCGCTACAATTATGAAACTGAATGCTGGGAGCAGCTTTTCGGCTTTATTTCGGACGCAGACCGCGGTATGCTCTCCGTCGATGCAATGGCGGTCGATCCGAAGGATGACAACATTGCTTATTTTCTCTGCGGCTGCGCGTATTTCTCCAATGCGGAGACACGCATCTACAAAACGACCGACGGCGGCAAGACCTTTACCTTTGCGGATGTTACCGAGCATATTCAGGTATTCGGCAACGGCAACGGCAGACAGTGCGGCGAGTCAATCGCGGTAGATCCTGATAATCCCAATGTGATCTATGCCGGCGGCGATGTATCGAAGGACAAGACCGGTCTCATCAAGTCTACCGACGGCGGAAAAACATGGAAGCCGGTTGACGGCTTTACAAGCCTGAACCTGTTCAAGAATCCGCTTGCTTGGCCGTGGTGGGAGAAGGAAACGATCCGTTACGGCGTGATCGAGGACAGCGGTGAGGCAGGCTATGTCAAGCATAACGGCATCGGCGCGATCGCGGTCACAGGCGGCAAGGTCTATGTCTCGATCGCTGCCAAGGGCACGAATATGTATGTCGCAGATGCGAAGGATGACAAATTCGCACCGCTCAAAGCAGATCTGCCGACCACCTTCGTTCCGTCCCGCATCAATGTCGATCCGAACGGCGATCTGCTCATTTCCTATATGGCAGGCATCAACTTCGAGGGCATGGACGGCGCAGGTTACCGTTACTCCCCGAAGACAGGCAAAACAACAATGCTGCTCGACAAACAGGGCCTCGGCTCTGTCTGGGCAGATCCCGAGAATCCCGATCACCTGCTCACAAGCACCTGCGGCAAATGGCAGGATCAGGAATGGCAGGAGTGGACCGAGGAACACGGTCCCTGCTGGGGCGACCAGTATTTCCGCTCCTTCGACGGCGGCAAAACCTGGGAGAACTTCACGCCCGGCAAGACAAAGGGCTGGAACCAGCCGCTCATCTCCAATTATTTGCAGGACGGCGGCTATGACTGGATCCGTGATAAGGCGATCCACTGGTCAGGCACGGTTGTCACCGATCCGCGTGACCACAATAAAATGTGGATCACTTCAGGCAACGGCATTTTTGTCTGCACGAATCTCTGGAGTCAGGATGACGACAATCTTCCGACCTTCACCTTCCATCCGGACGGCGTTGAGGAAGTCGTTTCGCTCGATTTCACTTCAACTCCGGACGGCCTGAATCTCTCCGCGATCGGTGACTATGACGGCTTTGTGCACAATGATGCCAATACAATTCCGCCGCAGTATCAGCCGAATATGGGCAGCACCTCTGCAATCGCAGTCTGCCCGCAGGATACAAATGTTTGGGCGCGGACTGCAAACGGTGACGGCAACAATACCGGCAGCGCATATTATACGCTCGACCGCGGCAAGACCTGGACCGCATTCACACCCGCCGCAACCGGCGGAAAGCTCTCGATCACAATGCTCTCCAAGGGCAAATACCGCATTCTCAATTCCAGCGCATCGGGCGGCGTCAGCTATACCGATGATTTCGGCAAGACCTGGTCGAAGTGCGAAGGGATCTCCGCTTCCAAGACCGTTTATACGCTGGTCGATCCCGAGGATCCGTCGATCGTCTATGCATCCGGCGTTCAGCATAATGATTACTGGGCATCTGACATGACCAAGACAGAGCCGACGCTGGAAGAATCCCACTACGGGTTCTTCATCAGCAAGGATTACGGCAAGACGTTTACCGGCCAGACGATCTGCCGTTATGATATGTGCGACAGCACCGGCGATCCGGCGTATATCACCAAGGATACGATTGCAATGGCAGCCGGCTGGTACGGCATGTATATCCTGACGGACGGCGCAACCAAGGCAACGAAGCTGGATTCTGTATTCTATGCAAAGACGGTTGGCTACGGCGCACCGGAGAAATCCGGCGGCATCAATACGCTGTTTATGTACGGCAAGCCGCAGGAGACCGATCCGGAAGGCATTTACCGCTCGACCGATGCCGGCAAGACATGGGTCTGCATCAATACCGATCACCTCTACGGCGGTACCGGCAACGGCAATTATCTCTGCGGCGATATGAGCACCTTCGGCAAGGTGTATATGTCTACGGTCGGATGCGGCATCGTATACGGCGAGATTGCAGGCACTGCAAAGCCGCCTGTCACAACCGTTACAACAGCCACGACCAAGCAGACAACGACAACGACGACCGCAACAACTGCCAAGACGAGCGCTTCGTCTTCTTCCGGCACGAAGCAGGATAAAACAACCGTGACCGGTGCGAAGGATATTCTCTGGGGCGATGCAAACTGTGACAAAGTGGTCGATGTTTCCGATGCCGTTCTGGTGGCGCGCTTTGCAGCAGAGGATACTGATGCTGTCATTACCGCAGACGGAAAACGCAATGCGGATGTGACGCACAACAGCAATATTGATTCGGATGACACACTCCGGATCCTGAGATATATCAGCAAGCTCATTACTTATGCTGATCTGGAGCCGAAGAAATAATGTATCAGACAAAGCAGATGCTTCTGATGAGGCATCTGCTTTTTTGTCCGCAAATCGGTGCTTGACCTGATGCGAAAGATGTGGTATAATAATATGGTATGATGATATGCCCCGGTACCTCAGTAGGATAGAGGGTTCGCCTCCTAAGCGAAACGCCGCAGGTTCGATTCCTGTCCGGGGCGTT